>JAMXLJ010000104.1 GCA_024281095.1 Acidimicrobiia bacterium | reverse complement strand
GCGTCGGGCGACGGGATCGTCCCGAGCGAATCCGCGGCGGCGCGAATGCGAGCGATGTCCGGCCGCAGCACTCGGTGTTCGGCTCGGAACCTCCGGGCCAGGGCCGCCTCCTCCGACTCGAGGTGGGCCACGTGCTCACCCGCTGCGAGCGCGCGCAGCGCGTTGGCGATGACCGCGACGTCGATCAGCTCCTGGAGCAACGCGCCCCACGCCGGGGGGATCAACCCGAGCGACGCGGCCACCATGGCGAGCAGTGAAAGCCCGATTCCCGTGACGACGCTCTGCAGCGCGATCCGGCGGGTCCGGCGAGCGACGAGCATCGCTTCACCGAGTCGGTCCAGGCGGTCGACGGTGAGCACCACGTCGGCCGCCTCCGACGACGCCGTTGCACCACGCGCCCCGATGGCAACACCGACGTCGGCGAGCGCGAGCGCGGGTGCATCGTTGATCCCGTCGCCGACCATGATCGTCGACCCGGCCCGCTGCTCGAGGCGGACCGCGTCGAGCTTCTCGGCCGGCGTGCGTTCGGCTAGGACTGCGTCCACGCCGATGATCGTCCCGACCGCCTCGGCCGATTCGAGCCGGTCACCTGTCACCATGACGATCCGGCGGATGCCGTCACGACGCAACGTGCGAATCGTTCGCGCCGCGTCGGAGCGGATCGGGTCGATCAGTAGCAACGCCCCGGCCGCTTCGCCGTCGATCTCGACGAACACGACGAGGGCGCCGTCCATGTCGGCGCGTCGACGCACCGACCGCGCCCAACCCGCGCTCGGCAACGTCGCGATCCATCCGGCGCGGCCGACCGCGACGTTGCGCCCGTCCACGATGCCGCGAACGCCACGGCCTGTGACCTCGTCGACCTCGCCCGGCACGGACAGCCGCAAGCCGCGGGCGTGTGCGGCCCGCACCACGGAGCCCGCGAGCACGTGCGGCGACGCCTGCTCGAGCGACGCGGCGAGGCGGAGCACCTCGGCGGGGTCGCGACCATCCGCGGTGACGACGTCGACGAGCGCCGGGCGTCCCATCGTCAGGGTGCCCGTCTTGTCGAAGAGCAGGACCTGCGCACCGGCGAGCCGCTCGAGTGCCGCACCACCTTTCACGACGACACCGCGCCGCGCGGCCCGCGACATTCCGGCAGTGATCGCGACGGGTGCGGCAAGGATGAGCGGACACGGTGTCGCGACGACGAGCACCGCGACCGCTCGGACCAGGTCGCCGGACGCCCACCATGCCGCGCCCGCAATTGCCACGCTCACGAGCAGGAACACGGCGGCGAACCGGTCGGCGAGACGCACGAATGGCGCGTTGGAGGCCTGCGCCTCGGCAACGAGCCTCACGATGCCCGCGTAGGTGCTCGCATCAGCCGTCGCGCTCGCCCTGATCTCGAACACTCCGGCCGCGTTGACAGTGCCACTGCGAACCGGGTCGCCGGCATGGTGCTCGACCGGCACCGGCTCGCCCGTGAGCGCGCTCTCGTCGACGATGGCCGGGCCGCCCTCGACAAGGCCGTCGACGGGTACGACTTCGCCGGGTTGCACCAGCAACAGGCTTCCGGGCCGGACCGTGGCGAGCGGCACGGTCTCGAGGCCGGTGCTGGTGTGTACGTGCGCGACGCGGGGCGCGCGGCCGAGCAGCGCGCGGAGCTCACTGCGGGCCCGCCATGCCGCGGCCGCCTCCAGCGTCCGCCCGGTCGCGAGCATCACCGTGATGAGCGCGCCCGCGAGGTACTCCCCGACTGCCACGGTGCCGACGAGCGCGAGCAGCGCGACGACGTCGACACCGAGCCGGCGGTGACGCGCCGCGTCGAGCACCCACCACGTCGCCGGCAGGATTCCGAGCACGGTGACCGCGGCCCATGTCGCGCGCGAGGCCGTGCCGGCCGACGCGAGCCAGAGCACACCGCCGAGGACCAGCCCCGCGACGGCGGCCACCAACAACGCCGCGTCGACCGACCGCCACGCGGCGGTCGGTGTGCCTTCATCTCGATGCATCACGTCGAGGATCACCCGCGGTCAGTACGTACGGCAGAGGCGAATGTCATCGATTGCACCGCCAGACAGGGCCGTTCGGCCCTGTTCCGGTCGCACGCGGGCGCGGATCATCGGAACCGGACGGGAGAGGTGACACATGGAGGCCGCAGATACCCTCGGACACGAGACGATCCGCAGCGAGACACCCGCCGAGTCCGCGGCGTTGCTGCGGCTGCTCGGTGCGGTGAGACACGCGGGTGTGCCGGAGAATCGGGTCGAGATCACGCTGAGAACCGTGCTGGTCTGTCTGACCGAGAGGATGCCCGACGACGCGCGCGCCGAGTTGCTCGCTGCGTTGCCCGACGATGCACGCGCGTTCGCCGTGCCCCCGGGCCCCCGTCACTTCACGCACACGGTACGCGACGCGCTCGATCTCGTGCAGATGGCGGCGGGGACGCGCGACGACCCGGACGCGGCGCGCACGGTCATCCGAGCGGTGATGCAGACCCTCGAGGTCGTCGTCGGCGACCGCGTCGGCGAGCACGTCGTCGCGTGGCTGGAGGCCTTCACCGGCTACGTCGGCACACCCTGAGCCCGACGTCGAGTGGAATCCACGCGCCGAGCGCGGTCGATCCACCCGGCGTCGAGGGTCAGCCGCCGGTGTTTCTCGCCGCTTCCAGCAGGAGCCGGCGCTCGGCCGCACCCACCGCGGCGCGGGCCTGTGGGACCGCGTCGGGGTTCACCGACACCGACGTGATACCGAACCGCACGAGGTGCTCGGCGAACTCGGGACGTGTCGACGGGGCCTGTCCACACAACGACGACGTGATGCCGGCGTCCTTCGCCGCGCTGACGATGCACCGGATGGCGTCGAGGACGGCTGCGTCCGATTCGTCGAAGAGCTCCGCGCACGTCTCCGAGTCGCGGTCGACACCGAGCATCAACTGGGTCAGGTCGTTGGAACCGATCGAGACACCGTCGATGCCGGCGGCGGCGTACTCCGGCACGCGGTACACGACCGACGGCACTTCAGCCATGACCCATCGGTGCAGCCCGCGCTGGCGCCCGAGCGGCGAGCGGTCCATCAGCTCGAGACAGGCCTCGAGCTCCCAGCGGGTGCGGACGAACGGGATCATCACGTGCAGGTTCGGGGTCTCTTCGCGCACGCGCGCGAGGAGCTCGCACTCGAGCTCGAAGAGGTCCGGCTCCTTCACGTAGCGGTAGCACCCGCGGTAGCCGATCATCGGGTTCACCTCGGCGGGCTCGTACTGCTCACCGCCCGCGAGCTTGCGGAACTCGTTGGTACGGAAGTCGATCGTGCGGTACACGACCGGGCGTGGCGCGAACGCTCGTGTGATTTCGAGCAGCGACGCCGACATCTTGCGGATGAACTCGTCGCGGCCGCCGGACGCGAGCAGGTCGCGCGGATGGCGCCCGTCGAGCGCGTCGGTGATCATGAACTCGGCCCGCAGCAGCCCGACACCGTCGACCGGTAGCGCCGCCACTTCCTTCGCCCGGCCCGCGATCGCGAGGTTTACGTAGATCTTCGTGCCGAGCGTTTCCGCCGCGATGGGCGCGGCGGCCGGCGTCAGCGCTGTGGTGAGCGTTACGGAGGGCGCTGCTTCGGGAACGTGCCGCCCGCGAACGACCCGTCCCGAGCTCCCGTCGACGGTGACGACGTCGCCGTCGTGGAGCAGCTCGGTCGCGTGACGCGCGCCGACCACGCACGGCACCCGCAGCTCGCGGCTGACGATCGCGGCGTGGCACGTGATGCCCCCGCCATCCGTGACGAGCGCCACCGCGCGCCGCAGGATCGGCACCCAATCGGGTGTCGTCATGGGCGCGACGAGGATCTCGCCCGCCTGGAGCCGCTCACCGTCCTCGACCTGGAGGAGAACGCGCACGGGACCCGACACGATCCCCGGTGACGCGCCGAGGCCGGAGACGATCACGCCTTCGCCGCCTTCTCCCGCCTGCCCCTCGCCGTTCGGGCTCGGCGGTGGCGTTGGCGCAGTGGTTACCCGGAGGGTCGTGATCGGTCGCGATTGAACGAAGAAGAGGCGGTCGCCGTCGAACGCCCACTCCACGTCCTGGGGTGCGCCGTAGTGGTCCTCGATCCTCACTGCCATCTCGGCGATCCGGCGCACCTGCGCCTCATCGAGCACCCGCGAGCTCGCCGTCTCGGCCGGCAGCTCCATCCGCTCGTCGCCGTTCGGACCGCGGTGGATCTCGAAGGTCTTCGAGCCGATGTGCGTCTCCACGATCTGGAGTCCGTCGCGGGCGACGATGTACGTGTCGGGTTCGAGCTGGCCGCCCACCACGACCTCGCCGAGACCGAACGCGGCTTCGATCACGATCCGCGACGTCTCACCGGTCGTCGGGTCGGCAGTGAACGCGATCCCCGACCGGTCCGCATCGACCATCTCCTGCACGACGACGGCGATCGCCGGCTCTTCGGTGAGCCGGCAGGTCGCGCGATACGAGACGACCCGGTCCTCGTACAGCGATTCCCAGCAGTCGAGCACCCTCGCGACGACCTCGTCGTCGCCGAGCACGTTGGTGAACGTCCGGTGCATGCCGGCGAACGACGTGCCGGCGGTGTCCTCACTGGTGGCCGACGAACGGACTGCGACGAGCGGCGATCCCATCTGGTGGTACGCCTCGACGATCGCGGCGCGCACGTCGACGGGCACGCCGGCCCGGTGAACCGTCGCGCGCAGCCACGCCCCGACCTTGCGGATCCCGTGCACGTCGTCGGCTCGGGCCTTCAGGACCGCGCCGTGCAAGGCGGGCCGCACGCCGGCGCGCTCCATGGCCTCGAGGTAGGTGGCGGCGCCGAGCACGAAGCCCGGGGGCACGGGCACGCCGGCCCGGGTCAGCTCGCCGAGATTTGCGCCCTTTCCGCCTGCGAACGGCACGTCGCCCACACCGAGGTCGTCGAACCACCGCAGCGGGACCCTCGTTCGAACGGTCGTCTCGTCGGTCATGGCACCACTCCGCGTCCCGTCGTCCCGGTGCGCGTCTGCGCTCTGCACGCTCAGCCAAGCGAGCCGAGAAGGTCTCGAACAGGGCCGAAGGTCACGCCGGGAGCGGCTTCCGGCCCGGGCACCCGGCGTCCGCGGTCTGTCACACTCGCTTCGTGGGCGATGCCGTCCATCCCCGGCCAGCCGTCATCTCGCGTGCCGATCTCCCGGCGCTCGTCGACGCGATCCGCGCGCAGGGCTACGCGCTGCTCGGCCCCACGGTGCGCGACGGCACGATCCAGCTCGGTGAGCTCGGAGCGCTGGAAGACCTTCCGATCGGCTGGGGCGACGAGCAGTCGCCCGGGTCGTACCGCCTGCACCGGCGCGGACACGCACGGCTCTTCGGCTGGGCGGTCGGCCCGGGCTCGTGGAAGCAGATGCTGTTCCCGTCGCGCGAGCGGATGTGGTCGGCGGACCGCACCGACGACGGCTTCGTGATCCGCACCGACGACACCGACGCCGCCCAGGCCGCGCGGAAGGTCGCGTTCTTCGGGGTGCGCCCGTGCGAGCTCGCCGCGATCGCGGTGCAAGACCGGGTCTTCGTGCACGGCGCCGTTCCCGACCGCTCCTACTCGGCCCGTCGCGAACGCGCGCTCGTCGTCGCGGTCGACTGCGGCGAGCCGTCGGGCACGTGCTTCTGCGTTTCGATGGGCACGGGCCCGTCCACCGGGCCCGGTTACGACCTCGCGCTGACGGAGCTCGACGACGAGCGCGGACATCGGTTCCTCGCGCGCGGCGGCACCGACATCGGTGCGCAGCTGGTCCGTGGGGTCCCCCACCGCGACGCCGACGCACGCGATCACGCGGCCGCCGACGCGGTGATTGCCTCCGCGACCGCTCGGATGGGACGGCAGCTCGACACCACGGACCTTCCCGCACTGTTGGAGCGCACCCTCGAGAGCCCGCGTTGGGACGACGTCGCGCAGCGCTGCCTCACGTGCGCGAACTGCACGCTCGTGTGCCCGACGTGCTTCTGCAGCGACTGGGTGGAGGTCGCCGATCTCTCGGGCGACCACGTCGAGCGCTGGCGGCGTTGGGCATCGTGTTTCACCCTCGCGTTCTCCACGGTGCACGGCGGCACCGTGCGAGCCTCGGCGCGCTCGCGGTACCGGCAATGGCTGACCCACAAGCTCGGCACCTGGTGGGACCAGTTCGGCACCTCCGGCTGCGTGGGCTGCGGCCGCTGTATCACTTGGTGCCCGGTCGGCATCGACCTCACCGAGGAGGTACGCGCGCTTCGTGAGCTCGACCGACCCGGAGCAGCACCATGACGACGCGCTCCATCGCCGATCTCCTGCGTGACGTCGGCACGCTGCGCGACTTGCCTCCCGACCTGCTCGCGGTCGTGTCCGGCTGCGGCCGCAACGTGCATTTCGACACCGGCACGACGATCCTGCGCGAGGCGGAGCCGGCCGACACGTTCTTCGCCGTTCGTCACGGGCGCGTGGCGCTCGAGCTCTTCGCTCCCGGTCGCGGCGAGGTCATGATCGAGACGATCGGGCCCGGCGGCGTGCTCGGGTGGTCGTGGCTCTTCCCGCCGTACCGCTGGCACTTCGACGCGGTCGCGCTCGAACCGGTGCAGGCGATTGCGTTCGACGGTGCGTGCCTGCGCGGCAAGTGCGACGACGACCCGCGGCTCGGCTACGAGCTCACACGCCGTTTCGCGGCGACGCTGATCGACCGGCTCCAGGCCACCCGGTTGCGCCTGCTCGACGTCTACGGAGACGGCGATGCAATCCCGTGACCAGCCGCGGGGCGAGCTGTGCGTGCCGAGCCCGTACCGGGTAGTCGACCGCACGGTCGAGACGGCCGACACGGTCACGCTGGCGATCGCGCCCGTCGACTCGTTGGCGCGGGCATGGGAGCCGGGCCAGTTCAACATGCTGTGGATGCCGGCCGTGGGTGAGGTTCCGATCTCGATCAGCGGCGGCGTCGGCGGCGGCGCCACCGGCGGGGACCGCGGCGGCGACGGGACGGTCCTGCTCCACACGATCCGCGCCGTCGGCGCGGTGACGCGGGCCTTGTGCGCGCTCGAGCCGGGTCAGACCCTCGGCGTACGAGGCCCGTACGGCAGGGGCTGGGACCTCGACGCCGCAAGCGGGCGCGACGTCGTGATCGTGGGTGGCGGCCTCGGCCTCGCACCGCTGCGGCCGGTCGTGCACGAGACGTTGCGCGGGCGCGACCGGTACGGGCGTCTGGCGTTCCTCGCCGGTGCCCGTACACCCGAGGACCTGCTCTACATGTCCGAGCTCGGGCAGTGGCGCGCCCGCACGGACCTGCAGACCGAGGTGACGGTCGACGCCGTACCGGGACGCGAATGGCGCGGCGACGTCGGTGTCGTCACCACGTTGCTGCCCCGGATCCCGTTCGATCCCGGTCGGGTGGTCGCGCTCGTCTGCGGTCCCGAGGTCATGATGCGCTTCGTGGCCGCGGAGCTGCTGCGCCAGGGCGTCGCCCCGGGCGACATCCAAGTGTCGCTCGAACGCACCATGCAGTGCGCGGTGGGCTCGTGCGGCCACTGCCAGCTGGGCTCGAGCTTCATCTGCCGTGATGGTCCCGTGGTGACCTGGGAGCGCGTCGGTGCCGCCATGGGGGTACGCGAGCGATGACGGCGCGCCGCCCCACGCTCGCGGTGTGGAAGTTCGCGTCCTGCGACGGGTGCCAGCTCTCGCTGCTCGACTGTGAGGACGAGCTCTTGCCGCTGGCCGGCACGGTGGAGATCGCGCACTTCCTGGAAGCCTCGAGCGCGGTGGTGAACGGTCCGTACGACCTGTCGCTCGTGGAGGGGTCGATCACGGTGCCGTCCGACATCGAACGCATCAGTCAGGTGCGGGCCGCGTCGCGGCGGCTCGTCACGATCGGAGCATGTGCGACCGCGGGGGGCATTCAGGCCCTCCGGAACTTCGCCGACGCTCCGGAGATGGCCGCAGTCGTGTACGCCCGGCCCGATTACGTGCGCACGTTGAGCACGTCCACTCCCATCTCGGCCCACGTGCCCGTCGACCTCGAGCTGCGCGGCTGCCCTGTCGACAAGGGTCAGCTGCTCGAGGTCATCAGCGCGTTCCTGGCCGAGCGGCGTCCCGACATCCCGTCGTACAGCGTCTGCGTCGAGTGCAAGCAACGGGGCAACGTGTGCGTCATGGTTCGCGACGGCGTGCCGTGTCTCGGGCCGGTGACCCATGCCGGGTGTGGCGCGTTGTGCCCGGCGTACGCACGCGGCTGCTATGGCTGCTTCGGTCCGATGGACTCCGCGAACATGCCGTCGCTCCTTGCGACGTTCCGCGCCTGCGGTGTCGGCGACGACGGCATCGAGCGGATGCTGCACACGTACAACGCGTGGGCCGAGCCCTTCCGCAGCGCGCTCGACGACGAAGTCGACAGCCGATGACGCATCGGGGCGACGGTTCGCGAGTGCTGAGGGTCGAGCAGCTCGCCCGCGTCGAGGGTGAAGGCGCCATGCACGTGGAGATGCACGACGGCTCGGTCACCGACGTGCAGCTGCGGATCTACGAGCCGCCCCGCTTCTTCGAGGCGTTCCTCCGCGGCCGCGCCCATACCGAACCTCCCGACATCACGGCGCGGGTGTGCGGGATCTGTCCGGTCGCGTACCAGATGAGCGCCTGCAACGCGATCGAGGCGGCGTGCGGGGTTGTCGTCGACGGCGGCCTGCGCGAGCTGCGCCGGCTGCTCTACTGCGGTGAATGGATCGAGAGCCACACGCTGCACATCTACCTTCTGCACGCACCCGACTTCCTCGGCTTCGCGGGCGCGGTCGAGCTCGCGCAGGCACACCGAGCGGTCGTGGAGCGGGGGCTGCGGCTGAAGAAGGCGGGGAACGCGATCGTCGAACGGATCGGCGGGCGCGCCATCCACCCGGTCAACGTCCGGGTGGGTGGGTTCTACCGGGTGCCCGCACGCGCCGAGCTGCAGTCGCTCGCCGATCCGCTGCGGCGCGCGCTCGACGACGCGCTCGCCACGGTCGAGTGGGTCGGCGGGTTCGACTTCCCCGACTACGACCACGACTGGGAGCTCGTCGCGCTGCGCCATCCCACCGAGTACCCGCTCCTCGACGGCCGGGTCGTGTCGAGTGCGGGCCTCGACATCGCACCGGAGCAGTTCGACGAGCACGTCGAGGAGCAGCAGGTGCCCCACTCGCACGCGTTGCATGCCCGCATCCGCACCCGCGGCAACTACCTCGTCGGCCCACTGGCGCGGTACGGGCTCAACGCCGACCGCCTCTCACCGCTCGCCCGCGAGGCGGCAGACTCGGCCGGCCTCGACGGTGTGTGCCGCAACCCGTTTCGCAGCATCGTCGTGCGCGCGGTCGAGGTCGTGTGGGCGCTCGAGGAGGCATTGGGCATCATCGACGCGTACGAGCCTCCCCCGGCGCCCGCGGTCGAGGTGGTGCCACGCGCGGGCACGGGTGCCGGCATCACGGAAGCGCCCCGAGGCATCCTCTACCACCGCTACACGTTCGACGACGCCGGCACGATTCTCGACGCCCGCATCGTGCCGCCCACGTCCCAGAACCAGGCGACGATCGAGCGTGACCTCTGGCAGCTCGTCGAGCGCAACCGCGAGCTCGACGACGAGGCGCTGAGCTTGCGCTGCGAACAGGCGATCCGCAACTACGACCCGTGCATCTCGTGCGCGACGCACTTCCTCCGCCTGCGAGTGCACCGGCACTGAACATGGACATCGTGATCGCGGTCGGCAACGTGTTCCGTCGGGACGACGGGGTGGCGGCTGTCATCGCGGAGAGCCTTCGCTCGCGTGCGCTCGCCGGCGTCGCGGTGATCGACGAGCTGTGCGAGCCCGCCCGCCTCATCGATGCGTGGGATGGCGCCCGCCTGTGCGTGCTCGTGGACGCGCTGTCCACCGGCGCAGAGCCCGGCACGGTGCACCGTGTCGAGCTGGACGAAGCGGCAGACGTGCCGTTCGACCTCGACGCGTCGGCGCACAGCACCCACGGTCTCGCGATCGCCGATGCGGTGGCGTTGGGGCGCGCGCTCG
>JAMXLJ010000103.1 GCA_024281095.1 Acidimicrobiia bacterium | reverse complement strand
GCCTCTTCGTAGCTCTGGCGCGTTCGAGGAGACTTTCGTTCCGCTCGGAGCGACCGTTGCCAGCGAGGAATCATCGTGGCGAGGTCGCCCACCGGGCGGGTGGCGGATACCGTGTCCATGTGTGGTGCCTTTCTGTGGAAGGTTCCACGCGGGCGTCCCGGAGGCTGTTCCGGGGCGCCGCCCTGTCCGTTCACCGGAGACTATCAGATGCTGAACCGTCTCTGTGGGACACGACGGGACTGGCCTGAGGAGCACGTTTCCGCAGGTCACAGGCAAGAAATTTGGCGCTCGTAGCTCAATGGATAGAGCATCTGACTACGGATCAGAAGGTTGGGGGTTCGAGTCCCTCCGAGCGCGCTGAGCGGGCCGAGGTGGACGCCCGCATCGTCTTCGACCTGCGCTGTGCTCCGGAGGTCGGCCGCTCAGTTGCCGGCACGTCGGGATCGCTTCGCCGCGTCGGCCCGGAGCTCGGCGCGGAAGCTGCGCGCGGTGCCCCAGCGGAACAGCGGCGGAACGAGGTGGCGGGTGACGACCGCGCCGCGGAACGACCGGGGTACGTACGTCTCGCTCTCGCCGCGCTCGATCGCGGCAACGACCGCGTTCGCGACCGACTGCGCACTGATCGGCTTCGGCCGCGGGCGGTCGTACGGATGGCCGCGAGCGTTGCCGAACTCGGTCGCGACGACGCCCGGGTTCACGAGTGACACCGCGACACCGTAGGGCGCGACCTCGACGGCGAGCGCCTCGGTGAGGCCGACGCCGGCGAACTTCGTGGCCGAGTACACCGCTTCGAACGGTGAGCCGATCCGGCCTGCGATCGACCCGATCGTGACCACGTGGCCGCGGCCACGATCGACCATGCCGGGGAGCACCGCGCGGATCGGGTACATGGTGCCGAGCACGTTGACCTGCACCACGCGCTCGAGCTCTTCGTACGACATGTCGACGAGCGGGCCGTACGCGCCGATGCCGGCGTTGGCCACGAGCACGTCGACGGGGCCGAGTGACGCTTCGATGCTGGCGAGCGCGTCGATCGTGGCGGTTCGATCGGCGACGTCGGCGGTGACGGCAACCCCGCGGCCGCCGGCACCGCGCAGCACGTCGTCGAGGTCGCCGGCCGTGCGGGCGACGAGGCCTACGTGCGCGCCCCGCGCCGCGACTGCCTCGGCGACGGCGGCGCCGATGCCTCGTGATGCTCCCGTGATTGCGACGACCGCGCCTTCGAGATCCACGGGCCAGACCGTAGGTTGCGATGCCGAGCTGATCGAATTGCCGGCCTGCACGCCGGGCGCGCGTCGTTCGATGCCGCCCGACGGCATGTCAGGCGGGAGCGAAACGAACGTGCGCCACCAGGGGCGAGCTCACGAGCTCGACGCGTTCGTAGCCCGACGGGCCGCCGTCGAGATGCTCGAAGAGTCGTTCACCGCGGCCGAGCAGCACGGGCACGATCGCAAGATGCAGGTCGTCGACGAGGCCGGCCCGCAGGTACTGCTGCACGGTCGCGACGCCGCCACCCAGTCGCACGTCCTGTCCGCGGGCGGCGTCGAACGCCTGCCCCAGCACGGCCTCGATGGGATCGTCGACGAAGTGGAACGTGGTGCCGCCCTTCATCGCGAGCGACGGGCGCGGGTGGTGCGTGAGCACGAACACCGGATGATGGAACGGCGGGTTGTCGCCCCACCAGCCGCTCCAGTCGGTGTCGCCCCACGGTCCGCGCACGGGGCCGAACATGTTGCGGCCCATGATGGTCGCGCCAATGCGCTCGAATCCTGCTGCGACGAAGCGGTCGTCGAGGCCTTCGTCACCGCCCTCGGCGCCGATCATCTCCCGGCCGGTGCGAGTCTCGAACACCCACTCGTGCAGGCGCGTGCCGTTTTCACCGAGCGGATTGTCGATGCTCTGGTGCGGGCCCGCGGCGTAGCCGTCGACCGACACCGCGAAGTTGTGCACCCGGAGCTTCGGCATCCTGTCCTCCATGTGTCCGCGGCGTGGCCGCGCATGTCCGACTGCGGGCAGATGTGAATCTCATCGGACCATCGCTCACGTGCCGTCTCCGGCATCGCCGGCGCGGCCGTGCTTCCAGTACCCGCGCACCGTTGCCTGCGCGCGCGGGATGCCACGCTCGTCGAAGAGATGGCGGCGGATCCGTTGGACCGCGGCCGCTTCGCCGGCGACCCAGATGCGGCAGCCGGCCGGAATGTCGGCGTCGCGTACGGCGGCGAACAGCGCGTCGCCGGCGGCGCGCCCGGCGGCGAGGTCGTGCCACTCCAGCCTGGCGCGCGGGTGACCCGGCAGAGCGCAGCGCGCGTCGGGCCGCGCGACTTCGATGCACACGTGCACGGGGCGGTCCTCGGGAAGCACTTCCAACAGCTGGCTGATCGCCGGGATTGCGGTCTCGTCACCGGCGAGGAGGAACGCGGGAGCGCTGCGATCGATCGCGTACCCCCGCCCGGGACCGGAGACCGCGGCGGCACTGCCCGGTGCCGCGGCTCGCGCCCACCTCGACGCGGCGCCGTCGTCGTGCAGCACGATCTCGACGTCGAGCTCACCGGTCTCGGCGTCGACCCGCCGGGGGGTGAACGTGCGGATCGTCGGGCGCCGGCCGTCGGGAAGCAGGAACTCGTTGCCGTTCCACACAGGCATGACGAGCTCGTGCGCCCCGTCCCCCGGCAGTAGGACCCGGACGCTCGCTGCAGGCTGCTCGACCGTGAAGCCCTCGAGCTCGGGCCCCGTCAGCGTGACGCGCACCATGCGCGGGGTCGGCCGCGCGACGCGGCCGACCGACACCCGCCGGAACCGCGGTGGCTCACGCCGCAGTCGCGCGGCCGCGGAACTTCGAGAGGCTGAGTCCACGTGCGTCCCAGCATCGCATGCCGGCCACTCGGCGCCGTAGCCCGGGGCTGGCGACCGGCGCACTGGGCAGGATTCCCTCTAGCGGGCATTGCGCAGCGCGGAGATACTGGGGGTCCGCGCGACGTTCCCACCCTGCCCCGGGAGCGTTTGCGCCGCGCCAACGGTGGAGACAGCTGGGGCAAGAGAACCCCCAGCTGTCTCCACCTCTACGCGTCCACGTCTACGCGTCCAGGGCGCCGGGTCGTCACCGCGCCGGAGAATTCTCCGGTTTCCGCGAGAAAGTGGTCAACCCGTCACCGCGCCTGCCGACAGATGAGTGTGACGGTCAACGGCGCCCGTCACGGTATCTTCCATGCGAGCGAGCCACGGTGAGTGCCCTCCCGTGGCTCGCTGCGCGTGTCAGCCGATCCGGCGCTCGATCCCGGCCCAGTAGGGCTCGCGCAACTGCCGCTTCAGCAGTTTGCCCGACGGGTTCCTCGGCAACGACTCCGCGAAGTCGACCGACTTCGGGAGCTTGTAGCCCGCGAGCCGTTCGCGTGCGAAGGCGATGAGCAGTTCCGCAGACACGGCGGTGCCGCCGCTCGGCACGACGATCGCCTTCACCGCCTCACCCCAACGTTCGTCGGGCACGCCGATGACCGCGACGTCGCCGACGCCGGGATGCATCATCAGCACGTTCTCGACCTCGGCCGGATACACATTCTCGCCGCCCGACACGATCATGTCCTTCACCCGGTCGTGGAGGAACAGGTACCCGTCGGCATCGGTGTAGCCCGCGTCGCCGGTTCGGAACCATCCGTCAGGGGTGATGGCCGCGGCGGTCGCGGCCGGGTCGTTCCAGTATCCGGCCATGTTCTGGTGAGATCGGGTCCACAGCTCGCCCACCTCGCCGGCAGGCATGTCGTCGCCGGTCTGGGCGTCGACGATGCGCACCTCGACCCACGGATACGGCTTGCCGCACGAGCGGAGCATTTGCGGCTTCGCGACGGGGTCGTGGTCGACCCCGTCGAGCTGCGTGATCGCGCCCGTCGTCTCGGTGAGGCCGTACACCTGGATGAACTCGCACCCGAACGTCTCCATCGCGCGCACGAGCACCGTGTCGGTGATCGGCGAGGCGCCGTACACGAGTGCCCGCAGACTTCGGAAGTCGGTGGACTCGACTCCGGGCGTCATCAGGAGGAACTGGATGACGGCGGGCACCATGAACGCGTTCGTGACGCCGTGCCGAGGAATGACTTGCAGGATCTCCGACGGGTCGACGTCGCGCAGGATCACCGTGCGGGAGCCGTGGTGCAGGCCGACCATCGACCAACCTGCGCCCGCGATGTGGAACAGCGGCATCATCGCGAGGTTCACCGAGTCGTCGGTGAACCGCCACTGGTCGACGATGCCGATCACGCCCTTGAAGAAGTTGTCGTTCGTCAGCATCACGCCCTTCGGCAGCCCCGTCGTCCCGGACGTGTAGAGCTGGAACGCGATGTCGCCACCCGACGACTTCACGCCCGGATCGTCCGGCGCGTGGCCGTCGACCCAGCTGTCGTACACGGGCCAGCGACCGTGGCTCGCGAGCGCGACGATCGTGTGGACACGCGCGAGATCGCTCTCCACCTTCTCGATGTGCTCGACGAAGTCGGGGCCGACGATGACGACCTCGGCGTGCGCGTTGTCGATGATCTGGGCCATCTCCACGGGTGCCAGGCGCCAGTTGACCGACACGTTCACGGCGCCGAGCTTGGCCAGCGCGAAGGTGACCTCGAACCACTCGAGGCCGTTCTTGTCGATGAACGCGACCCTGTCGCCGTGCGCCACACCCGCGGCGCGAAGCGCCTGGGCGACCTGGTTCGAGCGGCGGTCGAGCTCGCCGAACGTCATGTCGCGGCCGTACATGGTGAGCGCGATCGCGTCGGCGTGTCGGGCGGCGTGGACGCGGATTACGTCGGCGATGGTTCCGATCTCGCTCGTCATGCGACTCAACTCCCTGCCGTCGCTCGACGCAGACCGAACAGCTCCTGCGCGACCTTGCGCATCTGGATCTCTTCCGACCCCTCCGTGATCCGGTATCGCCGGTGGTGCCGGTAGATGTGCTCGAAGGGCATGTGCCTGCTGTAGCCGAGGCCGCCGCAGGTCTGCATGGCGCGGTCGGCCGCGTCGCACACGAGGCGGTTCGCGCGGTAGTTGCACATCGCCACGAGGTGGGTCATCTCCATGTGGTGCTGCCGGTCGAGCCCCCACGCCGTCGAGCGGATGAGCTGGCGCAGCATCGCGGCCTCGGTGTGCAACTCGACGAGCGGGAACTGGATCGCCTGGTTGCGCGACAGCGGCCGGCCCCAAGTGACGCGCTGGTTCGCGTACGCGACCGCCTCGTTGATGCAGTACTGCGCCGCGCCGAGCGACGAGGCGGCCTGGCGGATGCGGTTCTCGTGCACGAAATGCTGCGCGAGCTCGAGGCCGTGCCCGATCGGGCCGAACACCGCCGATTCGGGCACGCGGACGTCGCGCAGGCTCACCTCCGCATGATCGGTCGGCATGTTGAACGTCCACCAAAAGAACTCGACGGTGAATCCGGGCGCGTCGGTCGGCACGAGGAACGCCGTGATCCCGGCCGGTGAGCCGGGTTCACCGGACGACCGCGCGAACACGATGTCGTGTGTCGCGTGGTGCAGACCCGAGTTGAACCGCTTCGTGCCGTTGATGACCCATTCGTCACCGTCGCGCACCGCGGTCGTCTCGAGATATGTCGCGTCCGACCCGTGGCCCGGCTCGGTGAGACCGAACGCCAGCCGGCGGCTGCCGTCGAGGAAGCCGGGCATCCATTCGGCACGCTGCTCGTCGGTGCCGAAGTCGCGCATCATCAAGACCGTGGGGAAGTTGCCGACGACGGAGCTCTCGTTCTGGAGGTCGTTGTGGAGGCCGAGGCCCTTCGTCGCCAGGTGCTCACGGATGATGGCCATCTCGAGATTGCTCGCGTCGTGACCTCCGTACTCGAGCGGCAGCGCCCACCGCAGCCAGCCGGCCGCGTCGGCGCGGCGGCGCATCTCCGCGAGCAACGCCTCCCACTCGGGCCTCGGCGTGCCGCCGGCTTCGAAGTCGGTGCGGGCGAACTCGCGCCGGTGGTCGAAGAAACGGATGTTGTCGTCGATCGCCTCGAGCGGCTTGATCTCCCGCTCGATGAACTCGTCGAGCGATTCGAGCGTCGCCTCGATCTCCTTCGGGATCGCGAAGTCCATGGTCCCCCTCCTGCCGCGACGCCGCCGGACCACACACCGTAAGCCGCGCCCGACGCGCGCGCTGTCACATGGTCGTAGGGTTGCCGGCGTGAAGGAATTGCAGCATCCCGACTGGGTCCGGCGCCTGAACCTCTTCGGTGACGCGGTGGGCGACGCGTCCCGTGTTGTGGGGCTCGACGCCGATGAGCTCCTCGCGCTGGCGCGGGAAACGACGGGCCTCGACGACATCGGTGAGCTCGACTGGCCCGGCTGGACCGAGACGTATCAGCGACTGCTCCACTCGATCGACACCGAGTCGCGGCTGCATCTCCTCGGCCGGGTCGTCACCCGCAGCGAGGTACTGCGGGTCCTGCAGACCCGGCTGCAGCTGCAGCAGCGGTGGAGCACCACGCCGGCGCTGCTCGCGAACCCCGTCGACGAGCCGCTGTTCGTGGTGGGCCCGCCCCGCACCGGTACCACGATCCTGCTGGAGCTGCTGGCCCTCGACCCGCAGCTCCGGGCGCCGATCGCGTACGAGGCGCTCTATCCACTCACGTCGATGGGCTCGGTCGCCCGCCGGCTCGAATTGTCGGAGTCGGAGCAGGAGTTCTGGGCCGACATCCATCCCGAATTCCTCACGATGCACGAGCTCGCGAGCAATCTTCCGTGCGAGTGCGTGCACTTCCTCATGTACGACTTCTCGGGCCCGTACTGGGGGATGATCTACGACACGCCGGCGTTCACCGGCTGGCAGCTCGAGCATCTCGAGTCGCTCGGACGCGTGTACCGGCTCCACCGCCGGATGCTGCAGACGTTCGCGCACGAGGCTCCGGATCCCGCACCACGCCGGTGGTTGTTGAAGTCGCCGTTCCACGTGGCCAGCCTGCCCGCGCTCTTTACGGAGTATCCCGACGCGCGCGTGATCCACACCCATCGCGACCCGCGCAAGTTCCTGGCGTCGCTCGTGAGCATCCTGTCCGCGGTGCGCTTCATGCGCAGCGACGCGGTCGACGTGCCGGCGCTCGCTGCTGTCATGGAGCTCACGTATCAGATGTATCTGGACGGCACGATCGCTCAGCGCGTCGACGGTGCCGTGCCCGACGATCGGATCGTCGATCTGCACTTCGTGGAGCTCATGGCCGATCCGGTCGCGAGCCTCCGACGCACCTACGAGCAGCTCACCCTGGAGTGGCCCGCGGGTCACGACGGCGTCATCACGCGGTACCTGCGCGACAAGCCGAAGGGCAAGCACGGCACGCACGCGTATTCACTGACGGACGTGGGCCTCGACGACGGGTCGGTACGCGAGACGTTCAAGCACTATGTCGCGCACTACGGCATCCGCGAGGAGTAGCGGCTCCATCAGAGATCCGCGAGCTTCACCACCTTGGCCTGCGGTGTGTCGACCTCGCCCTCGGGCAGGAAGAACCGCCAGAACACCATGCCGAACGGGCGACCCTCGGTGTCGAGCCAGTTGGGGACCCCGGGATCCTCGTGGGCGATGACGATGCTGAAGGTGCCATCGGCGTCGAGCGTCGTTTGCGCGCGGTTCAGCGAGACCTGCCGGTGTGCGAAGTCGTAGGTCTGGAGATGGCGGTTCCACAACGAGACGTTGGCGCACCGGCACGTCGGCCAACGGCCCGTCATCACGAGTGCCTCGTCGGGGCCGAGCACGTACGGCGCCATGCTGTACGACGCGTCGAACGCGGCGAGCGGATGCGTGCCGGGCTCGCTCGGCTTCGGGAACACGTTCGGCTCCTGCGACACGAACGGAGGGCGCTCTCCTTCGCCGGGCTTCTGCTGCTCCAGCGAGCGTGAACGCACGTAACGCGCGACACGACGGAGCCCTGCCGCGACGGACTCGTCGGAGGGTCTCGGGAGCGGCGGAAGGTCGTCGAGCACCTCGATTTCCAACGCGACGTCGGGAATGGGCGGGATCGCGGGCGACCGTTTCGATTCCCAGTAATGACGGGTCGTCACCGCGGACGCGTCGGGCGCGAGCGGAAGCCAGTTGCGTTCGCGCGGCGGACCGCCGAGGAAGACCTCGAACCGGCCCTCGTCATCGACGTCGAACTGCGTGTCGTTGAGAACGCCGGCCGTGTGCTGCGGGAAGCTGGCATCGGCCGCGCCGGCCTCGATGGTGAACGACACGTACACCGCACCCGCGGTGCGGCCCCGGATCCGATACGCGTAGTCGGGCGAAACCGACGCGTCGAAGTAGATCGCGTCCGCGTTGTCGCCGAGGCTCTTGCGAGTCGACGTGACGATCTGACGGAACACCGGCTGGCGCGGGTCGTCGTCGAAGTGCCCGACGAGCCCACCCTCGAGGAGGTTCGCGAGCACGCGAAGGGCGCCGGCGGTGTCGTCCGGCGTGACGATGCCCCATTCGGCACCGGCATAGCGGTCGGCCGCCTCGCGCAGCACGTCCAGCAGTTCGTCGAACGCGATCCGGCTCTGACTCTTCTCGCTCATCTCGCGAGTCTGGCTCACAGCCGCGCGTCGCGACCAGGACGTTCTCAGTTAGTGGGTGCTCGCGCTACCCGTCGTCGGGGTCGATCCCCCGTGCAGCAGCTCCAGCAACTCGGGCTGTGAGTGCACGCCGACCTTCCGGAAGATGGACGCGAGATGGTTCCGGATCGTGCTCTGGCTCAGATACATCTGACGGGCGATCGTCGGGACGCGCTCGCCGCGGAGGAGCCGGCTGATGATCTCCCATTGCCGTGCGGTGAGGTCTCGCAGTCCGGGCACCTTCTCCAGATCCGGGAACTTGTCGAAAGCTTCGATGATCCCGGCGGCCTCGATCTCCCGAGCGATGCGGCGGAGCCGGTACTCGAGCTCCGTCACACGGTCGGGCGTGATCGCGGGTGGGCCGGTGTCCTCCGGGCCGAGCGCGAATCCGTAACGGCCGGTGTCGTCTCCGAAGCGGGCGACCGCGAGCCGAACGAGACGCCAGCCCCCGGCACCGTCGCGTGCACGTACCACGACCGATGTCTGCGTGTCGGGCTGGTTCGCGGCCTCGAACGCAGCGAGCGCTCGTGCCATGTCATCCGGATGAACCAGGTCGAGCAGGGGATGCAGCGTGATCTCGTCGGCCGATTGTCCGGCCACCGCAGCAACGTCCGTGCTGACGCTCTCGACATGCTGTGAGCCGTCGACGATCCCGACCACGAGCACGGCTTCGCTGTCGAACATGCCCGCGTCGTCGGTCGAGGGGTCGAAGCCGTCGAAGACCGCGAGGTCATGTTCGCTCCCGTCGTCGCGCGCGATGACGCGTACGGAGATGTACGCCTGGATGCACGAGTCGGCGGGGCCGCGGAGCTTCCGGCGTGTCTGATAGCCGTCGATGACGCCGTCGGCAACGAGCTCGAGCGCGCGGCGGGTGTTCTCGGGCTCCTCCGACATCGTCACGGCGTCGACAGACGCGAGGTCGGCGTCTTCCAGGCCGAGGAGAGCCGTGGCCGGAGCACTCATCTCGACGAAGCGCATGGTCGGGAGATGCAGCAGGCCGATGCTCAACGTGCTGTCGCGGATGGCGCGTCGAAGCGCAGGCCAGGCCGTAGCGGGCTCCGGCGCGGCGGGACCGTCGGGCCGATTGTCTGCGTGCATGCGCGCCTCCAGACCGCCCTGACGGCCAACGGTGTCTCTACCCATGCGAGCGACCACGCGATCGCGTGATGTGCGGCACGAGCCGAGGCGCGAGCCTGGTTGGACTGGACGCCCGCGCGGCGGCGCGGCGCGGAGAAGACGAGGGAGTCGTCATGGCTGAAGGTTTCGGGCCGGTGTCGGGAAGCGATCTGGTGTTGCCGGTGAACGAAGACGACCACTACGCCGGCAACCCGGACGCGCCGGTCGTGCTCGTCGAGTACGGCGACTACGAGTGCCCGTATTGCGGGCAGGCCTTTCCGATCGTCAAGGCGATGCAGCGGCAGTTCGGCGACGAGCTGGGCTTCGTGTTCCGCAACTTCCCGCTGGTGGAGGCGCACCCGCACGCCCTCGTGGCCGCCGCGGCGGCGGAGGCGGCCGGCATGCAGGGCCGGTTCTGGCCGATGCACGACACGTTGTTCACGCATCAGGACGCGCTGGACCCGCGCAGCCTGCTGCTCTACGCCGAGGCGCTCGATCTCGACCTCGACGAGTTCGCCGCCGACGCCAACTCCGAGGCGGTTGCCCGGCGGATCCAACGTGACGTCGAGTCGGGCATGGCGAGCGGCGTACCCGGTACACCGACGTTCTTCGTCAACGGCCGGCGCCACACCGGGAGCTTCGCTCCCGAATCGCTCGGCGCAGCGATCGAGCGGGCGCTCGTCGCGGCCCGTGCTCGCCGCGCGTCCTGACGGGCGGAGAGAGCGAAGAGGAAGAGGAGGTCGCCGGTGAGCGTGATGGCCGTACCGAAGTTCGAACGCTTCTTCCGGGAAGCCGCGAGCCTCGACGTCGACAAGAGCGACATCAAGCGTTACAGCGACTTCGTCAACGAGGAGATCTACGACCTGCTCCTCGTCGGGCAGGCAACCGCCAGGGCGAACGGCCGTGATGTTCTCGAGCGGTGGGACCTGCCGATCACGAAGGGACTGCAGGAGAGCGTTCACCGGTTCCGCCGGATGGATCAGGACGTCGAGTTGCAGCCGATACTCGACGAGCTCGCGGCGCGGCCGCAGCTCGACGTAACCCTCAGCGAGGAGGCCACCGGCCGGCTGCCCGAAATCGCGGGCGGCGTGAGCGTCGCGCTCGCGCAGGCGTTCCGGCTCCTCGACACCAAGCTCGAGAACCCGTCGAGTGAGCACTGGGAACGCGCGTTCCAGCTGTTCCGACTGCTGATGTAGACGCGCGTCACGCGAGCTCAGTCGACGAGCTCGCCCGGGGTGACCTCGAGCACATGGACCTCGCCGTTGCGGTAGACCGTCACGGTCGTGGAACGACCTACCCGGTCGCCGGTCATCACGCGTTGGAGCTCACCGACGGTGGCGATGTGCGCCCCGTCGATGTCGATCACGATGTCCTCCGGGCGGATACCTGCGCGCGACGCCGGGCTTCCCGCGACGACGGAGATCACCTCGAGGCCGTGTGAGCGTCCGGTCGCGCTGGCGGCGCGGGGCGGGAGCGGGCGGGTGCCCCCGGCGAGCCCGAGGTACGCGCGTCGCACACGCCGGTCGCGCATGAGCGTGCTGACGATGGCGCGCGTCGTGTGGTCGATCGGCACTGCCAGCCCGAGGCCCTGCCCGACGCCGGGCCCGACGACCGCGGTGTTGATGCCGACGACGTCGGCTCGCGCCGTCGCCAGCGCTCCGCCCGAGTTTCCCGGGTGCAGCGCGGCATCGGTCTGGATGACGTTCTCGACGAGGCGCGTGGTGCGCCCGGCGCGGGTGGTCATGGAACGGCCGAGGCCGCTCACGACACCGGCGCTCACCGACCCGGCGAAGCCCAACGGGTTGCCGACCGCAACCACGAGCTGTCCGACTTGGAGTCGCGTGGCGTCGCCGAGACGAGCCGGCGTGAGCGACGCTCCGCCACCGGGAATCGTGACCCGAACGACCGCAAGGTCCGACAAGGCGTCGGCGCCGACGACCTCGAATTCGAGCTCGCGGCCATCGGCGAACGAGGCCGTACCCGACCCCGCGGCCGCGACGACGTGAGCCGACGTCAGCACGAAGCCGTCGGCCGTGATGACGACACCCGAACCGGCGCCGGCCGTGACCCCCTGACCGGATCGATCGCGTACTCGCAGGCTCGCGACCGACGGCGTGAGCACGCGGGCAACCGTGGTGACGACGCGCGAGTACGCGTCGAGCGCCTCGCTGTCGTCGAACGTGTCGGGCTCGGGATCGAGCGGACGCGTCGCCTGGTCGGCACTCGTCATGCGGATCCTTCCTGCGCGGTGTCGTCGAAGCTCACGCGCACCTCGAGCTCGTCGGCGCCGCGCACGACGTGCAGCGCGAGCGAAGCGTCAGGAGCGAGCGCGTCCAGCGCCTCGAACAGGTCGTCCGGCGACGTGAGCGCGTGGCCCGCAGCCTCCACGATGAGATCTCCTTGACGAAGACCGGCGCGCTCTGCAGGGCTTCCTTCCTCGACCGCGCGCACGAGCAGGCCGTCGCGTTCGGGGAGCCCGACGGCACGACGCAGGCGGCGGGCCGCGAACGGCGGCGCGATGCCGATGCCGAGACGCCGGCGGGTGGGTGTCTCGCCGCGCGACAGGCTGTCGATGCGGGAGCGAAGGGCGGAGTCGGCGGGCAAGGCGAGGTAGAAGCCGTCACCGAGACGATGGGTGTTGATCGCGAGCAGGCGGCCGTCGCGATCGACGAGCGGGCCGCCCGACGACCCGCGCCCGAGGGGCGCGGTGTGCTCCAGGCTCCCGGTCACGCGGCGGCCGCGCGGACCGCGAAAGGTTCGGCCGAGCGACGAGACGAGCCCGAACCCGACCCGCAGCCCGTGCCCCGGAGTGTTCGCGAGCGCGAACACCGGTGCGCCGAGGCCCGGCTCGGCGTCGGTGTCGGCCCACGGGATCGGGGGCACGTCGCCGGTGTCGACGGTGAGCACGGCGAGATCGCCGTCGACGTCGACGCCCGCCGGTCGCCCCGTCTCGCTGCGGCCGTCGGCGAAGGTCACCGTGGTCTCCGGGCCCCGGAGATTGTGGGCGTTCGTGACGACGAGCCCCTGGGCGACGACGACCCCGCCACCCCGGCCCGGGCCCCGTCCGATGCGCACGACGGAGGGGCCCGCGTTCCGGGCCGCCGCGCCGGCCGCCTGCTGCAGCTCTTCGAGGTACCCCATGTCGCCTCCCGGGAGTAGATTGCGGAACGCAAGTGACTTGTGCGTTGCAAGTTACTGCTCGGGAGGGTGAGCTGCAATGGCAATTCGCCGCAAGGCGCCCGGGCGCCGCGCACCGGGGCCTTCACCCGAGTGATGGTGGAGGATGGGGCGATGGCCCGGATGCCCGACTCCCTCGACGCCGCGCTCGCGCAGGTCGGTGATCGCTGGTCGCTGCGCCTGATCGATGCGCTGCTGTCGGGCCCGCGACGCTTCAACGAGCTGCAGCAGGACGTCGAGGGGATCGCGACCAATGTCCTCTCACAGCGGCTGAAGCACCTCGAGCGCGCGGGCGTGATCGTGGCCCGGCCGTATTCGGGCCGGCCCCCGCGCTACACGTACGAGCTGACCGAGACGGGCCGTGAGCTCGCGGGCGCGCTCGTTCTCCTCACGCAGTGGGGCGCACGGCACGGCGAAGGCGGTGACGCGCCCCATCACGCCGCGTGCGGCACGTCACTCGAGCCGCGCTGGTTCTGTCCGACGTGTGAGCGCGTCGTCGACGACGACGAGGGCGACGCGTTGCACTACGCGTGAGCCGTGCACGACGCAGACGTCAGGGGCGAACCGCTCCGGTGAGGCCCGGATAGTCGACCGGCTGCAGCAACACGTAGCTGCCGGTGTGCGTCGCCGCGATCTGCATGCCGTTGCCGACGTAGATCGCGACGTGCTCGCTTCCACCCGGACCCTTGAAGACCAGGTCGCCGGGTTGGAGCGCACCGAGTGGCACGTGCGGGAACATCTCGAACTGCGCGCCCGAGTAATGCGGCATCGAGACGCCCGCCGCCGCCCACGCCATCATCGACAGCCCGGAGCAGTCGAACGTGTCGGGGCCGGCGGTGTTGAAGACGTAGGGCTTGCCGAGCTGGGCCCGCGCGTACGCCACTGCGATCGCCGCGCCCTTGGAGGGCGCGGGAACATTGGGGATCGGCGTGTCGGGCCCGATCCACGTCGCTCGGCCCGTCGCGGGCCGTCCGTGGCCGTTCCCGGAAGCAAGGCGCGCGGCGAGCGCCGCGGCACGCGCTCGCGCCGCCGCCTCTTCGCGAGCGCGTTGCTCGGCGATGAGACGCGCGAGGTCGCCTTTGACCTGCTTCAGCAGCCCGGCTTCACGCGCGTTCTCGCTCTCGAGCTGCTTGCGGGTCTGCAACACGGCGTCGCGGTCGTGTTGCGCCTTCGCGCGCGCGCTCTGCAGGTCGCGCCGGCGAGTCTCGAGGTCCTGCCTCGCCGCGTTGATGGTGCCCATCAACGCACGGTCGCGGTCTTGCACCGACGCCGCGTAGTGCGCGCGGCTCATGAGATCGGTGACGTCGCCCACGTCGACCTCGCCCATGGGGCTCTGTTGCGCGGCGGACACGTACAGGTCCGCGGCGCGTCGTCCGAGCACGACCTTGGCGAGATTCCATTGCTGTTGGGCGACGGCGAGCCGGCGCTCGCTGTCGGCGATGTCGCGATCGGCCTGCTCCACCGCCAGGACCGCGCCGTCGTAGCGCTCGCCCAGTGCCGCGATGCGGTCGCCCGTCGATTGGATCTGGGCCTCGAGCCGCCGGGCCTCGGCCTGCTTGTCGGAGATCGGCGAGGCCGACACGGGCGCGACCGCCATCGTGATCCAACCCAGCGTCAGCCCGGCGAGACCGGCCAGTTTCACACGAACCACAGAAACAACACTAACCACACTGGCACCGAGGGAAAACTCCCCGCAGGTCAGCGCAGGTCAGCGCGACCAGCAAACTCAGTCCCGACCGGCTCCCACGGTGAACGACACCTCGCCCGGGAGCGGGCGACCGCGGTTCGGCAGGCGGCCGATGTTCGACGTCGACGGGTGCGCGAGCCCCGCCGGTCCCGCGCCGAAGGCCTCGAGCAGGTTCCACGTGATCGTCACGGCGGCGTCGCTGTGGCGGCACGACCCGTCCGGGCACGGGGCGTTGAGGCTGTTGACCCACCAGCCGGTGCCTGTCGCGAACACGCCGGCACCGCTCGGCGCGCTGTAGTACGTCACGTCGGAGTAGCTCGGCTTGCCGTGGCACTGCACGGGCGAGTGCGCGAGCACCGTGACGTTCGCCGGCGCGGCCGTCGAGACGACGTAGCGGTCGTATTCGGTGCCGACCATCCGGGGCAGCCGTGATCCCGCCTGCAGTCCCGTGCCGTTCAGCAGCCACGACGACGGGTCGAACACCACCATGTCGGCGCTGACCGGATTGCACTCGTATTGCTGCCCGATGAGCGAGTTCTCCGGATCGTTCAACGGGGGCGCGCGCCAGTCGACGGTCTTCTCGTTCGCGTCCGCGGTCGGGTCTTCGGTCGCGCTCTTGTAATCGATCACACGACGGTCAGGGCCGAGGTCAGACGGCTCGAAGCGGATGTGGCGGAATATCGCGTTCGCGCCCAGGAACGCGAGGTTCACGCCTTGATCACGCGCTCGCTGCGCACCGGTGCGCATCGCCGTCGACCAGTACTCGTCGTGGCCCAGTGTCAGGAGGGCGCGGTGGTTGAGGAGCAGTTCGGGCGCGCGGTGGAGGTCGACATCGGTCCAGTAGGTGACGTCCAGGCCCTTCGACTCGACGAGCGACACGAGGGGCAGCTCGTTGCCGATGAACTCCGTCGCGCCGTTGTGATCGTAGGGACGGTCGAACGACACGATTCGCGCCCGCTGGGCCAGGCTCGGGTGGGCCGGTGAGCCGCCGAGGTACAGGCTGAAGTTTCCCCAGAGGTTGTACGCCTGCCATGTCGCGACCGAGCTCTGCAGCACGTACGCGGCGTGGCTCGAGTCGTCGCGCACGGTCAGCGGGACGTAACGCTGCGGACCGGTCGACGCCACCAGCTTGAGGAGGTACGCACCCGGCGGCCAGCTGTTGTCGATCATGACGCGCAGCGCCGGCGGCCAACGGGCTTCGACCATGTTCACGACCGGCGTCACCACCGGGTCGGGCTGACGGGCACCGGGCACGTCGGCCGAACGCCACACGAGGCGGCCGCCGAGGCCGCCGTAGAAGCCCATCCGGTACGCCTCGACGTGAAACGAGGGTGCAGTCGTCGACACCATGAGCTGCACGGTGTCGCCGCGTTGCGCGCTCACATGGTCCGCGTAGCCCTCGATGTCGTGGGTCTTCCCGCTCGTTGTGAGCGCCCAGTCTTGGGTCCCGGGCAGCCGGTTCTCGTCGATCACCCACTGCGCAACCGGGACCCGGCTGCTCACCGGCGTGGAGCCCGTGGTCGTCGAGCTTGCCGGTGGGTGCGGTCGGGGCCGGGACGCGCGGGTCGCGGCGGCGACCGTCGCACCGCGCGGGCTCGGCGCCGGCCACATCGCCCACGTCAGGAGCGCGATGACGACCGCGAGCGCGAGCAGCGCGTCCCGGCGATCCATCGGGCGGTCACCCTACCGGCGCCCCGGTGCCTCAGCCGGTCGGACCACCAGGGGTGGCGAACGGTCGACCTCGCCGACCACACCGGCGTCGTCGTCGTCGGGTGGGGCACCGGCTGCCTTCGCGCGGTAGTAGTCGATGACGTTCAGTACCGCCGCCGTCGTCGGCACCGCGAGGAACGCCCCGAGGACGCCGCCTATCGCGCCGCCCGCGCTGAGCGCGATCAGCACCACGATGGCGTGGAGCCGGACCGCGTGTCCGAGGACGACCGGGCCGACGAGATATCCCTCGACGTTGTGGATCACGATCGTCACGCCGACGACGATGATCGCCGCGACGGGGCCCTTCGCTACGAGCGCGATCAGTGCCGCAAGCGCCCCGGTCAGGAGTGCGCCGACGATGGGAAAGAAGGCGCCGGCGAACGTGAGCACCGCGATCGGGCCCGCGAGCGGCACGCCGAGGCCGACCAGCGCGGCGAACATGAGCGCGCCGTTGACCACTCCGTTGATGGCGGTGCCGCGGATGTAGCCGCTCACCGTGCGCCAGAGGCGGTTGCCGAGCGCGCGCATGTCGGCCGCCGTCTCTTCCGACACCAGGCCGAGGAACCAGCTGGTGAAGGTGTGCCCGTCCTTCACGAAGAAGAAGGCGAAAACGATGCTGAGGAGCCCGCCGACGACGACCTCGAGCAAGATCGTCGCCTGTTGCAGCGCGCCCTGCAGCAGCGCGCCCTTGTTCTTGTTCAGCTGCTTGCCGAGATTGTGGAAGTCCTTCTTCACCTGCTTGCGCGACATGTGGAAGGGCCCGCGCACGAGCCAGTCCTGGATCCGGTTGATGCCTCGATTCGCCTGATGTTGCAGGTCGGAGAAGTGGTTGGTAACCGACGGCACGATGTACACCAGCACCGCGGCGACGACGAGCAGGCCGCCGAGGAACACGGCCCAGGTGGCTGCAAGCGGGGGCCACCCGCGCTTTCGCAGCCACTGCGCCGGCGGCACCAGCACCGTGGACAGGAACAGCGCCACGATGAGCGGAACGACCACCACCCGCAAGCGCCCGAACGCGACCACCAGCACGTAGACCGCGGCGCCGACGACGAGCGCGCGCCACGACAGCGACGCGGCGCGATCGAGCCACGCAGGAACGGAACGCGAGCGTGGGGCCATCGATACCGGTTTACCCAAGTCCGTCGAAGACCCCGCGATTCACTCCCGGAGCCGTCTGGGTAGACGCGCATCGACGGGGGCTGAACCTGATCGTCACGAGCCAGGAGAACGATCCCATGGCGAACGAGCTCGAGGGCAAGCGAATTGCCTTCATGATGGCCAACGAGGGAGTCGAGCAGGTCGAGCTGACCGAACCGTGGAAAGCGGTCGAGCAGGCCGGCGGCCGCCCCGAGTTGATCGCGCCGAAGTCGGGGAGGGTGCAGGCGTTCAATCACCTCGACAAGGCGGACACGTTCGGCGTCGATCGCACCACGGGCGAGGTACGCGTCGAGGAGTACGACGGGCTGATGCTGCCCGGTGGTGTCGCGAACCCCGACCAGCTGCGCATGGACGACAAGGCAGTCGCCTTCGCGCGCGGCTTCTTCGACGCTCGCAAGCCCGTCGCGGTGATCTGTCACGGGCCGTGGACCATCGTCGAGGCCGACGTCGTGCGGGGCCGCACACTGACGTCGTGGCCGAGCCTGAAGACCGACATCCGCAATGCCGGCGGCGAGTGGGTCGACGAGGAGGTGTGCCGGGACGGCAACCTCGTCACGAGCCGCAAACCCGACGACCTTCCGGCGTTCTGCCGGGCGATGGTCGAGCTGTTCTCGCAGGCGAAGAGCACGGCCGCGGCGTAACCGGGCGCTTCGCTATCCTGCCCGCGCCGGAACGTCAGCGCGGAAGGGGAGCCACGATGAAGGTCGTCGTCAACTACGACCTGTGCGAGAGCAACGCAGTCTGCATGGGCATCGCCCCCGAGGTGTTCGAGGTCCGCGACGACGACTTCCTGTACGTCCTCGACGAGCACCCGCCCGAGTCGATGCGGCCGAAGGTCGAAGAGGCCGTGCGGCAGTGCCCGAAGCAGGCCATCAGCATCGAAGAGGACTGAGAGCCTCGGCGGTCGCGCAGGTGCCGGCGCCTGCGCTTGACCGCCTGCTCAGATCGCGCGCTCCCGTCCTTCCCAGTACGGGTCGCGCAGCTTCCGCTTGTACAGCTTGCCGTTCGGGTCGCGCGGCATCTCCTCGATGAAGTCGAGCGATTTCGGGGTCTTGAACTTTGCGAGCTTGTCGGCGCAGAAGCTCAGGATCTCGCCGGCCAGCTCCGGCGACGCCGCGACGCCCGGGGCCGGCTCCACGACCGCTTTTACCTCTTCACCCCAGTCGTCATGCGGGATACCGAACACCGCCGCGTCGCCGACCTTCGGATGCGTGAGCAGCACGCTCTCGATCTCAGCCGGATAAATGTTGGCGCCGCCGGAGATGATCATGTCGGCCTTGCGGTCGCGCAGGAACAGCCAGCCGTCGTCGTCCAGGTACCCGATGTCGCCGACCGTGAAGAACTTCCCGACCCGGCTGCGCTGCGTCTTGTCCTTGTCCTTGAAGTATTCGAAGTCCCCGGTGGCCATGTGCATGTACACCGTGCCGACCTCGTTCGGGCCGAGCTCGTTTCCGTCGTCGTCGAGGACGACGATCTCCGCGTTCGGCCAGGCGCGTCCGACCGTGCCGGGGTGGTCGAGCCATTCCTCGGAACGCACGAGCGTGCCGCCGCCCTCGCTTGCGGCGTAGTACTCGTCGATCACCGGGCCCCACCACTCGATCATGCGGCGCTTCACGTCGGGCGGGCACGGTGCCGCCGCGTGCACCATGTGACGCAGCGACGACACGTCGTATCTCGCCTTTACGTCGTCGGGCAGTGCGAGCAGGCGGTGGAACTGCGTCGGCACCATGTGGCTGTTCGTGACGCGGTACCGCTCGATGAGCTCGAGCATCGACTCGGGTGTCCACTTGTCCATGAGGACAACGGTGAAGCCCAGGTGGAGCGCGCCACCCGCGAACACGAGCACCGCGGTGTGGTACAGCGGTGAGCCGCAGATGTGCACGTTGTCGTCGCCCGGCTGCAGCCCGAAGAGCAGCAGCATCCCGCCGAACGTGATCGCGATCTCGTCGGGGGGAACGCCGGGCAGCTTCCGCCTCACGCCCTTGGGCCGGCCAGTGGTGCCGGAGGTGTAGTTCATGACCGCGCCGGTCGTGCGATCGGCCGGAAGCGTCGTCGGTTGGCCGTCCTTCAGCTCGTCGTAGCGCCGGAACCCCGGCACGTCGCCGACTGCGAAGCGACCCTCTTTCGCGAACTCGATCTCGTCGGCTGCCGCGGTCGCGGCCGCGGCGAAGCGCTCGTGCGACACGAACACCTTCGCTTCGCAGTCCTGCACGATGTACGCGATCTCCGGGCCCACGAGGTGGAAGTTGATGGGCACGAGGTAGAAGCCGGCTTGCAGCACGGCGAGGTAGAGCTCGAAGACCTCCACCGAGTTCGGGAGGAGCATCGCGATCGCGTCGCCGGGCTGCAGGCCGAGCTCCCGCAAACCGTGCACGAGCTGATTGCACGACGCGAGAAGCTCACCCGCGCTGACCTCGCGTCCGGCCGGATCGACCACGGCAAGGTGGTCGGGGTCGTCGCCGGCGATGTTCCAGAAGCCCAGTTCGGCCATCGGTCTCCTTCGTTACGAACGCGCGTCGGTGGCGACGGGCGCCGGCGAACCGGTTGCGGTCACCTTCGCCCATCTGTAGTCAGGCTTGCCGACGGGCGTGCGCACCAGCTCGTCGACGACGACGAGCTGGCGCGGCACCTTGTAGCCGGCAAGCTTCGTGCGGCAGTGCACCTGCAGGTCTTCGAGCGAGACGCTCGCGGCCGGCCGGGGTTGCACGATTGCCGCCACCCGCTCCACGAAACGGTCGTCGGCCACGCCGACGACGACCGCATCGAACACGTCGGGATGCGACTTCAGCGCGGCTTCCACTTCTTCGGGGAAGATCTTCTCGCCGCCGGAGTTGATGCACACCGAGCCGCGGCCGAGCAGTGTGATCGTGCCGTCCGACTCGATGCGCGCGTAATCGCCCGGCACGACCCAGCGCGTGCCGTCCGCGGTCGTGAGGAACGTCGCCGCGGTCTTCTCGTCGTCCTTGTGGTAGCGCAACGGCACGTGACCACTGCGGGCGAGGCGTCCGACCTCACCCGAACCCGGCCGCACGGGGCGCAGGTCGTCGTCGAGCACCGTCATGAATTCGCCCATGGTGAAGCGGGGGCCCGCCGCGGGCCCGTCGAGGTCCATCACACTGCCGCCCGCGCCCGTCTCCGACGCGCCGAAGCTGTCGACGACCACCGCGTTCGGCAGCGCGGCGCGCAACTGGTCCTTCACCGCGCTCGAGAGGAGCGCGCCACCCGAACCGATGCCGACGATGTTGCTCGTGTCGTACGAAGCTCCTGGCCGTGAGAGCGCGTCGACGAGCGGCCGGGCCATGGCATCGCCGACGACCATGATCGTGCGCGCGTGCTCGCGCTCCGCCAGGCGCCACACCGCGTCGGGGTCGAAGTGCCGGTCGGTGTTGAGGATGACGGTGTTGCCGCCGAAGAACGCAATGCAGGTCACCCACTGGCCGCCGCCGTGCATCATCGGCGCGTTGCAGATCCCGACGAGCTGTGCCCCCTCGGCCGCAACCCGACCGGTGAGCTCCTCGGGCGTGGTGATCGGCGGCTGGCCGAAGCCGCCGCCGCCCATCGCGGCGAAGAAGATGTCTTCGTGGCGCCACACGACGCCCTTGGGCATGCCCGTGGTGCCGCCGGTGTAGAGCACGTAGAGATCGTCGGAAGACCGCGGCGGGAACCCGCGCCCGGGCGGCTGCGATCGAAGTGCCGCTTCGTAGTCGACCGCCTCGAGCGCCTCGCATGCCGCGTGCGCCTCGTCGGCGTCGCTGCCGTCGTCGAGCACGACGTAGTGGCGAATACGCGGCAGGTCGTCGCGAATGACGGCGAGGAGGGGAGCGAACGACCGCTCGTGGACGACCGCCACCGCGTCGGCGTTGTCGAGGATGTAGCGCGCTTCTTCCGTGACGTAGCGGTAATTGACGTTGAGCGGCACGGCGCGGATCTTCCATGCCGCGAACATCGCCTCGACCCATTCCGCCCGGTTCCACGAGTAGATGGCGACCGGGTCGCCGGGCCCGATGCCGATGGCTGCGAGGTGGTGCGCGAGGCGGTTGGCCCGCTCGTCGAGCTCGCGGTAGGTGAGGCGACGATCGCCCGCGACCAACGCGAGACGGTCGGGAACCGTGTCGACGACGAGCTCGAAGAGGTCGGCGAGATTGAACGCGGGAACGGAAGCCATCCGGGAGCGAAGTAGAACACGTTCCCGTCGAACGCGGCAAGGCACCGACGCCCGGTTGCCTCTCAGGGCTGACGAGTCGTCAGAGCCCCGGATACCCTTGCCTTCAATGGCGGTCAGCGAGCCGAGCGAGCTTCAGGACGACGTCCGCGCGACCGACGGGCGTGTACCCGGCCGGCGGGGCATCGCGACCCGGCGCCGCCTCCTCGACTGCACGGCGGAGCTGCTGTCGAAGACGTCGTACCGCGATATCAAGGTCATCGACATCGCTCGTGAAGCGGGTACGTCGCCGGCCACCTTCTACCAGTACTTTCCCGACGTCGAACAAGCGGTGCTCGTGCTCGCGGAGGAGCTCGCGACCGACGCCGCGTATCTCGGCGACATCGTCCGCGGCGACTGGCGCGGTGATCGCGGCGCCCAGACGGCGCGGCGGATCGTCGAGAGCTTTCTCGAGTACTACGAGCGCCACCGCGCCGTGTTCCGGGTGGTCGATCTCGCAACCGAGGAGGGCGACCTTCGCTTCAAGCAGCTCCGCACGCGTGCGTTGGGCGGGGTGACGGATGCGCTGTGCGACGTGGTCCGCGATTTTCAACACGACGGTCGCCTCGACCGCGACGTCGACCCGACTGCGACGGCGTTCATCATGGTCGCGATGCTCGCCCACTGCGCCGCGCACCGCTACGGCTTCGAGTTCTGGGGCGTGCGCACCGCGACGCAGGTCGACACGTTGTCGCGGATCCTGTATTGGAACGTCACCGGCCGCAAGATCAAGAAGCCGAGCTGACCGCACCGCTCCGGGGCTTCGCCGTTCGCGACACCGGTTCCACGCGCGTGACGCGCGCCGCGTGCGAGCTGCTCACTTCACTCGGCGCAGCCGCGGAAGGCGATGCGTCCGAGGGGTCCGCGGGGACCAAGCGATCCACACGGCTCGTTCTCGACGACGACGGCGATCGCGACCCGTTGGACGACTGGGCCGGGTCGGGTGCGATGGCGCTCACGGGCGAGCCGGAAGGGCCGGGCCGACCTGTGCCCGGCGACGTCACCGCCCGCATTCGAGGCGCGGCGCTGGTGGTCGCGGTGTTGTCGGAGCAGCTCGGCTCGCGTGTCGACCTCGACGGGCCGGCGCTCCTCGGCGAGCGAGCCGCGATCGCGGGGCTGTCCCGCCAGGGCACGGTGTCGCCGGGCGGCAGCTGCCGGCTGTTGGCGGCGCGCGACGGCTGGCTTGCGTGGAACCTCGCGCGCCGCGACGACTTCCTGATGCTGCCCGCGTTGATGCAACGCGAAGTTCATGGCGATCCCTGGGACGCGCTTGCGGCATGGGTCGTCGGCGCGACGCGTGACGAGCTCGTCGAGCGCGCCGCGTTGCTGGGCCTTCCCGTTGCGGCCGTCGTCACGCCGGAGGAGGCCGCGGCGGAGGATCGCGCAGCGCGCGGCTTGGAGCGATCGGGCGCCCCGTGGGTCGTCACACCCGGCGCGCAGCGGCGCCCGCGCGCGCGGCCGCTCGTCGTCGACCTGAGCGCGTTGTGGGCCGGGCCTCTGTGTGCCGCGCTCCTCGGTGAGGCGGGAGCGGACGTCGTGAAGGTCGAGTCGCCCGCGCGTCCCGACGGTGCTCGCCGCGGCCCGCGGGCGTTCTTCGATCTGCTCAACGCAGGGAAGCGCAGCGTGTGCATCGACTTCCGCAGCGCCACCTTGGGCGCGCTCTTGGAACGCGCCGACGTGGTCGTCGAGAGCGCGCGCCCGCGGGTGATGGAGAATCTCGGCATCGATCCCGAGGTGTTGGTGCGCGACCGTGGTGTCACGTGGATCAGCATCACGGGCTACGGGCGTACCGGCAGTTGGTGTGACCGCGTCGCGTTCGGAGACGATGCCGCGGCCGCGGGTGGCGCGTGCGCGTTGATCGGCGACGAGTGCGGCCCGCCGATGATCTGCGCGGACGCGTTCGCCGATCCGGCCGCGGGTCTGCACGCGGCCGCGGCCGCGCTCGCGTGTCTCGTCGGTGGGCGCGGCGCGCTCGTCGACGTCGCGCTGCGTCGTGTGGTCACGTCGGTGTTCGCCGGCACCGGATCGCGGCGGGCCGGACGGGCCCCGCCGGGACTGGTCGCAGCACCACCTCGTGCTCGCACGCGGCGGGGCGCCGGGCCCGGGCTCGGCGCCGACACCGGCACGGTGCTGGCGCAGCTGGGTCTCGGACGAGTGGAATAGTGCGCATCGACGAGGAGGAGCCAGTTGGCACGCATCGACGTACCGGAGGGTGAGGGGCCGGAGATCTATCGGGTCTGGTCCCTGCGGCCCGAGATGTCGAAGGCTGTCACGGCGCTCAGCGACGCGGTGTACAACCAGAGTCGGCTCCCCGCGCGCGAGCGCGAATGCGTGCGCATGCGCATCGCACAGATCAACGACTGCCCCATATGACTGGGATGGCGGATCGCGCCGTTGGCGCGACAAGGCGTCACCGAGGAGATGTACGCCCACGTCGCCGAGTATCGCGAGCACGGCGACTACTCCGAGCGTGAGAAGCTCGCGATCGAGTACGCCGAGCGGTTCGCCCTCGAGCATCTCGGGATCGACGACGCGTTCTTCTCCCGTCTTCGCGAGCACTTCGAGGACGCCGAGATCCTCGACCTGACGATCTGCGTGGCCGACTACCTGGCGTTCGGTCGACTCACCCAGGTGCTCAAGCTCGACCAGGAGTGCTCCATCAACCCGGTCAACGCCCTTGGAACCGAAGCTGGAGCACCCTGACCGGACCGGCGGACGCGATCTGATTGCCGGCATCCGGCGGGACTCGACCGCCGGCCGTGACGGTGAGCCACACTGCCGTCGCGTTGGCCATGCTCGTATGGAAGAGGCGCGACGTCGTGAAGAGCGCGCCGAGGGCCGGGTCCTTCCGGGCGTCGACCCGCACGGGCACATGGTGGCGCTCCAACTCGAGCGCGATGCCGGCGAGCGTGGCTGCGGCATAGCCCGTGTCGTCGCGGCGCAGCACGACGAGGCCGTGGGCGTCCCGCGCCGCGGTGAGGACGGGCTTCTCGAGCCGGGCCAGCATCTGCGACTCAGCCGCGTACGGGATCCGCGCACGGCCGGAGGCGACGCACGCGACAACGCTCGTGGCGACGAGACCGGCCACGGCGACCGCGGTCACCGCGGTCGCCGCGCTCACCGCGAGGCGGGCGCCCCGTCGCGCGTCGGCGAGGCGGGTCCAGAGTGCGAAGCCGATCGCCAGCAGGGTCGCGGCGCCGAGCGCGTCCAGCCAGCGGAGGAGATATGGGTACAGCCCGCCGACGATGTGGGTGACGGACACGATCGCGACGGCCCACGAGGCCGCGACGACGAGGAGCAGATTGCGAGCCGAGGGAGCCCGCCGCCACGACAGCGCGAGCGCGGCGACATAGGGCACGAGCAGGACGGGCACCGGCGAGCTCGACGTGTTGAGCTCACCCGAAGCGGCCCGTACCGATCCCCAGTGCACCAGCCAGTTCGGCCGCCACGACCACTCACCGGCGACGACGTGCAGCGCGGTCGACAGGCCATGGCCGGGATGGCCGGCGCGGAAGAACCGCACGAGCAACCCGAGGTTGCCGGGGTGATGGGTCAGCTGTTGCACGACCGGCGGGATCCACAGCAGCACCCCCACCACGGCGGAGATCGCGGTGATGCGCGCGAGACGCGCGATATGGGGGCGGCCCGGCTCGGCAAGGGCGCGGACCGCGAGCACGACGAGCCCACCACCCACGAGCACGACGACCAGGGCCGTGTACTCGACGTGGGCCTGCACCAGGAAGGACCCGGTCGCGACCGCGAAGGGCAGGGCCCACGTGTCGCCCTCGACGAGCGACCACCCCAGCAGGATCATCAACAGACATGGGATGACCGTGACGTAGGGCGTCCAGGGGTTGCGCACCGCGTTGGGCCCGAACGTACGCACGAGCAGCAGCGTGACGAACATCGACCAGACGAGCAGTGGTGTTCCCGCGCGGCGCCGCGCAAGATGCGCGATCCCGGCGATCGCGACGCCGTTCAGCAGCAGTGCACCGAGATAGATGCCCACCGAGTGCTCGGCGACGAGGCGATACGGCAGCGCGACGAGGTAGAGCTCGAGCGGCCCGGGATGGCGCCAGCCGAAACGTGAGTACGCCCCCGTGAGCACGAAGTGACGGGTGACGTCGCGCACGTCGAGCTCGAGGAGGGCCTGGTCACCCCAGGGATGCAGTGCCCCGCCACGCACCACGATGGCAATCGCCGACACCACGAGCGGGAGCAGGGCCAGCCCCACGACGACGAGGACCAGGCGGCGACCATCGGGCCCCACGCGAGGGCGCGTGTCGCCCGGGTCGGGTGTGACGGCGGGCCGGGTCGTGGTGTGAGACTGCATCGCGTCCTCGGGTCGCGAAAGCTTCGCATGCCACCGGCCGCACCGACGGGATCGGGTGTTAGCTTCCGGCTCCGTGCCCGCAGCGACCGATCTCACGCAACGCGGCGCGCTCGTGACCGGCGCGGACCTCGACATCGGTCGCGGTCTCGCTGCCGCGCTCGCCGGCGCGGGCGCACGGGTTGTCGCGCTCGGCCCGTGTGCCGACGAACGGGTGATGTCGGTCGCAGGCGACATCGGTTCGCCCGACGGCGCCGGCGACGTGATCGCACGGGCGAGCGGCGCGCTCGGCACTACGGTCGACGTCGTCGTGCACGCGATGCATCCGATGGGCGACGCGACCGCGGCCCCCAGCTCGTTCGCGGACGTGACCGACGCCGCGTGGGACGCGACCTGGGAGCGCACGATGCGTTCCACGCTGTTCCTGTTCCAGGCCGCGTTCCCCGCGATGCGCGACGGCGGGTTCGGCCGCTTCGTCGTGGTCACACCGACGCTGTCGATGTCCGGCGCGCCAGGGCTCGCGCCGCTGGCCGCCGCGGTCGAGGGCCAACGCCTGCTCGCGAAGTCGGCCGCGCGTCAATGGGGCGCGCACGGCATCACGGTGAACTGCATCGCACCCGCGCCCGAGCTGGCGCTCGAGGGCGTCAGCGCGGCGTCGGTGTCGCTGGCCGCGCCGGCGCTCGGCCGCGCCGGTGACCCGCGCGCCGATCTCGGCCCCGTCGTCACCTTCCTGGCCTCCGAGGCAGCCCATTTCGTCACCGGCGCGACGTTGTGCGTCGACGGCGGCGTGTGGATGGCACCGTGACCGGGCTCGACGGGCGCGTCGCCATCGTGACCGGAGCGGGCCAGGGTGTGGGCCGCGGCATCGCGCTCGCGATGGCGGAGCGCGGTGCGCGCGTCGTCATCGCGGCCCGGCGCGCGCAGACCGGTGATCCGGTCGTCGACGAGATCTCCGCGCGCGGTGGGGAGGCGGTCTGCATCGTGACCGACGTGACCCGCCGTGACGACGTCGCCGCCTGTGTCGACGCGGCGGTCGCGCGCTTCGGCGCATTGCACGTCATGATCCACAACGCGTTCCGCGGCGGCGTGGCGCACCGCCTGGAGGATGCCGGCGCCGACGTTTGGGAGCAGAACTCGCGCACCGCGGTATGGGGCTCGTTCTTCTGTGCGCAGCTCGCCTACCCGCACCTGCGCGATGCCGGTGCGCGTGGGCGTCTGATCCTCGTGACCTCGCCCGCCGGTGTGGAGGGCAGCGCCAACATCCCGTTGTACGCGCCGGTGAAAGCGGCCCAACGCGCGATCGCCAAGAGCCTGGCCCGCGAATGGGGCCCGCACGGGATCACTGTCAACTGCATCGCGCCGGTCGCGGAGACGCCCGCACTGGCGCACGCGTTCGCTTCGAATCCGACGCTCAAGGAGCGGCTGGAGGCCCGCACTCCGCTCGGGCGCGTCGGCGACGCCGAACGCGACATCGGCTCGGTGGCCGCCTTCCTCGCGAGCGATGACGCGGGCTACGTCACGGGCCAGACCATCGTGTGTGACGGCGGCAGCTTCACCGGCCTCTGACAGCTCGGGTCACGTCATCGATTCGGCGATGGCGTACGCGCGGTCGCGGAGCTGCGCGAGCGGCACGACCTCGTCGACCAACCCGGAGCGCCGGGCGGTCGCCGTGTCGATCGTGCGGCCGGACAGGAGCAGCTCGAGCAGGAAGGCCCGGCCAATCCGGCGCCGGATCGACACGGTGCCGCCGGCTCCGGGGACGAGGCCGAGCTTCAGCTCGGGGAGTGCGAAGCGCGCAGTGTCGGCCGCGATCACACGCGACGCGAACGCCGGCAGCTCGATCCCCGCGCCGATGCACGCACCGTGCAGGGCGACGACCAGCCGGGGCGCGAGATCGCTCAGCAGCATCGCGACCGATCGGGTCACGCGCAGGACGTGGGACTGCACGGGCCCCGCCGAGCTCCCGAACTCCGCGAGATCACCACCCGACGAGAACGAAGGGCCGTCGCCGCGCACGACGATCGGGCCGTCGACCGCGGCGAGGTCTCGCAAGACGGCATGCAGCTGGTCGCGCATCCGCGCGTCGAACGCGTTGTGGCGTTCGCCGCGTGTGAGCACGATCTCGTGGATCGCGCCGCGCCGCTCCACCGTCACTCGTTCGGCGTCGTCCTCGCGGGCGGGCCGTGGCGCACACCGTGATGCGAGCCACCGTCGGAACTCGGGGCCTGCTTGCAAGAGCGAGTAGGTGCCCGACTCGGCGACGAGCCCGGCCCAGGTGTCGTCCGGAGCGTCACGGAGCAGCAACGCCGCGGACACCGACGCATACGGCGCCTGTTCGAACCCGACCCGGAGTGGTGCGAGCGCGTCCGCGTCGACGACGGCGAGATCGAACGCGGCGGCCACCGCGGGGTCCGGGCACGCCACGGCGACGGACAGCGCGGGGAGCCTCCGCAGGCTCGTGCGCGTCGAGGGATCGACCTCGATGCCGGGGGGCCAGTCGCCGTCGAAGCACAGCAGCGTGGGGTCGCCGCCGAGCTCGTCGACCAGGGCGGCGAGCACCGCCGGAGCCGAGGGGCCGTCGAACACCTGCGGGTCGACGACGACGACGGGCACGGAGGTGTCAGTCGGACGAGGGCAGCGGCTTCGCCTGGAGGATCTCCATCGCCTTGCCGTGGCACTCCAGCGCGCCGTCGCCCGCCTTGGTGACGAGCACCGTGGCCTCGCATTCGGCGCACGTGTACCGCTTCCCCAAGTTATTGGGCACTCTCGCTCCCTTGCTGCGCCCGTGCGGTCATCTCGGCGCCGCAGCACGACACGGGGCCGGTCGGCGCCTTCACGACGATGATCTCCGTGCCGCACTGCGAACAGCGGAGGCGTTCCCCGACCTTCGGTGCACTCATAGGGCCAGCGTACCTGCCGTCACGCGGCAGTGGGCGGGGTGCGAGACGTGGAAGGCGCGCCCTGGCGGAACCTGGTCGTGCGGTGCACGGGGTCGGGGTCGAGCTTCGGGATGACGTGTTGGCCGAACAGCTCGATCGATTCGAGCGCGGCGTCGAACCCCATGTCGAGTGGGAGACCGAACACGAGTTGATCGGCCCCGACGCTCTCGTAGCGCCGCGCTTGGGCGACGACTTCGTCGGGATCCCCACACAGGATGAATCCCTCGTTGATGCGGTACTCGACGTCCTCGGGTGTGGGCTCGGGTATGAGGTCGGGCCACCGTGGGAGGCCCTCAGCCGGCGGGAACGTGTCGTGGTAGTGGAACACGAGGCTCTGCAGGTAGCCGATTCCCATGTGGCAGACGAGGTCGCGGGCCTTGCGACCGTCTTCGAGGCAGACGAGCCCGTTGGTGATCATCACGTTGTCGTTGACGTACTCGCCGACGGGCTCGGCGGAACCGATCGCGCTCTTGTACGCGCGGACCATCGGCTCCATCTCGCCGATCGACGCGACGTTGAAGCCGAGCACACCCATGCCGCGGCGGGCGGCCTTCTCGTACGTGGGCGGGTTGCCCGCTGCGACCCACAGCGGCGGGTGCGAGTTCCGCCAGGGCTTCGGGAGGATCTCGCGGGGCGGCATCGAGAACCACTTTCCGTCGTGGCCGTACGGGCCGTCGCGCCACATCTTCACGAACTCCGGGATGACCTCGTCGTAGATCTCCTTGGTGACGTTCGTGTCGGGCAGGCCGAACCCGGTGACTTCACGGCTGCCGGCGCCGCGACCGGTGCCGAACTCGAAGCGACCGTCGCTGAGGTGGTCGAGCATCGCGACGCGCTCGGCGACGCGGGCCGGGTGGTTCACCTGCGGGTTGATGTTGAAGATTCCCGAGCCGAGATGGATCCGGTCGGTCGCGTGCGCGAGGTATCCGAGGTACACCTCGTTGGCCGAGAGATGTGAGTACTCGTTGAGGAAGTGGTGCTCCGTGACCCAGACGTACTTCCACCCGTTGCGGTCGGCGGCTTCGACGAGCTCGACCTCGCGCGTCAGCGCGGTGTGCTCGGCGTCCGGGTCGTCGTTCCAGCGCGAGCGCGGCAGATGACCCTGGATGAAGATCCCGAATTCCATGACGACCGACCGTAGAGTCGACCTTCGGAAGGGTCAAGCAGATGGACGGACCGCTGAGCGCTCAACCGTAGAGTCGGCCGTGCGCAGGCTGTAGGGGGACGAGTGGTCGACCAGCACAACAGCTTCGAGCACGACAGCTTCGAGCACGTCACGTTCAGCCTCGACGACGGAGTCGCGCTCGTCACGTTGAACCGACCGGACCGGCTCAACGCGTTCACGGGTCGCATGGGCGACGAGCTCGGGCGAATCTACGGCCGTTGCGACGCCGACGATGCCGTACGCGCCGTCGTGCTGACGGGCGCGGGCCGGGCGTTTTGCGCCGGCGCGGACTTCGAGCGCGGCAGCGAGACGTTCGCGTCGCCTTCGGGCCCGGTACGCGAATTCACCGCGTCACCGGTGCGGCCGCGGGCGTGGGAGGTGCGCAAACCCGTCGTCGCCGCGATCAACGGCCACGCCATCGGGATCGGCCTGACGATCCCGATGCAGTGCGACATCCGGTTGGTCGCCGAGGACGCTCGGCTCGGGTTCGTGCACGTGCGGCGGGGCGTGATTCCCGACGCCCACTCGCACTGGACCGTTCCGCGCGCGGCCGGCTTTGCAGTCGCGGCCGAGCTGCTGCTCACCGGGCGCGAGTTCTCGGGCCGCGAGGCCGTCGCGCTCGGCCTCGCGAGCCGGGCGCTGCCCGCCGCGGAGGTGCTCCCCGCCGCACTGGAGTTGGCTCGCGACGTGGCCCGCAACACCGCGCCGCTGTCGGTCGCGTTGAGCAAGCGACTGCTGTGGAGCGGCACCGCGCTCGGGCCCGACGACGTCGAGCGGGTCGAGACCGAGCTGCACCGCGTGGTGATGGGACGTGAGGACGCGCGTGAAGGTGTGGTGGCGTTCGTGGAGAAGCGCGATCCCGTATGGCAGCTCAGCCCCACGCGCGACTGGCCCGACGATTTCCCGCTGTGATTCGTTACGCGTCCAGCCGGAACACTCGCCGCGCGTTGTCGCCGAGGAACTTGGGCCAGACGTGGTCGCGCAGCGGAACCTCGGGCAGCTGCGTGAAGATGGTCTCGAGCGACAGTCCCATCGGGAAGTACCCCGCGTAGATGACCTTGTCGGCACCGCGCGTGTTCGCGTACTCGATGACGTCGCGGGGATAGTGCTTCGGCGCGAACGCGCTGGTGGAGTAGTAGAGGTTCGGCCATTTGAGCATCAGCTTCACCGCGAGCGCGGTCCACGGCTCGCAGCCGTGGCGGGTGACGACCGTCAACTCGGGGAAGCGGTAACACACCTCGTCGATGCCCATGACGTCCTGCGGCGCGGCCGGTACCCGCGGGCCCGGCACACCCAGGCAGACGCAGATCGGGATGTCGAGATCGACGCAGGCCTGGTAGAGCGGGTACCAGCGCGCGTCGTCGACGGGGACCTGCGGGAAGGTCCCGGCGGGGAACGCGGTCGCGGCCCGCACCCCGAGGTCCTCGACCGCCCGTCTGAGCGCGCGCACACCCTCTTCACCCTGATTCGGGTCGACCTCGAAGCTCCCGAAGAAGCGGTCGGGATGATCGCGCAACGCGGCGAGCGCGCGTTCGTTGCCGAAGCTGACACCGATCATCGCCCGCGCCACGCCGAAGCGGTCCATCTCGTGCAGAACCGCGACGAGCGCGTCGTCTGCGAAGCGCGCCGCGGGCAGATTCTTGAACATGTACTCGGCCGGAAACTTGAACGCCGACAGCGATTCCTCGTCGCGTAGGAGCGGACGCAGTGCCTCGAGCCAGCTCATGTCGCCGGGCTCGGGAGGTATCGACATCATCGTGTCGACGACGCCTCTCTCGGGTCGCTGCATGCCGCCGGCCTCAGAGCAACGCGCCGGCGTCGAGCAGCTTCGCGACGTCGGCGGGTGAGAAACCCCAGTCGTTCAACACGTCGGCGGTCACAACCCCGGCGTGCTCGGGCGGCGACGGCGTGCCGGCGGGCGTGCGCGAGAAACGCGGTGCCGGCGACGGTTGCGGCACGCCGCGCAGGTCCAGAAAGGCGCGCCGGGCGACGTTGTGTGGATGGCTGGGAGCCTCCACCGGGTCCAGCACGGGAGCGAAGCACGCGTCCACGCCTTCGAACACCGCGCACCATTGGTCGCGGGTCCTCGAGCGGAACACCTCCGTGAAGCGGGCGCGCTGTACCGGCCACCGGTCGCGGTCCCATGGGTCGGTGAAGTCCGGATCGTCGGACAGGCCGAGTCCCTCGACGAGCTGCGCGTAGAACTCCGGCTCGATCGCGCCGATCGCGACGTACTTGCCGTCGGCGGTCTCGTACGTGTCGTAGAACGGCGCGCCGGTGTCGATGAAGTTCGTCCCGCGTGGGCCCCACCCGCCTGACGCGCGACCGCTGTAGAAGGGTGTGAGCAGCATTGCGGCGCCGTCGACCATCGCGGCGTCGATCACCTGGCCGTGGCCCGAACCGCCGGCACGGTCCCGTTCCCACACCGCGCACGCAATGCCGAACGCGAGCAGCAGGCCGCCGCCCGCGAAGTCGGCGAGCACGTTGATGGGTGGCGTGGGTTTCTCATGGGCCCGGCCGAGCGGCTCGAGCGCGCCCGCCAGCGCGAGGTAGTCGATGTCGTGCCCGGCCCGCGGCGCGTACGGCCCGTCCTGGCCCCAACCGGTCAACCGTCCGTACACGAGACGTCGGTTGCGCTGGAGGCACGCGTCGGGGCCGAGACCGAGTCGTTCCGCCACGCCGGGACGGAACACCTCGAACATGGCGTCGGCCTGCTCGACGAGGCGCAACAGCGTGTCGATGCCGTCGGGATGCTTGAGGTCGAGCGCAATCGAACGCTTCCCGCGGTTCATCGCGTTCGTGGCCTGCGTCGACAGATCGGCGGCCCGTGCGTCGTGGAGCCGGTCGACGCGCAGCACTTCGGCGCCCATGTCGGCGAGCACCATCCCGCAGAACGGGCCCGGTCCGAGACCGACGAGCTCGACCACCCGCAGTCCCTCGAGCGGTCCTCCCACCAGTCCCTCCGTCGCTCGTTTCGGTGTCGTTCGTCGGACCGCCATCGCGGGCCCACGGACTAGAACCGATTCTATTGGCGTCCGTACACTGGGCCCTCGGCCGCGTTCGCGGCTGCCATCTCGCCCGCGAAGGAGCACGCCAATGGGCACGCCGGTCATCGTCGAGGCAGTTCGCACGCCGATCGGGCGCCGCAACGGTTGGCTGTCCGGCCTGAAGGCGGTCGAGATCCTGCGTCACGCGCAGGTCCAGGTGATCGAGCGCGCCGGCATCGAACCGTCCATGGTGCAGGAGATCATCGGCGGCTGCGTGACGCAGGCCGGTGAGCAGGGGTCGAACGTCACCCGCAACGCGTGGTTGAGCACCGGCCTCGATCCCGAGGTCGCGTGCACCACTGTCGACGCGCAGTGCGGGTCGTCGCAGCAGGCGAACCACCTCGTCGCAGGGCTGATCGCCGCGGGCGGCATGGACATCGGCATCGCGTGCGGCATCGAGGCGATGAGCCGCGTGCCGCTCGGCGCGAACGTGCGCAACGGGCCCGGCCACTACAAGACCGACGACTACCCCTGGGACGACCCGCCCAACGGACAGTTCGGGGCAGCCGAGCGCATCGCCGACAACCGCGGCCTGACCCGGCGCGATCTCGACGAGTTCGGCCTGTGGTCGCAGCAGAAGGCGAAGGTCGCGTGGGACGAAGGGCGCTTCGAGCGTGAGGTCGCACCCCTGGATGCACCGGTCGTCGACAAGGAGGGCAATCGCACCGGCGAGACGCTCCACGTCGAACGCGACCAGGGCTTGCGAGACACGACGATCGAGGCGCTCGCACAGCTGAAGCCGGTTGTGGAGGGTTACAAGCACACGGCGGGTTCGTCGTCGCAGATCTCCGACGGCGCGGCAGCCGTGTTGTGGATGTCGGAGGAGAAGGCGAACGAGCTGGGCCTGCGACCGCGTGCCCGACTGCTGCACCAGCTCGTCACCGGCTCGGATCCCTATTACCTGCTCGACGGCCCCGTCGTGGCGACGCGCAAGATCCTCGACCGTTCCGGAATGTCGATGGCCGACTTCGACCTCTTCGAAGTGAACGAGGCGTTCGCCGCGGTCGTGCTGTCCTGGGCCCAGGTGCACAAGCCCGACATGGACCGGGTCAACGTGAACGGCGGCGCCATCGCGCTCGGCCACCCGGTGGGCGCAACCGGGTCGCGCCTCATCACGACCGCGTTGCACGAGCTCGAACGCCGCGACGGCGAGCTCGCGTTGATCTCGATGTGCTGTGGCGGCTCGCTCGGAACCGCCAGCATCCTGCAGCGCCTCTAAGCAAACCACCCCACACCCACTTGGGTCGGCGCCCACAGCGCCACTTGCGTCCCAACTGAGCGAGGTTAGGGCGGCGATGGAACGCCGACGCCGAGACGTGACGCGAGCGCGAGCACGTCGGAGTGGAGTCGGAACGAGAACCACGGGTTCGACGTGACGACCTTCGTGATCGACGCGCGGGCAGCCGACGTGTCGCCCGCCGCCTCTGCGATCGCCGCGGCGTGGTAGTGGATCATCGGGTCCGCGGTGCCGAGCCGCTCCGCGCGCGCGATCTCGGACCGCGCGGAAGCAACGTCTCCGCTGCGCAACAGCGACCACGCGAGTGCATCGTCGACGTAGACGTTGTCGGGCCGTTC
>JAMXLJ010000102.1 GCA_024281095.1 Acidimicrobiia bacterium | reverse complement strand
TTCGCGTGAGAGCGGAGACGCGAGCCTGCCGATCGCGTCAGTGCAGCAACGTGGTCAGCACGGAGTACGACAGCTTCGGCGCGAAGTTGCTCTGCAAGAGCCCCATCGATCGGCTCCAGTCGCCCGGATTGTCGGCCTGACCGTCACGGATCGTCTGGATGAACAACGGCCCGGTGTACGGCCGTGCGACCCACCATCGCAGGCCGTCCGCGATGTACTGCGCCTGCTGAGCGCCGGTTACCCGCTTCGGGTCGGTGCTCCCGGTCGGCGCGCCGTATTCGGTGCCCCAGATCTGCTTTGCGCCGTCGCCGTGCGCGGCCATGATCAGGTGCTGCCAGTCCACCTGGAGCAGCGAGTTCCAACCGATGCTGCCCGTCGTCGGCGCGAGCGGGAGCGGGGGATATGGATGGACACCGAACGCGTCGAAGAACCCGCGCGCGCCCGCGGCGTACATCGTGCTCAGGAAGTTCACCGGGTTGAACGGGTCGTGCGGATCGCTGTTGAGATCTCCGTGCGGCGCGAGACCACCGCTGATGACCCGGACGAAACGATCTGCCGCATGCGCCTTGAGATACGCGGGCTTCAGCAACGTGACGTAGTCGAACGCGTTGGGTCCGCTCGCCCACCACGGACCCCAGTTCGGCTCGTTCCAGATCTCGTAGTTGTGCACGCCGAAGGGGGCGTACCGCGCCACCGTCGTGTACACGAAGTTCGCGAACGAGTTCGGATCAGCGGGTGGGCAGTACCTCGATGCCGCGCACGAGGCTCGGCGCGCCCACTGCGGCGTATATGTCGGCACGAGCACAACGTCGAGCCCGCGCGCACGCGCCGACCAGACGAGCCGATCGGTCGATGCCCAGTACCAGCCACCCGGCGATCCTTCGATCGCGCTCCAGTCGGCGTCGACACGCACCCATTTCGCTCCGGTGAGCGCGATGCGATCGAAGTCCATCCGGAGCGCCGCGTCGTCCTCCCACAGGACGGGCCCGCCGGCCGAGAAGCCCACCCGCGGGCCGGGTATGCCACCCGACGCGTGTGGTGGCACGACGCGTGCGCAACCCACGGCAACGAGCGCGAAGAGAGCGCAGCAAACGAACGGAACCAGACGCGGCAAACGACGCCGCCCAGAGGTACTCACGACCCTGCCCCTTCACCGTGCCCCTGGCCCCGCCCGGACCGAGTGGCCGGCAGCGTAGGACGCGGTTCGGTCCATGCCAAGTGGAATGTTCGGGAACGAACGGCATTGGGACCTTGGTCCCGAGCCGGACGCTTCCCGCGACGATCTCGCGTCCGTGCGTGCGCGCCGCCACGAGCGCGGACGATGACGGCGCGTTCAGCCCAACGTCACGGGCAACCGCGCGAGGCCGCGGAGGTTGATGCGCCCGTTCCATTCGGGCGCGGCGGCGAGCTCGACGTCCGGGTAGCGGCGCAGCAACGAGGAGATCGCCAGCCGTCCTTCGAGGCGGGCCAGCGCCGCGCCGAGGCAGTAGTGCACGCCGCCACCGAACGCGAGGTGTTGGTTCGCGTCGGCGCGTCCGATGTCGAGCCGCGACGCGGTCGGCCCGAACTGCTCCGGGTCGCGGTTCGCCGATCCGAGCACGAGGAGGACGAAGCTGCCTTCCTCGATCACCCGGCCGTCGACCTCGGTGTCGCGCAGCGTGATCCGCCGCGACATCTGGACCGGCGGGTCGTAGCGCAGGAACTCCTCGACCGCGTTGGCGTCGAGCGCGGGATCGGCGTGCAGTCGCCTGCGCTCGGCATCGTGTCGCATGAGCGCGAGCATCCCGTTGCCGATCAGGTTCACCGTCGTCTCGTGGCCGGCCAAGTAGAGGAGCGCGACCTGCGCGGCGAGCTCCGTGTCGGAGAGCACATCGCCGTGCTCCTCCGCCGCGATCATCGCCGACAGGAGATCGTCGGCAGGATTGGCGCGCTTCCACTCGATTACTTCGGTGACGAGAGCTTCCATCGCCGCGCCGGCAGCGGCGATCGCGCGCAGCAGATCCGGATCGGCGACGGGTTCGAGCGAGCGCACGAGGAGACCGGACCACTCGCGAAGCTGGTCGGTGTCCGTGTCGGGCATGCCGAGCATCTCGGAGATCACCCGGAATGGCAGCGGGAACGCGAGCGACGTGATGAGGTCCACCGTCGCGGCGCCGGCGCACGCATCCAGGTGCTCGTCGACCAACGTCTGGATCCTGTCCGAGAGTCGCTCGATCGTGCGCGGCGTGAACGCCTTCGAGACGAGTCGCCGAAGGCGCGTGTGATCAGGCGGGTCGCGCATCAGCATCGTCTCGCTCCCGGCATCCCCGTCGCCCAGCACCTCGCGGGCCATCTCGTCGAGAACCGTGGGCTTCGCGTTGCGGTCGTCGACGCTCAGGCTCGGGTCACGCAGGAACGCAGCGACGTCGCCGTAGCGGAAGAGCACCCAGATGCCGAGAGGGCTGCGATGGACCGGATCGGCCGCGCGCAACAGGTCGTACTGGTCGTACGGATTCTCCGTGAACCCGGGTGCGAAGGGGTTGTAGAAGGCGTCGACGGTACTCATGGCTCCCTCCACTGCGCCCTCCCGGGCGTCCGCCCAGGACGCAGCTCCGTCCGCACGGTACTCACATCGGTCCACCCGTTCGGTCGGTTGCCGGATGCGCGCCCACCCCGTGCGCCGATGGTGCGGTGGGTGTGCCCTGCGGGTCAACCGTTCCGGCCGTGACGGCCGGAACGTCGCCGGTCGGGTCATACCACGAGTGCCGTCAGATAGCTGGCAGAGTTGCCCGGCGCGTCCGTCCACTGCCCGGGCGGCGCGCTGCCGGGAGGGGTCTCCGTCCGCGCGGTACCCAGGCCGCCCAGAGGACGGAGACCCTCCGGCGTGCGGGGTCACTACCCAATACGGTGCGGGCGGTGCTGCGGGATTGCCGTCGCTCAGGTCCAGCGCATCCCGGTCGGGCGCTGCTCCTGGCTTTCGCGGGCCTGCTGCCGGGCCCGTTCGGCGATCTCCCGGATCCAACGATCGAACTCGTCCCGTGAGACATGGATCCGCCGGTCGGCGAGGAAGGCGCGCAACTCCTCGTGCGCGATCGCCTCGTCGACCGTCTCGGTGCCGAGCCACGCGGTCAGCGCCGACTGGTCGAGGTTGAGCTCCGGGCGCGTCCCGCGGGCCGGCGGCGTGCTGTCCATGCACGTGTCATCGGCCTCGCCCGGCCCCCGGTAAAGCCCGGTTCGCGTCGGCGGGCGCAGCATCACCGTCCGTTGGTGACGTATGTCCGTTGTGCACCGGCGACGAACAGTCATTACTCGTACAGTTCGTCCACCGTCGAGCCGATTTCAGTGCCATGAACAGCACCACCGACGACGGGTCGGTCGGGGAGATGACGCCTCGTCGCGCCGGGCGCCTCGCCGCGATCCTGTACCTCGTCTGTGGGCCCATGGTCGCAATCGGCTCCGTGGCGTTGCCGAACGCGGGCGGCACGAATGGGGCCTGGCTGTTCGTGCTCGCGATGGTCGCGGTTGCCTCGGGCACCGCGATCTGGTTCACCCCATGGCAACGCTTCGAACGCCGTTCGACGTTGTGGCTGCTGCCGCCGACGTTTGCGATCATCGCGTCGTTCGACGCAGTCGGCGGGCGCGAGAGCTACGCCTACGGCGTGTTCTTCTTCGTGTCGTTCGCATGGATCGGCTTGAGCCACAAGCCCGGTACGGCGTTGCGTTTCGCACCACTCGCCGTCGCCGCGTACCTCGTGCCATTGATCCTTCAAGGCCAGCATGCCGCGGCGCTGTGGACCATCACCTACGTCGCGCCATGTTGGGCGCTCGTCGGCGAGACCGTGGCCTTCGTGTCGGAGCGGCTCGTGCGTTCGCAGAACCTGTTGCGGGAGCGGGCAGCCGGGCTGCGCGCGCTCTTCGTGAACAGCCCGCATCCGATGTTCGTGTACGACGCGACAAGCGGCCGGTTCCTCGAGGTCAACGAAGTCGCGATCAGCCACTACGGCTACGCGCGCCACGAATTCGAGCAGATGACGTTCGCCGACCTGGCTCCGGATGTGGTGCCGTCCGACCTCGACGACTCGGCGACCGTGGGCGTGCTGTCGTGCACTCACGTCGTGAAGGACGGCCGCCGCATCGACGTCGAGCTGTCGTCGCACGAAGTGCCGTACGCGGGGCGGCGGGCGATGCTCGTTGCGGTCCACGACATCACCGAGCGGAACATGCTCGAACGCGAGCTGCGACACCAGGCGTTCCACGATTCGCTCACGGGCCTCGCGAACCGGGCTCTGTTCGCCGACCGCGTCGCCCATGCGGTGCGCAAGCGATCGGTGGCCGGTGAGCGTGTCGCGGTCGTGATGCTCGATCTCGACGGCTTCAAGACGATCAATGACAGCCTCGGGCACAGTGCCGGTGATTCGTTGCTGCTCGCCGTGGCGCGCCGGCTGCGTGAGTCCATTCGCGCCAGCGACACTGCGGCCCGGCTCGGCGGCGACGAGTTCGCCATCCTGATCGAGGACGTCGTCGACTGCGACATGATCGAGGCGCGTATCCAGCTACTCATGACGTCGCTCGGCGCACCGTTCGAAGTTGCCGACACGAGCATCGTCGTGACCGCGAGTGCCGGCATCGCGTTCGGCCGGCCGCTCGACGGGCCCGAGGAGTTGCTCCGCAACGCCGACACCGCGATGTACCGCGCAAAGGGCGACGGCAAGGGATGCGTTCGCGTGTTCGAGTCGACCATGCACGACGCGGCCACGGCGCGCCTCGAGATCGAGCGGGAACTGCGCGACGCCATCGCGGGCAACGAGCTCGTCGTCTACTTCCAGCCGAAGATCAAGCTGAGCACGGGCACGGTGACGGGATTCGAAGCACTCGTGCGATGGCACCATCCCACCCGGGGTCTGCTGCTTCCGGGGGAGTTCATCTCGGTCGCCGAGGAGACCGGCCTGATCACAGGGATCGGCCGCTTCGTGCTCGGCGAAGCGGCGACGCAGGCGCGCGACTGGCAGGAGGCCTTCCCTGAGACGCGCCTCGACATTGCGGTCAATCTGTCCGCGGCACAGTTCGGGGACCGTCGCCTCGTCGACGAGGTCGCGGTGGTGCTGGCGGGAGCCGGGATCGACCCGACGCTGTTGTCACTCGAGATCACGGAGACGGCGGTCATGCGCAACAGCGACCTTGCCATCCAGACCCTGCACCGACTCCGCGGGCTCGGTGTGAAGCTGGCGATCGACGACTTCGGCACGGGCTACTCGTCGCTCAGCTATTTGCGCACGTTGCCCGTCGACACCGTCAAGATCGACAAGTCGTTCGTCGACGGCATCCCGCGCGACAAGCACGCATACGGGGTCGTGGAAGCGATCCTCGCGCTCGCCCGAACTCTTGATCTCGAAACTGTCGCCGAGGGCGTGGAGCGCTGCGAGCAGGCCACCGCGCTCCACGCCCTCGGATGTCACCTCGCCCAGGGCTTCTATTACTCGACGCCGCTGGCGCCGGAGGCCGTGGTGCCGTACCTCACTCAGCACCACCTCGGCCGCGGCGTCGTCGCCCCGGTCGCCCTCACGGCAGCTGGATGACCGCGAGCCGCCTCGGCCGCGCGGATCAGGCGAGGACGCGCCGGCGCCGCACCCGTTCCCGGCGGATCCCGAGGAACGTCGGCGAGACGCCCGACGCAACGATGCTGAGCGCGCCCGTGCCCACGTAGAGCCAGGCGTTGTTGCGCCGCACGCCGAGCCAGTGATGGATCTGGTGCGGGAAGGCGTTCACGAGGGCGATGATCCCGAACGCGAGCGCGGCGGCGCCGAGGAGCGCCATGAGCGCCTTCGCCGCCCCCGGCCGCAGCGCGGCCACGAGCATCACGATCCCGAACGCGAGCTCGATCATCCCGAGCATCGGGGTGTGGTGCCACCGCCACACGTAGGCAGTAGGGGTGGTCACGTGGTTCACGTCGAAGCCCGTGTGGGACAGCGCGAACGACCCGAGCACCGTGTATCCCGCGCCGATCAGCGCGGCGAACAGCTGGGCCGGGCTCCAGCGGACCGTCCGCCGAACCCGTTCCTCGTCAGCGACCACGTCGTCGCCGTAGGCGTTCACATGCATGGTGGTGACCTCCGTTTCCGCAGGTAACCGGGCTGTACCCATTTGCCTACGGATCCGATGCGCACCACGGGCGGTTGCCGGGAGCGGAAAAGAAAAAGAGGTATTTCGGAATACGGATGTTTCGTATTAGATTGGACGCGGTGGTTGCGCCCGACTCCCGGGGCGTGGCGGAGCGGAGGACGGCATGGAGACGACGGCGGCTCATGATCGGCGGTGGTGGGCGCTCGCGATCATGTGCGTGAGCCTCCTCGTCATCACGCTCGACAACACGATCCTCAACGTCGCCCTGCCCGCCCTGGTCCGCGACCTGCACGCGTCGACCAGTCAGCTCCAATGGATCGTCGACGGGTACACGCTCGTGTTCGCCGGGCTGCTGCTCACCGCGGGCAGCCTGGGGGACCGGTTCGGGCGCAAGGGCGCGCTCGGCGTCGGCCTCGGCGTCTTCTGCCTGGGCTCGGTCCTGTCCGCGTTCGCAGGCTCGGCCGGCGTGCTCGTGCTCACCCGCGCGGTCATGGGCATCGGCGCCGCGCTGATCATGCCGTCGACCCTGTCACTGCTCACGAACGTCTTCCGGGACCCACGTGAGCGCGGCCGCGCGATCGGCGTGTGGGCCGCGGTCGCGGGCGGCGGCGGCGCGCTCGGTCCTGTCATCGGCGGCTTCCTGCTCCAGCACTTCTGGTGGGGCTCGGTGTTCCTGATCAACGTGCCGGTGTCCATCGGCGCGTTGATCGCCGGCCGTTACGTGCTCCCGCCTTCACGCGATCCCTCCGCTCCTCGACTCGACCCCCTGGGCGCGCTGCTCTCCGTCGCCGGTCTCGTCGCGTTGCTCTGGGGGATCATCGAGGCGCCGTCAAAGGGATGGACCGACACGACGGTGGTCGCGAGCTTCGCGATCGGCATCGTCGTGCTCGCCGGCTTCGTGCTGTGGGAGCTCAACAGCAGCCACCCGATGCTCGATGTGCGCTTCTTCGAGAACCGTCGCTTCACGGCCGCGAACGCGGCGATCACGATGGTGTTCTTCGGGATGTTCGGCTCGATGTTCCTCACCACGCAGTACCTGCAGACCGTGCTCGGTTTCTCGCCCTTCGAAGCGGGTCTGCGCATGTTGCCGATGTCGGCGATCATGTTCGTCGCCGCGCCCGCCGCGCCGCGCCTCGTCGAGCGTGTGGGGACGAAGATCGTCGTGGGCACGGGCATGCTGATCTGCGCTTCCGGTCTCGTGTTCACGTCGACCGTGCCCGTCACGCACGGCTACATCCATCTGCTGATCGGGCTCGCGATCGTGTCGCTCGGAATGGGCCTCGCCATGGCCCCCGCGACCGAGTCGATCATGGGGTCGCTTCCGCCGTCGAAGGCCGGCGTCGGCTCGGCCATGAACGACACGACCCGACAGGTGGGGGCGGCGCTCGGTGTCGCGGTGATCGGATCGGTCTTCGCGACGTCGTACCGCCCAGGGGTCGCATCGAAGCTGTCCGCGGTGCACGCGCCTCCCGAAGTGGTGCGGATCGCGCGCGATTCGGTCGGTGGTGCGGTGCAGGCCGCGTCCCGGTTGCCGTCGGGCCTGGGCCGTTCGGTCGCGCTCGCGGCGCGTCAGGAATTCGTTTCGGGGTTGAGCCTCGCGTTCGTCGTGGCCGCCGTGGTGGTGATGCTCGCGGGGGCGGTCGTCTTCGCATTCCTGCCGGCCCGGGCGGCCGACGTTCGCGAGGCCGTCGCAGGCCCGGTCGACGGCCTGGCGTCGGCGACGTTCGCCGGCGGCGAAGGTGCGCTCGAGACCGCCCAGGCCGATCTCCGAGCTCCCAAGCTGCTGGAGGCCGACGAGGCCGGGGTCGCATGAGCGCGACCAAGACTGGTCCCGGGCGGCATCGCAGCGCTGCCGCGGACGCCGCGATCCTCGAGGCCACGCTCGCGGTGCTGCGCGAGCGCGGCTACGAACGGCTCACGGTCGCGGCGGTCATCGAACGGGCCAAGGTTTCGTCTGCGACCCTCTACCGCCGCTGGCCGACGAAGCACGAGCTCGTCGCCGCGGCGGTCGCGTCCCTCGCGCCCGAGGCAGTGCACGTCGACACGGGCACCCTGGCGGGTGACATCGCCGCGCTCGTCGGCCATGTCGCGCGCGCCGTCACGGCACGCGGGGACATCGTGGACTCACTGCAGGGCGGCACGCGCGACGCCGAGCTCGCACAGGCCATGCGCGACAAGCTCGTCACGCCCCGTGTAGAGGCGCTCGACGCGATCCTTCGACGAGCGGTGGCGCGAGGTGAGCTTGGCGCGGCACCGGCCGCGGAGATCTGCCTCGCGTTCATCATCGGGCCGGTGCATTACCGCGTGTTCGTGTTGAACGAGCCGCTCACGCAGCAGTTCGTCGACGACCTGCTGCAACACACGCTGCAAGGGCTCGCGGCCCCGGCGCCGACCGCGTAGCGCGCGCACGCGGAGTACGCCACCGCAGTACGCGAACGCACCTGGTCAACGCACGTTCGCCGTCCTGTTCACTCGCGGCGGGTATGCGCGAGGAACGATCCGGGCAGGGCTAGCTTGAAAGCACTCTCTCGGCACTCTGGGCAGCGTGAGGAACAAGGAAGTCGCCGTGCGACGGTCGCGTGCATTGTTGGTCGCCGGTGTTACCGGCGTCGCGCTGGTAACCATGGGCGTCGGCACGTTGCCGACCGGCGCGTGGACGTCGTCGCCGCCGCCGGCCTCGTTCACGACACCGGGCACGACGATGTGGACCGTGCCTGCGGGGGTCACCCAGATACGCGTCGTCGCGAACGGAGCGAAGGGCGCCGACACTCCCGCACAGAGCTTCTACCGGAGCACGGGCGGCGCGGGCTCGCGTGTCAGCGCGACGCTCGACGTCACGCCGGGCACCACGTTGCAGATCGACGTGGGCGTCGGTGGCGGAACGTCCGCGTTCGGCGGCATGGGTGGCGGTGCGTCCGACGTGCGGATCGCGCCGTTCGGCCTCCTCGACCGCCTGATCGTCGCCGCCGGGGGCGGCGGCGCGGGAGCGGACTCGTCGCAATGCGGTATCCCGGGGTCAGGCGGTGCCGGCGGCGGTGGTGCGGGCGGCGCCGGACCGGCCCAGCACGGAGACTGCTCGCCGGGCGGTAGCGGCGGCACCGGCGGCACGGCGAATGCAGGTGGCGCGGGCGGCGACGCGTTCTACGTCACGGCGCACCACTCCGGCGACGGATCGTTCGGTACGGGTGGCACCGCGGTCGGGTCGAAGTCGACCGACGCGGTCGGCGGCGGTGGTGGCGGCGGCTGGTTCGGCGGCGGAGCCGGCGGCGGCCTCTACCAGGCCTTCGCAGGTTCGGGTGGTGGCGGCGGCGGTGGATCCGACCATGTCGCACCGGCCGCGCGCGACGTCGTTGTCGCCGGCGGTGCAAACAGCGGTACGGCCGGCATCGCGATCACGCCGCTCGCAGCCGCCACGGTGTCGTTCACGACCACGTACAGCCGACGCGAAGCGTCCCGACTGCATCAGTACGCGCTGCGTACGAACCGTAGTGACGCCGACGCACAACACGAAGCGACCTTGGCGCTGGCGGGGTTGCTCGATCACATCTGGAGCGACCATCCCGATCAGCGGCCGCACAACGACGGTCGTCACGCAGACCGGGAGAACGGCAGCCGCCGGGTGTCGGTCACGAGCCGGTACACGCGGTCGGACGCCGCGCTCGTGACGGACGTGGCGCGCGCGCTGGGCATCGACGAACCGACGTTCCAGCGATTCGCGGTACTGATCATCAGCCGCGACGCGGCACACCATTAGCCGACGTCGCAACCCGATATCACGTCGCCGGCGACTGCAGGTTCCGCACGACCTCGAGCACCTCGTCGTTGCTCGGGATCTGCCACTGCTGCGTGCCGACCGAGTCGAAGCGCACGATGCCGTCGCGATCCACGACGAACACGGCCGGTCGCTGACCCAGGCTGAGCGCGCGGCTGGCGACGTCGTACGCGTCGAATGTCACGTGATTCTCGTCGCCGACGAGCGCGAACGGGAACTCACCGCCGTTCGGGTAGCGCGACAGTCCGTCGACCCCCTCGGGAGCGACGGCGATGATCCGCGCGCCGGCTGCGTCGAAGTTCTCGAAGTCGTCCCGCAACTGCGAGAGATGCCGGCGGCAGAACGGTCAGGCGAAGCCCCGCAGGAACACGAGCACGACAGGCCCGTGCGTCAGCTCCTCGGAGAGGGTCACGCTGCGCCCGTTCGCGCCCGACAGGGTGAAGTCGGGAGCGCGGCTGCCGACGGCGGCGGTGCTGCTGTGCGTCGCCATGATCCTGCCTCCTGCGTCCCGGGTCGCCGCCGCATGGTCTAGCAGCAGAACGCGCACATGGCTTTTGCCGGGCGGTGGCGGCGCCCTACCGTGTACCGGACGGCTCGTGGAGGTGAGCGTGCAGGCCGACGGCCCGATCCGACACGGCACGGCTCCGTCGGGGACCCTCGACTGCGCCTCGTGCCACGGCCACGTGTCGAGCGGCACCGCGGCCCGGTGCCCGGAGTGCCGGAGCCTGTATCACCTCGGGTGCTGGAGCGCGGGCTCCGGTTGCGTCGTGGCCGGGTGCCACGGTCGTCGTGCCGTCTCCGGCCGTGCGGTCGCAGTCGCATCCAGGCACACGCTCGCAACCGCGGCGGCGGTGCCCGTGAGGGTGCCGGCCCCGAGCATCGAGCTGTTGCCGCCCGCGAGGTACGGCGAGCGGTCTCGCGAACGGCGGCGGCCCGGGTGGCTGGCAACCACGGCGATCGCGGTCGCGGCGCTGGCGATCGGCGTGGCCGCGGCCCTGGCGTTTCGTCACAACGGTGACGCGACGCACCAGGAGAACGGCTACCGCTCGGGGTGGCAGGCGGGATACCGCGCCGGCACCACGGGCGCATTCGACAGCGGATTCAAGAAGGGCAACCAGGCAGGTTGGGACGCCGGGTATCAGAGCGGCTTCCAGGCCGCGTGCCGTGCCGCTCGCGGTGCCGGCGCGGACTGCAACGACAGCATCGTTCCGGCCGGAACCGCGCCCTCGACGGCGCAGTCGGGAGCTGACGGGCGCGCGAGCTGACGGCACAGGGCGCGTAACCTGGGCAGTACCACGACAGTCGGAGCGCACGTGTTCATCGACGGCTTCGTCCACCAACTGCCCGACATCGACCGCGAAGAGACGCGGGAGTGGCTCGACTCGCTCCAATCGGTCATCGACATCCGCGGCAAGGTGCGGGCGCGTTACCTGCTGACCCGCTTGCTCGAGCAGGCGCGCGAGCAGGGCGTCGGCGTGCCATCGATGGTGTCGACGCCGTACATCAACACGATCCCGGCCGAGCAGGAACCGTGGTTCCCCGGCGACGAGTACATCGAACGGCGCATTCGCGCGTTCATCCGGTGGAACGCGGTCGTCATGGTCGCCCGGGCCAACCGGCGCTTCGACGGTCTCGGGGGTCATCTCTCCACGTACGCGTCCGCGGCGTCGCTCTACGAGGTCGGTTTCAATCACTTCTTCCGCGGCAAGGCCGACGGCGGCTTCGGCGACCAGGTGTTCATGCAGGGGCACGCGGCACCCGGCATCTACGCCCGCGCGTTCCTCGAGGGCCGGCTCACCGAGGAACAGCTCGACCGGTTCCGCCGTGAGGTCGGCGGGGGAGGGCTGCCGAGCTACCCACACCCCCGTCGCATGCCCGACTTCTGGGAGTTCCCGACCGTCTCGATGGGGCTCTCACCGCTCAACGCCGTCGCGCAGGCCCGGTTCAACCGCTACCTGCTGCACCATGAGCT
>JAMXLJ010000101.1 GCA_024281095.1 Acidimicrobiia bacterium | reverse complement strand
GCCGAAGGACGTACGCGCCGCGTCGGGTCTCTCGATCGCGCGGGTGGACGCGCGACCCTGGCAATCGGCCTACCGCACACTCAAGGAGCGGTGGCCGGACGCGACGCTTCACGGCACGGCGACGCATGTGCCGCAGGCCCGCGGACGCGATCTCGGCGCGGACATCCGGTCGCAGGTGGCGGAGCTGCAGATCATCGACGTGGAGACGCTGCCGCCGACGCTCGACGACGCGTTCGTGTGGTTCATCCGCAATGGCGAGCCCGACGCGCCTGCACCGATCGGGACGTGACGTTCACGACCGAGATACAGCGCCGTCATCTCGAACGATACGCAAAAGGGATGCTCACGTCGTGACTTCCGGCCCTTCAGGGTCGTCGCCGCGCTCCCGTACCGTGGGCGCGACAGGAGGTGTTGCGATGGCAACCGATGACGACGACCTGCGGAAGCAGGCTCGTGAACGCCTGCAGAAGCGTCGCGACCTCGGCGCGCATGTCGTGGCCTACGTCGTGATCAACGCGACGCTCATCGGAATCTGGGCCTTCACCGGAGCCGGATACTTCTGGCCCGGGTGGGTGCTCCTCGGTTGGGGCGTGGGGCTGGTGTTCAACGTGTGGGACGTGTACTTCCGGCGACCGATCACGGAAGCCGACGTCACACGCGAGGCGCGGCGTCTCGAGCACCAGTCCGGCGGCCCGCAGTCCTGATGGGTCGACCCCCTCTGTCGGCCGATACATGGTCCTTCGGCCCTGTTCGGACGGCGCCGGCGATCGCACACTGCTCGTATGGCGACGAACACGGCTCCGGCCGATGGGCCTGACAGGGACCGCCTGCCGGACGACGACAGGCCGCCCGTCGTGGCCCTCGTGTGCTCCGCCGGCGGCCTGGACGCGCTGACCGCAGTGCTGTCGGGCCTGCCGCCGTTGTTTCCCGCTGCTGTCATCGTGCTGCAGCACCAGCGGCCGGAGTATCCGAGCCGTCTCGCATCGGTACTTGCGAACCGGTGCGCTCTTGCCGTCACGGACGCCGCACAGGACGTCGAGTTGCGCCGCGCGAACGTCGTCGTCGTCCCCCCTGGCAAGCATGCCCTTGTCACGGCAGAGAATCGAATGGCGCTGATCAAGTCCGACGGCTCGCCGCCGTACCGGCCGTCCGCCGATCTCCTGCTGACCTCGCTTGCGCTCGTCGCGCCCCACCGCACGATCGCCGTGATCCTCTCCGGCGGCGGAAACGACGGCGCTACCGGCGCGACCGCGGTGCACGACTTCGGCGGGCTGGTGGTCGCGTCGGACAAGGAGTCGTCCGCGTACTTCTCGATGCCCGAAGCAGCCATCGGCCGTGACGACGCGGTCGACTTCGTCCTGCCGGTCGCCGAGATCGCCCCGTTGCTCGTCAAGCTGGTGGCGCAACTGTCGGCTCCGAGGTCCATGACCAGGGGATCGGAGCCATGACCGCCCAGGATGCGACAGCGACCACAGCGTCGTCGTCCCGACACCGCTCACCGTACGGGTCGCCGCGCTGATCGGCTGAGCAACCACCGTTGCCGCCGACGCCTTCCACTCGTCAACGTCGTTACCGAATCTCGTCGACGACACTGAGGCGCGCGCGGGAACGCGCGGGTCCGCGCCGCTTCGCTCCGTGGATCAGCACGAGGCCGTGACGCGCCTCCACCCGGGCCATCAGCTCCGCGGCCGTCCGCGCGTGGATCCGCACCCCACCGTGCGGAGGTGCGGGGCGCGGCCGGCCCCGGCACAACTCGCCGTCGAGCACGGCATCCTGATCTTCGTGCTGCGCGTGCTTCGACATCGGACACTCCCTCAGCCTGCCGGCCTTGTGAGTAGACCGCGACCACCCGGCCGCGACGCAGAGGCAAAAGGGTGGGTTGCAGCATGGCCGCAGTCCCGAACCGGACACGCCCGGGCCGCACCGCGGTCGGGTGCTGATGCCATGCTGACCACATCGACACCTCGGCAGGGCCGGGTTACCGTGCCGGCCGTGAGCCTGAGTGCGATGCTCCATGTCGGGATCGTTCTACCGGACCACCGTGACCCCTTGGGCGTGCGCGTGGAACTGGTCGACACCGACATGCGCGCAGTGATGGAACAGTTCATGTTCCGCGCGCCGGTCGGATAGCGAAGCTGCGGTGCCCACCGTTACCGTCGTCACCGGCGCCGCCAGAGGCATGGGACGCGCGTGTCTCGAGCGCCTCCGCGGAACCGCCGGCCGGCTGGTCGCCGTCGACCTCGAGGCCCCTGAAATCGACGGCGCAATCGGGGTCGCCTGCGACGTCGCCGACGCCAAGGCGGTCGACTCGCTGGCCGAAACGGTTCGGGGCCTTGGGTCGTTGCGAGGCCTGGCCCACGCCGCGGGCATCTCGCCGATGATGGGCGACACGCGGCGGGTCTTCGAGGTCGACCTGATCGGCACGCAGCTCCTGCTCGATGCATTCGAGCCGCTCGTCGAGCCGGGATCAGCCGCGGTGTGCTTCGCCTCGAGCTCCGCGTATCTCGTCCAGTGGCAGGGCACCGATCCGCAGCTCGACGCGCTCGTCGACGAGCCGCTCGCCGCCGGGTTCCTCGATCGCTGCGCGGCGCGGTTCAGCGACAGCGGCCACGCGTACAGCTGGGCGAAGCGTGGCGTCATCCGAGCGGCCGCCCGCGCGGCAGTGACCTGGGGGCGCCGGGGCGGAAGGGTCAATTCAATTTCGCCCGGGCTCATCGAGACGCCGATGAACACCCAGGAGTTCGCGCAGCAGCCCATCATGCAGGTGATGCTCGACAGCACGCCGCTCGGGCGCCTCGGGCAGCCCGACGAGGTTGCGAATCTCGTCGCCTACCTGCTCTCCGATCAGGCGTCGTTCGTGTCCGGCATCGACGTGCTCATCGACGGCGCGATGCTGCCGGGGCTCCGCGCGCACAGCGACCTCGGAGCTGGCTGAGAAGCTCGCAGTGGCGAACCGGGACTTTTTCCTCTTTTCGCCGGCGCGAGCGAAGCGCAGCTTCAGGGCGTGCAGACCGACAGAAACGACGCCGCGATGCGACCGCCGACGGGCCTTCGACGTTCGGCGTGGCGCGTGCTGGCGGCCACCATCCCGTGCTGATCATCAGTGCGTCGACCGGCGGTCATCTCCAAGCGGTGGAGCGATTCGCGGTGACCGGAGTCAAGCGGGCCTGACGCTCGCGAGGTCAAGAAGCGAGCATGTCGCGCTCGATGCGCGCCGGCGACCGTGCGCCGCAGAACGCCATCGCACGGGCGAGTTCTGTGCGCAACTCCTCGAGCACGTCGTACGCGCCCGCCTCACCGCCGATCGTCAGTCCCCACAGCACCGGACGGCCCACGAGCACGGCTGATGCGCCGAGCGCGATGGCGCGCAGCACGTCCACGCCGGTGCGGATCCCCCCGTCCACATAGACCTCGGCCCGGCCGCCGACCGCGTCGGCGACCTCGGCCAGCGCCGATGCAGCGTCGATGCAGCCGTCGACGATGCGGCCGCCATGGTTCGAGACGTAGACCGCTGCGACGCCTGCATCGACGCAGTGCGCGGCATCGTCGCCGCGCAGCACACCTTTGACGACAACCGGCAAACCGCTCCACTCACCGAGCCGCATGACGTGGTCGATCGTGACGGAAGCGTCGTAGTCGGCCACGAGCGTGTTCACCTGCGTGCCGAGCTCTGCCCCCCGACGACCGTACGGGATCGCGCCGGCGTCCACAGAGGCGACGATCGCCCGTGCGCCGGCGTCGCGCGCAGCTTCGGCGAGCGCGCGTGTCTTTCCACGGTCGCGCAGCACGTACATCTGGGCGAACCGGAGCCCGTGGGGCGCGCTGGCGGCGATCTCGGCCAACGGTCTGGACGAGACCATCGACGTGACGAGCACGGTGCCCGCCGCGGCGGCTGCACGGGCGGCGGCGCGCTCGCCATCTGTGCACACCAGATCGCGAAGTGCAGTGGGCGCGACGAGCACCGGCAACGCGACCGGAGCACCCAACACGAGCGCAGACGTGTCGACGCCGGCAACGTCGCGCAAGACATGCGGGCGCAGCCGCAACCGCCGCCATCCGTGAAGGTTGGCCTGCCGGGTGTCGTTGTCGCCGGCGCCCCGGGTGATGTACTCCGCTACCCCAGGCTCGAGGAGCGCCACGGCGCGGGCCTCCAGATCCTTCACGCCGACATGCTCGCACGCGCGTACGATCCG
>JAMXLJ010000100.1 GCA_024281095.1 Acidimicrobiia bacterium | reverse complement strand
TTCGGGGGGAGTCAGATGGCGGATGCGTTTACGCGGACGCGAGCTGCCGGCGCGACGTCCGTGCGTCTGTTCGTCGCCTGGTCGAGCATCGCGCCGTCCACACCGCCGGACGGCTTTGTGGCGTCTGATCCCACGTCGCCGGGCTACTCGTGGGCTGCCCTCGACGCGACGGTGGAAGCAGCCGACAGCGCCGGGCTGACGCCGATCCTCGACATCGTGCAACCTCCTGGCTGGGCCTTCGACACGCCGCCGATCGACGTCAATGGGGGCTCGCCGAAGATCGCGGCTCTGCGTGATTTCGCGACGGCGTTGGCGACTCATTACGACGGGAGCACGTTGGGGGTGCCGGCTGGGCATGTCTTTCAGGTGTGGAACGAGCCCAACCTGAGCCTCAATCTGAGTCCGGCCACCGCGAGCACGTACCGCGCGATGGTGAACGCGGTCGCCGACTCGGTGCACGCTGTCGATCCGTCGAACCTCGTCGTCGCGGGCGGACTCGACCCCTTCGGCCACGTGAAGACGAAGAACCAGGTGTGGTACTCGATTCGGCCGTTGGCGTTCATGCGGTCGCTGCTCTGCGTTTCGAAGGGGGCGCATCCGCACGCGACGTGTGACGACCCGGTTCGTTTTGATGTCTGGTCGCACCATCCGTACACCTACGGGGGCCCGTTCGGGCACGCGAAGCTGGTGGACGACGTGGAGCTCGGAGACCTGCCCAAGATGCGGGCGGTCCTGCAGGCCGGCGTGCGGCTGGGCCATGTCGTCTCGGCGCATCCGGTTCAGTTCTGGGTGACGGAGTTCGGCTGGGACACGAACCCGCCGCGCAAGCATGCGGCGCCGCTCGGGCTTGCCGCCCGCTGGACGGCCGAGTCGCTGCACCAGATGTGGCTCTCGGGTGTGACCCTGGTCACCTGGTTCCTGCTCGAGGACTATCCGAAGTCGAGCTCCTTCCAGAGCGGCCTGTTCTTCCATGCCTCGTCGCTGCAGAACGCCCGGCCCAAGCCCGTGCGGACCGCCTTCCGCTTCCCCTTCGTCGCGTATCTCGGAAAGCAAGGCTCGGTGAGCCTGTGGGGGAGGGACGCGACCAGCGCTAAGCAGCGCGTCACGATCCAGCTGCGGCACGGCAAGAGCTGGCGGACCGTCGCGTTCGTCGCCTCGAACGCAAACGGGATCTTCCAGGCGAAGCTGAAGCTGAAAGCGTCCAAGAAGGACTCGCTGCGAGCGATTGCACCCGGCTCGGGAACCTCACTCCCCTTCTCGCTCACGGTTCCACGGCCGCATCCCAACGCCGCGCCCTAGGCGACTCGCCGGCGCCCGGGCGGGCGGTGTAAGGAATCCGGAAAGAAGGACCTCTGCGAGCTCCGATCGCGGCTAGCGTGGGCGCCGGTGGGGGTCACCATTCGTTACCTGGCAATCGGCGGCACGATGCTGTGCCTTGCCGCGGCGACCGCATCGGCGGGACTCGCCCGCGGAACCGCGACGTATTCCACACCCGGTACCGCACCGCTCGTCACCGGTCTCTTCGATCCCGTGTTGTTCAACAGCACGTACGGGGCGACGGCGTTCGCAATGTCTCGATCGGCCGGAGCGACGTACGTCAGAGTGGTGGTCCCGTGGACGGCGATCGCGCCGTCCTCCCGGCCGACTGGATTCGACCCCCGCGACCCGACCTCGCCGGGGTATTCGTGGGAAAACCTCGACTCGACGCTCGAGGATGCTGCCGCTGCGCACGTCACTCCGATCCTCGACGTAAACGGCGCTCCACGCTGGGCGTTCGCGAAGCGCCCGACGTCGGGCGCGGCGGGGACGCCCAGAGCCGCCGCGCTCGGAGACTTCGCCCATGCGCTCGCCACCCATTACGACGGGACGAACGGGGTCCCCGCCGAACACGTCTTCCAGGTCTGGAACGAACCAAATCTCAGCCTCGATCTCGGTCCGGTCAGCGCCGGCGCGTACCGAGGCATGGTGAACGCGTTCTCGAGCGCCGTACACGGGGTCGACGGTTCGAATCTCGTCGTTGCGGGGGCGCTGGACCCGTTCGGCCACCCCAAGAGCAAGAAACAGAAGTGGTATTCGGTCGCACCGCTTGCCTACATGCGCTCGCTGCTCTGTCTCTCGAAGGGCTCACATCCGCATTCAACGTGCCACAACGCCGTCCACTTCGACGTTTGGTCGCACCACCCGTACACGTTCGGCGGCCCCTTCGGCCGTGCGAAGCGGCCCGACGACGTCGAGTTGGGCGATCTGCCGCGAATGCGGGCGGTCCTCCAGGCGGGAGTGCGGTTGCATCACGTCGTCTCGACGCATCGGGTCAAGTTCTGGGTCACGGAGTTCGGCTGGGACAGCAGCCCTCCGCGACGACACGCAGCCCCGATGGGTCTCGCCTCCCGCTGGACGGCGGAGTCGCTGCACCAGATGTGGCTGTCCGGCGTGTCCCTAGTCACCTGGTTCGACCTCCAGGACCGGGCGAGCCCCAGCCCGTACCAGAGCGGGCTTTATTTCCACTCCTCGTCGCTCGGTAGGGCGCGACCGAAGCCGGTTCGCACGGCCTTCCGGTTCCCCTTCGTGGCCTACCTGAGCGGAGCGACCGTAAGTGTCTGGGGCCGCGTCGCGACAAGCGACAAGCAGCGCGTCACGATCCAGCTTCGGCACGGCAAGAGCGGGAGCTGGCGGACCGTCGCGTACATCGGCGCGAACAGCCACGGGATCTTCCGCGCAAAGATGCAGGTCCGGGCCACGGCGACGGACTGGCTGCGCGCTGTCGCGCCGGGCTCGGGGAAGGCGATTCCCTTCTCGCTCACGGTGCCGCACGCCTCCCACATCGGCCCCTGGGGCAACTAGCCCGACGGCGCCGCTAGCGTTCTCCCGCGATGATCGCGGCCGTCGTCCTGTTTTGGGGGTCGCTGGCCGCGCTGGCGTGGACGCACGCGCTCTATCCGGCCACCGTCGCGCTGCTCTCGCGCATGCGGACGAAGCGCGTCGCGCTCGACGACGCGTACCTCCCGACTGTCGCGGTCATCGTGACCGCGTACAACGAGGAGGACTCGATCGAGCGGCGGATCGAGAACCTCCGCGCGCTCGACTACCCGCCTGAGCGACTCGAGTTCGTCGTCACGTCGGACGCGTCCACCGACCGGACCGAGGAGCTCGCGGAGGCCGCCGGCGTCGGGGTGATCCGGAACCCGCGCGGCGGCAAGGTCGCCGCACAGGACGCTGCGGTGCGCGCGACGGATGCGGACGTGGTCGCCTTCTCGGACGCGAACGCGACCTGGGCACCCGACGCGCTGCGCAAGCTCGTTCGCAACCTGGCCGATCCCGAAGTCGCCTACGTCTGCGGGCG
>JAMXLJ010000099.1 GCA_024281095.1 Acidimicrobiia bacterium | reverse complement strand
GTTCACGCGGCCCGATCTGCGTGTGCGCGGGATCGTCGCGACGATGTTCGACGGGCGCACGCGGCACGGGCGCGAGGTGCTCGCCGACGTCACACAGCGGTACGGCCTCCCGGTGCTCGAGCCGCCCATTCCGAAGTCGATCCGCTTTGCCGAGGCGCCTGGTCGCGGCGCCTCGATTCTCGAGCATGCGCCGTCCTCACCGGGGGCAGCGGCCTATCGAGCCATTGCGCGCCAGTTGCTGGAGGACCAGGAAACCGATGCCTCGAACCCGTGACCCCCAGGGCAAGCGCGCGCTCTTCACCGTCACGGAGGGCTCTGTCGCGCGGGCTCCCGTGCCCGACACGGGCGCCGAAGGCAAGGCCGCGTTGTACTCGACGGCGACGCGCCGGCTCGGCACGCTCGTGGTCGAGTGCTCGTCGTGCCGGGGACGCAGCCGCGTGAGCTATCTCGACTTCACGGCCCGGCAACTCCCGTTCACGGTCTGGACGCCCTGGCGCCGGCACTCCCGCCTGATGCGGTGCCCCGCGTGCGACAAGCGCACGTGGATGGCCGCACGCTGGCTCGAGTAGCGCGGCGCCGGCGTTGCGCCGGCATCGATGTTTGGACCGCGTCGGGAGGGGCAGTGAGCCTGGCGTGATCAAGCGCGCCGGCACCGCGCTCGCGCTGTCCGGACTCCTCGACCATGATCAGGGCATGGAGCTCCTCAACGAGGTCGAGCGAGCCCTCCACGGGTCGGTCGGACGCGTGGTCCTGGACCTCCGGCGGGTCACGGTGGTCGACTCCCGGGGCCTGCTCGCGCTCATCGCGACGGCGCGCAACGTGGAGCAGACGGGGCGCGCCTTCGTGCTTCGACGGCCGAGCACCACGGTCCGACGCTTCCTCGCGCTCACCGACACCGCGCGCGCGTTTGCGACGGAGTGAGCCGTCGTGCCGGCGGTGTTCGCTCAGCCGCCGGTGGACGCGCAGGTGCGGCACCGGCCGACGACATCGAGCCGGTGCGTCTCGATCGCGAAGCGCTCCTTGCGCGCCAGCCGGCTGAGCGCGCGGTCGAGCTCCGCTTCGACGTCGGGCGGAAGCCTCACGTCGGTCATCGCGCCACACGAGCTGCACGCGAGATGGTGGTGGTGACCGACGAGCTCCTCGGCGAGCTCGAAGCGCGCGAACTCGTCGTGGCCCGCGAGACGATGGACGATGCCGGCCTCCTCGAGCACGCCCAGGTTGCGGTAGACCGAGCTGAGCGCGAGTCCGCTGTCGCGACAGATGTCGCCCACCGTAAGGGGCTGGCCGGCCGCGGCAAGCACTTCGACGAGCCGGCGGCGCGCACTGGTGTAGCGCCCGTCCGCGCTCTGCAGTCGAGCCGCGACCGCGGCATGCACGTCGCCAGACACGCCGCCGAGCTTACCGCCTCGCCGCCGAAACTGAGGTTGATTCTCGTTCTTGCAGAATGAGACTCACTCTCGATAAGTTGGTTAGTGGTGAAAACGAGGATCATTCTTGGGCTGATCGTCGTCGCCGCCGTGGTTGCGACACTGGGAGCGTGCGGCTCGGGCGGTTCGTCGAACGTCGCCTCGGGCGGGAAGCCACTCGTGGTCGTGGCGGAGAACTTCTGGGCCAGCATCGCGGCCCAGATCGGGGGCAGCCGGGTCACGACCGTCAGCATCATCACCAAACCCGACACCGACCCGCACGCGTACGAACCGCTGCCGCGCGATGCGCGTGCCGTTGCTCAGGCGCGCTACGTCATCTTCAACGGTGCGGGATACGACCCGTGGGCACCCAAATTGCTTCGCGCCGGCTCCACGGGTGGGCGGCGCGAGCTCGAGATCGCGCGCCTGGCCCGCCGGAAGGAAGGCGACAACCCCCACATGTGGTACAGCCCGGCAATCGTCGGGCAGGTAGTCGACCGAATCACCGCCGACTTGCAGAGCATCGACCCGAAGGACGCGGCAACGTTCGCCGCGAACGCGGCCGCGTTCAAGACCACCGCGCGGCAACGCTACGACGCGCTGCGCGCCGACATCCGGACGAAGTACGCGGGTGTGCCGGTCGGGTCGACCGAGAGCATCTTCGTCGACCTCGCGGGCGACCTCGGTCTGCGGTTGCTGACACCTCCGGGTTACATGAAGGCGATCTCCGAGGGCACCGACCCGGTCGCGGCCGACAAGGCGACGTTCGACTCGCAGATCTCGACTGGCGCGATCAAGGTGCTCGTGTTCAACAAGCAGAACACGACGCCCGACGTCCAGACGCTCGTGGACAAGGCGCGAGCGAAGGACATCCCGGTGGTTCCGATCACGGAGACCGTCGACCCCGCTACCGCGACGTTCCAGGACTGGCAGGGCGGTCAGCTCGCCGCGTTGCAGCAGGCCCTCGCCCGGGCCGGCGGATGAACCGCGAGCCCGCGCCCATGGCTCCGCCGCCGGAGCCGGCCGGCGAACGGGTGTCGCGCCCGGAGCCGTTCCACTCGGCCCCGCCGGCGCTCGCCCTGCGTGACGCGGCGGTGCGGCTCGGCGGGCGTTGGATCTGGCGTGACGTCGACATGCGAGTGGAGCAGCGCGAGTTCGTCGCGATCCTCGGGCCGAACGGCGCGGGCAAGTCCACGTTCCTCAAGGTCGTCCTCGGTCTGGAACGGATCACCGCGGGCGGGATCGAGGTCCTCGGGTCGACACCGGCCCGCGGCAACCCGCACATCGGATATCTGCCGCAGCGACGCACGTTCGGCCGCGAGGTGCGGCTGCGTGGCCGAGACCTCGTCCGGCTCGGCCTCGACGGCGTCCGATGGGGCGTCCCACTTCCATTCCACAGGGGCCGGAACGTCGAGGCGAACCAACGGGTCGACGAGGTGCTCGAACGGGTCGAGGCGACCGACTTCGGCGATCGTCCGGTGGGCGAGCTCTCCGGTGGCGAGCAACAGCGGCTGTTGATCGCGCAGGCGCTCATCTCGGGCCCGGAGTTGCTGCTTCTCGACGAGCCGCTGGAGAGTCTCGACATCCCGAGCCAGCAGGGCGTCGCGGGACTGGTGCAGCG
>JAMXLJ010000098.1 GCA_024281095.1 Acidimicrobiia bacterium | reverse complement strand
GCGACCTCCGCCGCGCTTGCGAGACCGTTACCGATCTCGTCGGCGACGAGATGGGTGTTGCCGTACATGGACTCGTAGACGACGACCGCCTTCATCGGACACCTCGATTCGTCAGGCTCATACCTTCACGATGAACCGCCGGAAGCGGTTCACGGCAGGGCCGAAGGTCATTCGACGCCGGGACTCCGGGAGCCCGCGAGTCAGGCGCCGAGAAGATCGCGGTGCCGAAACGCGCGCAACGCCACGGCCGCGGCGCCGAGCCCGATCGCCGTCATGACCGCTGCGGCCTCGGCGCGGAAGGCCTGAGTGGGCACGAGGCCGACGTGGCGGAATGGCGTGACGTCGACCAGCCACTTCGGGACATCCAGCAACGCGCCCACGAGATACCAGAGGAACGCCCCGCCGACGAGCGAGTACGCGATCGCCGTGCTCGACCGGGGCACGACCGCATAGGCAAGTGCCGCGATCCCGAGGAACAACAGCGAGATGGGCAGGCAGTTGGCGCCGGCCTCGAGCATCTGCGGCAACGAGATGCCGACACCCTGTGATGCCGCGCCCGCCCACGCGAGCAAGCCCGCGAGAAGCGACAGCATCACTGCCGCGAGTGCCGCCACGAAGAGGCGCCCGGCGAGCCACCTGGTGCCGCTTACCGGCATGGCGAGCAGCGTCTCGAGGCGTCCGTCCGCCTCTTCCTGGCACGCCGCGCCGACCTGCGCACAGACGAAGAGACACACGCTCAGCATGAACACGCTGAACACAAGGGCGAGGTAGCCGGTCGGTGTCGTGATCGACCCCGTCCCGAGCTTCGCGAACTCCTTCCGGAGATTGGCCGAGATCCCCGCCGACGAGATGCTTGCCGCGACCATGCCGAGAATGGTGGCGAACGCCGCGATGCTGAGCATCCAGACGGTCAGCGTGCCGCGCTCCGCGCGCAGCCCCTGGGCGATCGGTGAGGACAGCAGCCGCGGGCTCGGCTCGGCGGTGTCACGCGCGGGCCACAACCCGGCGCCGATGTCCCGCCTCGTGGAGATGCCCGAAGCAGCCGCGACGAGGAGCGCGCCCGTCGCGAGGGGAAGGAGCAGCACGAGGGGTCGGGCACCGGTGAACGGACGCAGTTCCTCGGCCCATCCGAGCGGGGTCGCGAAGCGCAGCCAGGCGCCGCCGCTCCAGGTGTCGCCGATCACGCGGAGCAGCCAGGACACCGCCACCGCCGCGCTCCCGAGCGACAACGCACTCCGCCGAGTGGGCGCCAGCTGGCTCGCGAGCGCGCCGATGCCGGCAAACACCGGAACGACCGACACCGTGGCGAGCGCCAGATACGCGGAACCGGCGACGGGAAGGCCGCCGGCCACGAACCCGGCGAGCTGCGCGAGCCACAGGATCGCCGTACCGGCGGCGATGGCCGCCATCGCGGCGCGAAACGCAGTCGGGCGACCGACCGGGGCGGCCAGGACGAGCTCCGTACGGCCGGCATCCTCTTCGGCGCGAAGCGCTCTCACCGCGGCGAGCACGCCGAAGGCCGCGGTCAAGAGGACCAACGTCCCGCCGACGCGCCACGCGGTGTAGCCGCTGACGGTTATCACGTTGTACGGGAAGCCGTAGAACAGCCGAAGTGCCGCGTTGCCCGCAAAGGTGTGGGCGAACGCACTGCGATCGGCGGCCGTCGGATACGCGCGGTGGTACCCGGCCGGCTGGAGGTACGCGTAGACGGCGAAGAGGTATGCGAACGTGACCGTGCGGATACGAGCGTCGACGAACGCGCGCCGGAACAACGCAAAGCCCTGTTCGCGCGGCCGGCCCGTCGTGACGCGCTGCTCGTGCCGTGCGGACCCGCTAGCGCGCATCGCCGTCAGGAGATCCGTACTGATGCAGGAAGATCTCCTCCAACGATGGCTCGCGACTGACGAGGGTCGCGATCGGAAGTGTTCCGAGCACCGCGATCAACGGGCGCACCGAGCCGGATACGGCGAAGCGAAGCGCGTTGGCTCCCATCGCGGTGACCTGCACGCCCGGCGGTACGGAGATCCGAGGTGCCGGCCCGTCGAAGGTGACTTCGACCGTCTTGGTGCTCAGATGACGCAGCTCGTCGAGCGTGCCCTCCTCGATCAGACGACCGTTCCGGAGGATGCCGACGCGGTCGCACACCGCCTCGACCTCGCTGAGGATGTGCGAAGACAGGAACACCGTCTGACCACGTTCCTTCGCTTCCCGCACACAGTCCCGAAACACCATCTCCATCAACGGGTCCAATCCCGCGGTCGGCTCGTCGAGCAGCAGCAGATCCGCGCGCGTCGCGAGCGCGGCGACGAGTTGGACCTTCTGACGGTTTCCCTTCGAGAGCGCCCGGACCTTCTTGCGCGTGTCGACGGCGAACCGATCGACGAGCTGATCCCGGTAGGCGGCATCGACGTCGCCGTGCACCCGGGCAAGGAAGTCGAAGGTTTCCGCGGTCGTCAGGGCCGGCCACAGAAATGGTTCCCCCGCGACATAGGCAATCCGCCGGTGCGCGGTCACGGGATCGTTCCATGCGTCCACACCGAAGAGCTGCGCCCGCCCGCGGGTCGGCCGGTGCAGGCCGAGCAGCAGGCGGATCGTGGTCGTCTTGCCGGCGCCGTTCGGCCCGAGATATCCGTAGACCTCGCCCGGGCTGACCGTGAGGTCGAGCGCATCGACGGCGACCGTGTCGCCGTACAGCTTGGTGAGACCGTGCGTCCGAATCGCCGGCTGCGCACGCGCGCCACGCGTCCGGGTGGTCGCCTCGGGGTCCATCACGCCGGCCATCCCGTCTCGCCCGACGCGAGCCCGATCCCCGAGCAAGCTACGACGGCACGTTGAAGCGCGCCGCGTCGTACTCGTCGGATGGCTCGAGTCTCGTGAGCGCGAGCAGGTGCTGCAGCAGCGGTGGAGCGTGCGCGACGTCGCAGGCGACGCCGGCCGCAACCGCGTACGAACGCAGGCCGACGAGCGCCTTGAGCCCGTCGTGATCGAGCGTCTCGACGCGCTCGACGTCGATGACCACTACTCGGATGTCGGCGAGCAGCGCGTCGGCGAACCGCTCGGCGAGGATCTCGGCGCCGGGGTGGTCGAGCGGCCCGGTCACAGCAAGCCGCAACTCGAATGGCCTCTCCTGGAAACATTCGACCAGTGTTGCGCCCACCGCATCCTCCAATGTCGTCTCTGGAAGATACGGGAGCG
>JAMXLJ010000097.1 GCA_024281095.1 Acidimicrobiia bacterium | reverse complement strand
GCACCTCGTTCGACATCACCGACATCGCAAACCGACTCACACCGTCGGTCGTGACCATTCGCGGAACGACTCCGAACGGAACGGCCGCAGGCACCGGCATCGTTCTCACGAAGAGCGGCGAGATCCTCACGAACGCCCATGTGGTCGCATCCGATCAACAGATCACCGTGATGCGGGCGGGCGAGTCGCGCGCGCGTTCCGCCACCCTCGTCGGCCTCGACGTGAATGCGGACGTCGCGCTCATCCGCGTCGACGACATGACCGGTCTGCGACCCGCGCAGCTCGGTGATTCCGCCGCGCTTCGAGTCGGAGATCCTGTCGTCGCCATCGGTGACGCACTCGACCTCGGGAACACGCCCTCAGTGACCCAGGGCATCGTCTCCGCGCTCGGCCGCACCGTCGACACACTCACCGGTGTCATCCAGACCGACGCCGCCGTGAACCCCGGCAATTCCGGAGGTCCGCTCGTCAACCGGAACGGCGAAGTCGTCGGCATCAACACCGCAGTCGCGACGAACCCGGAGAACGGACAGCCTGCGCAGAGCATCGGCTTCGCGATCCCGATCGACCATGCGGCCAAGCTCCTGTCCGAGCTGCGGGCCGGCGGCGCTCCGCAGTCGCAGGATCCGGCCCCCGGGTCGGACCAGAGCGGAGCACCCGACCTGGGCGGCTGGCCCGCCGGGCCCTTCCAAGGCGGGAGCACCTTCTAGGCGCACACCATCGGGCGCTTCTCTGTGCGTGTCGGCCCGCACAACGACGTGCGGTCGACCACACCCGCACGACGTTCGGGGGGTCGCGGCTCGCCGCGGCTACGTCGTGCGGCGCCGCCGAGGGGCCCGCGACCCCCGCCCTGGTCGCGGGCCCGGCGGCAACCACGCGTGGATTCCGACGCGTCCACGACCTCGACGATTCGGCGGGATTGCTCGATCGCCCACATTGGATGAGGTCGGCTTCTCTCGTCGGCGCGTAGCGTCACCGGATGCCCGACGCGCGGCCCGGCCCCCAGGGCGCGGCCTCGCGGAGGAGCAATCCCCGCGAGGTCCCACGTACGCCCGTTCCGGTGACCCGAACCGGAACATGGGCGGATCGGACGAGATCGAAGAGCGACGGGCTGCGCGAACAACTGCGGCGCTCATTCGCCGTTCGCTGTCTTCGCCGGTTTTCGGCAGTCGACGGCAAGACCCGCGCACTGGTGATAGCGGGACAGGCATTCAGCTCGCTCATCCCGCTCTTCATCATCATCGCGTCGCTCGGCCCTCGCTCGACCAAGGACAGCCGGGTCGCCGATTCGCTGGTGGCCCGTTTCCACTTGACCGGCAGCGCCGCGGACAGTGTGCGGACGCTGTTCACGCGCCCACCGGGTACGACCGGCACGCTCGGTCTCGCGAGCTTCGTGGTTCTGCTGTTCTCGCTACTGAGCCTCACCCGCGCCGTTCAGGCCGTGTACGAGTCGACCTGGGGCTTTCCCCCCAAAGGGTTCCGCGGCACGCTGCAAGGCCTCTCGGGCACCGGTCTGATCGTGGCCGAGGTCATCGTTCTGACGCTGCTGGTCTCCGCTGTTCGCGGAGCACCCGCCGCCACTGCGGTCATCGTCGTCCTGCGATTCGCCGCCGGGTTCGTGTTGTGGCTGGTGTTGCAGTGGCTCCTGCTCTCGCGCCGGATTCCGTGGCGCTCGCTGCGCCTCGCGGCTCTCACCGCGGCCGCGGGCCAGGTGCTCTTCTCGTTTGTTTCGGCGGCCTACATGCCGCACCTGATCGCGCGTGACGCCAGTCGCTACGGAATCATCGGCGTGACCCTGGCGCTGCTCTCATGGCTGATTGCGATCGCGTTCGGCATCGTCGCGGTCGCCGTTGTCGGGGCTGAGCTCGGCGGTGCGCCGTCACTCGACGACGGGGAGCCGAGCAGAGAGAAGTGAGTGCGGCCTGCTTCGGGAGCCATCCCGGCACACCGGCACCAGCACCGGCGCCGGCGCCCGTGTGCAACCCGATCGTCTACCGGCGACGCTTACCCGAACCGCCGCGATGCGTCGCCCGGCTCGGAGGAGGTGAGACGAGCTCCCATATCGAGAGCAGGATCACCGCGCCGGCGATCGAGCCCAACAGCCCGCTCAGTCGCAGTCGCACTCCGTCACCGGCGATGACGCTCACGACGAGGCCCGCGAGCAGCGATCCCGCCAGCCCGACGATGAGATCGACCGTCCAGTCGTTGTGACGACCCCGCCCAACGAGCACGTGCGCGACCCACCCAGCCGCGAGCCCGATGACGATCACGGTGAGGAGAAGCATGCCGTGATACTCGGAGGCCAGCCGAGGCCGCGCATCACCCCATCGGGATGACGCGGCTCGCCGAGCCACTCCTCGCGTGCGTGATGCCGGTGTGGCGCGGGGCCATGTATTCCGTGCCACGCATCCGGCGATCAAGGATGCATCGGGTAACCGAGCGCCTTGGCGAGCCGAGCGTGCAGGTTGGCGTTCGAGTAGAGCCCTCCGCCCTGGTCGCCACGCCGGCCGCCGGACCGATCGGTGAACCGGCCGCCTGCCTCTTCGATCAGGAGAATCCAGGGAGCGTGGTCCCACACGTGGCAGCACTCGGCCAGGAACCCGTCGATCTGACCGCGAACGAGCTCGACCAATGCGAGCGGGCTGGGTGGAGCAATCGTTGCCTCGCTCGGAAGGCGCCGGCGCGACTGCTCGTCCAGCGCGTCGAGGACAGCACCCGTGAGGTTGTCGGTGTGACTTACCGCCAGCCGCTTCGTGCGCCGATCGCGCGGCCAGGATGATTCGAATGTGCCGCCGCCACGGGTCGCCCACCACTGACGCCCGAGCGCCGGTGCGGTCACGACGGCAACCTCTGTCTGCCCGGCAACTTCCAGCGCGACGTGCACTCGCCAGTTGGGATCACCTTGGCTGAAGAACGACGTCCCGTCGATCGGATCGAGGATCCACACGCGCTCGGAGGCGCCGAGCCGACCGAGCTCTTCGCCGAGCAGGGCGTCCTTTGGCGCTTCAGCACCCAGGATCTGGCGAAGCATGTGCTCGACCGCCAGGTCGGCCTCCGTGACGATCGTGCCGTCGGCTTTCCTCGATGACGACCTGCTCGGGACACCGGCCTCGAAGTGCGTCAGCGCGAGCTCCGCCGCGGCATCCGAACCGCGCAATGCCAGCTGCAGGTCGTTCCGTGTCCCCATCGCTCCGGACGGTAACAGCGCCCCCGAGGCGCCGTTGTCGCGACACGCCGTTGCGATGTCACGTGCCGTTCGCCGGTTGCCGGTATGTGGTGCCGTCGATCGTGGTTGTCAACGTCCCTTGCGCGTCGAGGATGTTGGTCAGCAGGTCGATCGTGAGCGTGAAGCCGCCCGGTTCACTCGTGATCTTCGTTCCGGTCTGACAGCCGGTCGAGGTGAGATTCGAGTGCCACGTGAGCTTCACGACGGTGGCGCTGGGCGGCGGCAACAGGTCGGCACTTTCCGTTCCGTTGATGACGTGGATGCCGTCGTCGGAGAAGTTGGTGTACGCGGCGTCGACGTGTGTGATCTGGGTGCCCGCCGAGTTGTGCACGATGTGCACGAGCGCGCTGCCGAACGACTGCCCCCGCAGCGTCCATGTGCCCGCGGGCGCAAGGATCCGAACCGGCGGCGGTGCACCTTCCGGCGCGGGAGTTCCCCACGGCACGACGTCCGACCGTGGCGCCGGCGGCGTGTAGGGCTTCGGCGTGCGGCTCGTGAGCCGGGCGATCATCAGGCGCGTGTGGCGACCGTTGTCGGTGTAGGTCGGGCAAGGCAGAGGATTCGCGCCGCCGCAGGCGGGCGACGTCACGAGGGCCTGCCAGTAGGCGACGCTCGTTCCGTCGTAGGACCACCGCGGGTCGGCCATCCCGTTCCAGTTCGGGTCGTTGACCGCGTTCGGGCCGCCGTTGCCGGCCCCGTTGAGCTGCTGCCCTTGGTACGTGCCGCGGTCGCCAAAGCGGTCGATGAGCCACGGCTGGAAGAAGCGGCGGTCGCGGTTGTTGCGCACCGACGACACCGCACCGACGGTGATGAAGTCGTTGAACGGGGGAATGCCTTCCATCGCGGCCATGAAGAGTTGGCGGCCCGAGCCGCGGGTGTCCATGAAGACGCCCCAGTTGTTGTCCGGTGACAAGTCGGCCGGATCGGTGTACTCGGGGTTACCGGTCAGGCGGCGCGTCGCCCCGGTCGTGAGATCCGTCGCGAACAGGTCGATGTTGTCGGACTCGTACGGGTTCCCGATGTAGTACGCCTCACGACCGTCCTTGCTGAAACCGCGGAATTCGCCGACATCAGCCGGTAGCGGGTTGTGCAGCAGCTCGCCGGGGTGCGCCGGGTCGGGGAAGAACGGCTGCTTGTTGAGCGCTTCGTTGTAGAGCACGGTCGCGTTGACGACGTCGTAACGCGGAACGAGCAGCGTTCCGGTGGTCGGCTTCGGGTCGAACACCAGGCGGCCGTAGTAGCCGAACTCGCCGAAGCCGCCAGGCCCGATGACGATGTGGTTGAAGCCGATGTGGACGTTGTCCGGGTGGATGCGCAGCTCCCGCAGGCCGAGGAATCCTGCCGGTTGGTTGTCCCACGTGATGGGATACACGTGCGTCGCGGCGGCTGTGCACGTGTTGTCGGCGAGCAGGTACGGCGAGCAGTCGACGATGTTCTTGCCCCACAGCACCCGCTTACCGTCATTGAACGGCTGCGGATAGCTGAGGTCGCTGTTCATCCCTTGCTCGTTTGCAGCAGGGATGCCGCACGTCACGCACTTCCACGAGTCGCCGTTCGAGAATGTCGTGCCGTCGGTCTTGACGATGATCAGCTGCGGTCCGGTGTAGATGCTCGACGGGCCGCTACTCGGCGCACCCGCGTACGCGACGTTCGCGACGATCTGGTGATCGTCGGGGAGAAAGCCCCCGGAAAAGAGGATCTCCGAGATGCAACCGGTTGCATGCGGATTGACCGCCGCGGTGCACGACCCGGCGCTGGTCGACGGCGCGGTCGGCGGCACCGGCAACTCCGTCACCGACACCCGCTCGGGCTTCGGAGCGGGCGGGTTGTTGCGCACTTGGGGGACGAACTGGTTCGCGCAGTCGCACTGCGGCGCAAGGTTCCACGTGCCGATCTCGGCCCATCCGCCGGCGCCGCCCTTGTTCCCGTCCTTGGCGGTGTATGCGTTCCGATCGGTCGTCGCACCGGAGGTCACGCACGACGGTTGAGTTGCGGTCGGCGCGACATTCGACAACGAGAGTCGCGTGGTCGGGATGGCCTTCTTCGCGTCGCACGTCGCCGGGTCGGAATGCAGATACAGCGGGACGCTCGAATCGGGCGTGATCGTCGCGGCAAACCGTGACGGTGTGTCCTTCGCGTCGAAGAACAACTGGACGCGGGGCGGCCCGCCTTTGCCGTTGTTGTTTGCGGCGGGTGCCGTCGGGCGATCGTCGTTCGCGCACCGCTTTGCGGCCGATCCGGTGCCGGCGTGCGTCGACACGCGCAGCGCGAGAACATCGCCCACCTTCAGGCTCGGAGCTGCGAACGCGCTCCACGGCACCACGGTTTCGCTCGGGTGATGAGCATCGGTCGACACGCCGGTCAGGCAGGGCTGTACACCGGATGCCACCGGTGCACCGTTGTTCAGGAGCTCGACCCTCAGCGCAACACTCTGGTCGCGCCTCCCGTCGCTGGTCGCGAGCCAGAGGTGCGCGTCACCAAGTGCCGTGACCGCGACGAGGCCCGCTCTGGTCAACCCGGTGCGGTAGCTGCCCGTGGGGTCGGGCGGATGCGCGAGCACCGGGTCGCCGCTTCGAGTGACGGCCTGGCAGGCGGCCGTGGCCACGATCGCTGCGACGAGCAGCGCGACGATGCGACGTCGGGCGCGAGATCCCGTCCGACCAAGCGATCCCGCCATGACTCCCCCCGATGCCCCTCGGCGCGACCGGCGCCGTACAAGTTCGAGCGGTCGCTCTAACTTCAGCGATCGTTCTAACTTCTGGAGGCTTTCCCGTCAAGCCCTGCGGCGACGGGCGTGCCGTTTTGGTCACGCGGAACCGCGGCGCGCTCCCATCGCCGGGCCGAGCCGCGTCGCGGCGTCGAGCCGGATCACCTCACCGTTCAGGTAGGGATTGCGAATGATCGCCTCGACGAGCAGCGCGAACTCAGCCGGTCGTCCCAAACGCTTCGGGAACAGAATGTCGTCCAGCAGCAGCGCCTGGGCCTGCGGCGAGGACACACGTGGTGTCGAGAAGGCCCCCGGCGCGATCGCGCACACTCGGACGCCGATCGGTGCAAGGTCACGTGCCATCGGAAGCGTCATGCCGACGACGGCCCCCTTGGCCGCGGCGTACGGGACCATCGTCGCCTGTCCGTCGAAGGCGCTGATCGACGCCGTCTGAACGATGACGCCCCGTTGGCCGTCGTCGTCGGGCTCGTTGTGCGCGAACGCGGCCGCAGCGAGTCGGGCGAGGTTGAAGGCGCCGACGACATGGAGCTCGAGGTTGGCCAGGAGGACTTCCTTCGGCATCGGCGAGCCATGCGAGTCGACGAGCCGCGGGCTTCTGATGACGACGCCGGTGGCGCTGATCGCGATCGAAAAGGCACCGAGAGACCCGGCCGCCGAGATGGCCCCCGCGACTGCGTCGTCGTCGTTGCTGTCGCCTGAGATCGGCGTCACGCGATCTCCGACCTCGGAGACGAGCGCGGCGGACCGTTGCGCGTCCGGGTCGAGCACCGCGACACCCACACCGAGGCCGGCGAGGCGACGCACCGTCGCGGCGCCGAGCCCTCCGGCGCCCCCGGCGACAACAGCCGAGCGCCCTTCGAGTCGCATCAGGTGCCCGCGAGCCGCTTGATGACCGGAGCCAGGGTGTCGGGTCGTGCGTCGATCGGCGCCGCGAAGTAGCTGATGCCGTATCGCCGGCGCGTCTCGACCAGCTTCTCGCACACCTCGGAAATCGAACCGACGGCGACGATCGGCGAGTCACGCAGATCCTCCTGATCGAACACCACGCGCGCGCCACCCATCCGCTCCGTGACCGCGGCGATTCGCGTCGCGAGGTCGCCCAGATGCTCGTCGGGACGATCCGTCACGGCGCATGCGAGGAGCTGGGCGCTCAGCTCGATGTCGTCGAAGCGGCTGCCCGCGGCGTCGCGGATCCAGCCGATCTTCTCCTCGATCGCGTCAGCGGAGAACTGTGACCCGTCCAGCAGCGACCGCCCGCCCGGGTTGCTCGGCATGAGCTGGACGATGTCGGCCTGGCGTGCGGCGACCGACAGCACGTTCTTGCCGCCCCCGCCGATCATGATCGGAGGCCGCGGTTGCTGGGCCGGCCGGGGGAGTGCCTCGAGCTCCGCGATGCAGTAGTGGTCGCCGGCGAAGCTGAACTGCTCCTCGGAGAAGAGACCCTTGAGGATGATGGCGGTTTCCTCCAGACGTGCGATGCGCACCGGGGCCGGCGCAAAGTGCATCCCGGCCGCCTCGTACTCCTGGCGGAGCCAGCCCGCCCCGAGCCCGACCTGAAGTCGACCGTCCGACAGCACGTCGAGTGTCGCGAGCTCTTTCGCCAACACCGCGGGTTCGCGGAAGTCCTGCGCGAGCACCGTCTGGGTGATGCGCAATGACGTCGTGGCGTCTGCCACCGCCTGGCCCGCGACAATGGGTGCGAACGGGCGGACGAAATGGTCGGCCAGACCGAACGTGGAATAGCCGAGCGCCTCGACGGTCTGGGCCGAGCTCACGAGCTTGTGTCGCTTCGACGACGCACCGCCCGTGAAGCCGAAGCGGAAGGG
>JAMXLJ010000096.1 GCA_024281095.1 Acidimicrobiia bacterium | reverse complement strand
CGATCATCGAGACCTGTGGTGACCCGTCCTTGCGACCGGTGGCAAGTGTCGCCCACTGGTGCGTGGTCAGAAACTCGGATTGCTCGGCCGTGAGGTCCAACGAAGGCTCCTCGTCGTACTGCCGTTCCGGGGCGCGGGGGATGCTTCGGATGTGTCTACCAAAGTCATCGCCGGCGTGGCTACCCGTGCTGGGTCCCGAATCCGATACGCCTCGTCTCTCGTCAGCAAGGCAGCGCGGCGCGACCGAGAAGGCGCGAGCCACCATCAGAAGCATGGCTACGCGATCCGTGCCCGCGCGGTTCCTTCTCTGACCGCCTTCAGTTCAGGTGGAAGATCCGCCGGAAATTCGCGAGCGCGGAGCGTCCACCCCTCGTACGTATGAGTCCGGCCCGCCGGGCCTGCGCGAACGTCAGGCGATCTTGGCGGATGTCGATCCAGACCCGCGCGTTCGAGTCGATCACGAGATCGGGCTCTTCGCGTGCCGCTCCTCCGCCCCGCACGCTGGAGAGCGGGAACTCCTCATCGCCGATGCGGATCAGATACCGCTCGTCGACACCGGCGGCGGCGACGGGGTCGTAGTAGCCGGCGATGGCGACGTTGACCGCGCTCCACGCACGGACGTCGCGATCGTCCGTCGGTTCCTCGAGCAACGGAAGGCCCCACCGGGCGAGCGCGCGCATGACGGGGATGGCCTCGCGCCCACGCGCGGTCATCGTGTAGACGGACCGTGCGCCGGCTCCGCCGTCGGACGGCCGGGTCGTGATCAGCCCCTGGTCGGCCATGCTCCGGAGCCGTTGGGTCAACACCGTGGGGGCGATGCCGGGCAGGTTCCGGCGGAGATCGGTGAACCGCTGATCCGCGATCACGAGCTCGCGCAGGATGAGGAGCGTCCACCGGTCCCCGAGCACATCCAGGGCGCGCGCGATGGGGCAGTACTGCGCGTCGTAGCGAACCGTTGCCGGCATCTCTTCCTCCTCGCACGGCCGCCGGTGTGACACCCGCCACGCGAATTCTCCCTTGACGTGAGGGGCAGGTGGGTTTAGTAGCTTAAGACTACCAACCCCGGAACGGGATGGCAAGGCCCAGCGGAGGGAGCCCGATGATCGAGCACGGCCAGTTCGATGACATCGCCGTCACCGCGAGACGTGAGCGGAGCCCGTGGATCGTCCTCACCTCCACGAGCCTCGCCGTGTTCGCAGTGTTCCTCGACACGACGATCGGCTTCGTGACCTTCCCCGCTATCAACCAGACCTTCCACGCCGCCGGCGCCTCGACGGTCTCCTGGGTCCTCAACGCCTACACACTCGTGTTCGCGGCCCTGCTCATCCCCGCGGGCCGCCTCGCCGACCGCGTCGGCCGGCGACGCATGTTCCTCATCGGGGTGGTCCTGTTCACCTGCGGCTCGATGCTCTGTGGAGCCGCCCCGACCGTCGGGTTCCTGATCTCCGCCGAGATGCTCGAAGCCGTCGGCGCCGCCATCCTCGTCCCCGCTTCGCTCGCCCTCGTTCTCCAGACGTTCCCCCGCGAGAAGATCCCCGTCGCGGTCGCGATCTGGGGCGCGATCGGTGCCGCGGCCGGCGCGCTCGGCCCGACCCTCGGCGCGCTCGTCGTCACCGACCTCGACTGGCGGTGGGCCTTCTACATCAACCTCCCCGTCGGGATCATCAGCTTCTTGCTGGGCCGTGCGGTCCTCCCCGAGGGCCGCGAGGTGCATCCGGGGCGGCTCCCCGACCCGTTGAGCGTGCTCGTCCTGGCGACGGGAATCGCGGCGGTCGCCTACGCGATCGTCGAGACCAACACGTGGGGTTGGGGAAGCCTGCGCTTCGTGGCTGTGCTGAGCCTTGGAGTCGCGCTCCTCGGCGCGTTCGTCCTCCGGTGCCGGCGGGTCGCGAACCCGCTCATCCACCTCGGGCTGTTCACGGAGAGGAACTTCCGTTGGGGCAACACCGCGATGGCCGTGTACTCGGCGGGCTTCAGCGCGATGTTCCTCGGCAACATCTTGTTCCTCACCCGCATCTGGCACTACTCGATCCTCGATGCCGGTCTCGCGATCTCCGTCGGCCCCGTCATCGTCGCGTTGACGGCGCCGCTCTTCGGCCGGGTGGCGGCGCGCGTCGGTCAGCGGGCCCTGCTCGTCCCCGGGGGGCTGCTCTGGGCGCTCGGCGGCGCCCTGCTCCTCGCGCGCGCGACCACAACACCCGACTACGTCGGTGTCTACCTTCCGGCTGCGGTCTGCACCGCGTTCGGCGTATCGCTGTGCCTCCCCCAGCTCTCTTCCGTCGCCGTCCAGCGCCTTCCGGCAGATCAGTTCGGAGCCGGATCCGCAGTCATGCAGACGACGCGTTGGGTCGGCTCGACGTTCGGCGTCTCGCTCGTCATCGCGTTCACAACCGCCACCGCGGTCGACCCGTTCACCGGCTTCCGTCAGGTCTGGTGGCTGCTCGTCGCCTGCGGCCTCGTCGTGTCGTTGCTCTCCACCCGACTCACGCCCGGACCGGCACCGCGGTCGCTGGAGGCGGTCGACCCTCCCGTTGCGATGCCCGCCGAGCGGCACACGCAACCCGCCGCCGACTTCGAAGGAGTTTCCAGATGAGGATGACCGACCCGAACACGATCACACTCGACGGCGCCGCCGTGCTCGTCACGGGAGGCTTCCGCGGCTTCGGACGGGCCGTCGTCGACGAGTTCCTGGACCGCGGCGCCGCCACCGTCTACGCGACCTCTCGGAGCCGGCACGACCCCTTCGACGACCGTGTCATTCCGCTCGTCGTCGACGTGGCGGACGACGAGTCGGTCGCTGCAGCTGCGAACGCCGCCAGCGACGTCTCGATCCTCGTCAACAACGCCGGCATCTTCCTCGACACTCCGGTGCTCGACGCTCCGCTCGACGCACTGCGGGCCGAGTGGGAAACCAACACGCTCGGAACGATCCGGATGGCCAGGGCCTTCGCACCGATCCTGGGCCGCCACCCGAGAAGCGCGATGCTCAACGTGCTCTCTGTGCTGTCGTGGCTCGCCATCGGCCGCGGCTACGAGATGTCGAAGGCCGCCGCCTGGTCCGCGACCAACTCGCTACGCGACGCCCTCCGCGAGCAGGGGACGATCGTCACCGCGCTGCACGTCGCATACATGGACAC
>JAMXLJ010000095.1 GCA_024281095.1 Acidimicrobiia bacterium | reverse complement strand
CGAACGGGCGGACGAAATGGTCGGCCAGACCGAACGTGGAATAGCCGAGCGCCTCGACGGTCTGGGCCGAGCTCACGAGCTTGTGTCGCTTCGACGACGCACCGCCCGTGAAGCCGAAGCGGAAGGGCCGAACGGTCGTGGCGGTCATCGTGCGGGCGCTCCCGGAACGAAGTGGAGCGATCGTTCTAACTTCTGGAGTGTCGGTGCGTCAAGAAGCGCGACGGGCCGCTCGCCGCTCTTCTAGGGAATCCACCACACGCGTCATTGCCGCGGACGCGTCTTCATGCGCCGTGTCGAACCCGGCCACCTTGTCGTGGGCCATCACGAACGCGAGGCCCTGGACCGCGGCGGCCACGAGCGCGGGCGGGAACGCGTCGCGATCGATCTCGTAGTCGTCGAGAATCGGTTCGAGCGCCTCGAGCTGCATGCGCCGAACCTCGCGGGCAAACGTGGCGACCTCCGCCTTCAATGCGGGCCGGTGGTTCGCGGCCGCGGTGAGCTCCACCAGCAACGTGTTGCCGCGAGGCTCGGACACGAGTCGCCACCACGCGCGTAGCGGTTCGGGTGATGCAAACGCGTCCGCCAGCCGGGCCACGTTGCTCTCGCCGTGGCGGCGCACGACCGCGACGAAGAGCTCGTCGAGCGTGCCGAAGTGATAGTGCAACTTGATGCCCGCTTCGGCTTCCACGCGGCGCGACGTCACCGCGGCGTATCCGTCGCGCAGCATGATGCGCTCCGCCGCGTCGAGCAGGCGTCGCCGCTTTTCGGGCGTCGCCGCGCGGGGCACTCGGGTCTGGGTCACGGGAGAAGTATTACCGCGCGAGCGCAGAGGCCTGAACAAAGTAGAGCATATGCTCTAACTATCGTGGTACAACGTCCGCATGGGAGAGCTGGACGGAAAGGTCGCGGTCATCACCGGTGCGGGCTCGGGCATGGCGCGTGCGTCGGCCCGGGTGTTCGTCCGGGAGGGCGCGAAGGTGCTCGGCGCTGATGTTTCCGGGCGCGAGAAGGAGACGGCGCAGGAGCTCGGCGGTGCGTTCGTGCCGTTCCATGCCGACGTGTCGCAGGAAGCGGACGTCGAGGCGATGTTCGCGGCCGCGCTCGAAGCGTTCGGAAAGGTCGACGCCGTGCTCAACGTCGCCGGCATCGGCGGCCACGGGAAAATGGCCGACGTCACCACCGCGGAGTTCGACCGCATCATGAGCGTCAATCTGCTCGGCGTGATGCTCGGCACGAAGCACGCGATCCGCACGATGGTGCCCATCGGGGGTGGCGTGATCCTCAACTGGGCGTCGACCGGGGGGATGAACGGCTCGAGGACACCCGTCGGCATCTATTGCGCGTCGAAGGCCGGGGTCATTTCCTTCACCAAACAGGCGGCAATCGAGTACGGCACCAAAGGCATCCGGGCCAACGCGATCTGCCCTGGGTTGACCGTCACCGAGCTCTCCGGCGGCCGCGAGGCAATCGAGAAGTTCCCCGCGCTGGTCGAGGGCGCGCCGATGCGCCGCGCCGGCGAGCCGGAGGAGGTCGCCGAGCTCGCGTCCTTCCTCGCGTCGGACCGTGCTCCCTTCATCACCGGTGCCGTGCTCGCGATCGACGGCGGACTGACCGCGACGACGCCATGACGGCCGGCGGCCCGAGATGGGCGGGTTGACATTCGCAGGGCGGCTGAGTTAGAACGAGCGCTCTAACTTCCGGTGGAGCGCCGGACGGCGGGAGGCCCGATGTCGCTCGTACACGACGCAAGCGTGTACTTCGATCCGTACGACGTCGACATCAACGCCGACCCGTACCCGGTCTACGAGCGCCTCCGGGAAGAGGCGCCGATCTATTACAACGAGGGTTACGACTTCTGGGCGCTGTCGCGACACCACGACGTGCATCAGGCGCTGCTGAACTGGTCCACGTTCTCGAACACTCGCAGCGACATCCTCGACATCATCAAGGCGGGCGTCGAGCTGCCGCCCGGCGTGATCCTCTTCGAGGACCCGCCGATCCACACCATGCACCGCGGGCTCATGTCGCGGGTCTTCACGCCGCGCCGGATGGCCGCGCTCGAGGACCAGGTCCGCCAGTTCTGTGTCCGGTGTCTCGACCCGCTCGTCGGGTCCGGCGGCTTCGACATCGTCGCCGAGCTCGCCGCGATGATGCCGATGCGGGTGATCGGCATGCTGCTCGGCATCCCCGAGCAGGACCAGCTCGCGGTGCGCAACAAGACCGACGCCAACCTGCGCACCGAGCCCGGCAAGCCGATGCACGTGAAGGAGCAGGAAGTCGCGAACGGCGAGATGTTCGCCGAGTACATCGACTGGCGAGCGAAGCACCCCTCGGACGATCTCATGACGCAACTCCTGACCGCCGAGTTCGAAGACGAGCACGGCGAGACCAGGAGGCTCACACGACAGGAGGTCCTCACGTACACGGCAGTGATCGCCGGCGCGGGCAACGAGACGACGGGGCGGCTCATCGGGTGGCTCGCGAAGGTGCTTGCCGAGAACCCCGACCAGCGGCGGGCCGTGGTCGACGATCGCTCACTCATCCCGAACGTCATCGACGAGACGCTCCGGTTCGAGCCGACCGGACACGCCACTGCGCGCTACGTCACCGAGGACGTCGATTACTACGGCACCACCGTTCCGGCGGGCAGCCCGATACTTCTGCTGCTCGCGTCGGCCAACCGGGACCGGCGCCGTTACGAGAACCCCGATGTCTACGACATCCGGCGACGGGACATCCAGCACCTCACGTTCGGTTACGGGCTGCATTACTGCCTCGGGGCGAACCTCGCGCGGCTCGAAGGACGAGTCGCGCTCGACGAACTGCTGAACCGCTTCCCGGAGTGGGACATCGATTACGAGAACACCAAACTCGCGCCGACCTCGACGGTGCGTGGCTGGGAGCGGATGCCGCTCATCACCAAGTGAGGGCGCGGTGGCAGAAATGAGCACACGATCTACGCGTGTCGTCGTCGTGTCGAACGACACCCATGTAGGTCCTCGGCTCGTCGAGGACCTACGGCCGTACTGTCCGTCGCGCTTCATCGACGAGTTCGACAGGTTCGCCGCGATGACGGCCGAGCAGCGCAAGGCCGCGGCGGATCTGCTCGGCGGAAGTGGATACCTCGATCATCCGAACTTGCGGACGCCCGGGCACCACGACCCGACGGCGCGCCTGGCCGACTACGACCACGACGGCATCGTTGCCGGCGTTCTGTTCCACGGTTCGATGAACATGGAGCCGATCCCGTTCGTGCCGATGACCTTGGGCAAGGCGGTCAAGTACGGAGAGCGCGATCTCACCGCCGCCGGCTTCCGGATGTACAACCGGTGGTTGGCGGACTTCGTGTCCACAGCGCCGCACCGCCACGTGGGCGTGGCGTACCTGCCGATGTGGGACGTCGACGCCGCGGTGGCCGAGGTCGAGTGGGCCCACGACGCGGGCCTGAAGGCGGTGAATTTTCCGGCGATGCGCGATGGGGATCTTCCCGAGTACAACAAGCGCAGCTGGGAGCCGTTGTGGCATATGTGCGAGGAGCGGCAGATGCCGCTGGTCACGCACGTCGGCGCGGCGACGAACGCCGACTACTCCGGCCTCGAGAGCGTCGCGCTCCTGCAGGTTGAGTCGGGCAACTTCGTGTCGAAGCGCGCGGTCTGGTGGATGATCTTCGCGGGCGTGTTCGAGCGCCATCCGCGGCTGACGCTCGTCATCACCGAGACCCCCGGCAACTGGTTCAGGCCGACCGCCGAGGAGCTCGACGGCGTGTACTCGTGGTACGAGGCGAAGCGGGACGAGCCGCTGAACAAGGCGTTGTTCGAGCAGGTGCCCCGGCGGCCGAGTGAATACATGGCCGGCAACGTGTACTTCGGCGCCAGCTTCGCGTCGCCGTTCGAGGTCGAGCAGGCGGTGCTGCACGGGCTCGAATCGCGGCTGTTGTGGGGCTCCGATTATCCCCACCTCGAGGGAACGTTCGTCTACCAGGAGGGCCGCGACATGCCCTCGGTGACGCGCGCGGCGTTGCGCAACACTTTCTGCGGCGTTCCGGAGGCGGAGACGCGCCGGATGGTCGGCGGGAACGCGATCGAGGTCTACAACCTCGACGCCGAAGCCCTCCAGGCGATCGCGGCCCAGATCGAGGCGCCGACCATCGAGGAGCTCGGCACACCCATCGATGCCGTGCCGGAAGGCGCGAGCGCGACCGCGTTCCGCTCCGGTGCCGGCGGCTGGAGCTGAAGCACCGATTCATCGACATGGTGCATGACAAAACTCGGGGGGATCACCTGTGCGCGTCCACGTGCGTCCGTATCTCGTACTCTGCGTGGCCGCGACCGTGCTCGCCGCCGCCTGCTCGAACTCGAGCTCGGGCGCCGGCAAGTCGGCGACGAGCAGCGCGGCGGCGTCGGGAACGACTGCGGCCCCGAGCGCGCGCAACGTGCCGGTGAACGAGCCCGGTGTCACGCCGACGGAGATCCGCGTGAGCGGCGTCGCGGCGGCGACGAATCCGATCGGCGGTCTGTTCGGCTCGGCCTTCGACGGCGTGCAGGCGTACTTCGACATGGTGAATTCGCGCGGCGGCATCTATGGGCGCAAGCTCGTGCTCGTCAACCGGCGGGACGACAAGTTCAGCAACAACCTGAGCGAGGTTCAGGCGCTCATCGAACAGGACAACGCGTTCGCGGTGCTGCCGGTCGCAACCACGTTGTTCACCGGCGCGTCCCTGCTCGCCAAGGCGAACATCCCGACGTTCGGATGGAACATTCAGAGCGATTGGATCGGTCCACCCAACTTGTTCCCCGAAGTCGGTGCCGCCTGTCAGGGCCAAGGTTGTGAGAGCGCGGCGTTGCCGTACATCGTCAGGAGGCTCGGGAAGCAGCGCGTTGCTGCACTCGCCTACAACGTCCAGCAGTCTGCCGACTGCGCCGACGTGTTCAAGTCGTCGTTCACGAAGTATCCGACCGCGAAGGTCGCCTACGCGACGAAGAGCCTGTCGTTCGGTGTCACGGACGTCAGTGCCGACGTGAAGAAGATGGTCGACGGAAACGTCGACTTCGTCATGCCGTGCATGGATCAGAACGGAGTGCTCACCATCGCCCGCGAAATGCGGCAACAGGGCCTGAACGCCATCCAATGGCTGCCCGACGGCTACGACCAGCAGTTCATGAGCAGGAACGCCGGGTTCTTCGAGGGCTCTGTCGTGTCAACCGTGGTTGCTCCGATCGAGACGACTCCTGCCTTCCCGGCGCTGCGCGACTACATCGCCTGGATGGACAAGGCCGGCTATGCGAAGACCGAAAACGCGGAAGTCGGCTGGGTCAACGCGGCCGAGTTCGTGCACGGTCTCGAGCTCGCGGGCCCGAATTTCTCGCGTCAGAAGGTGATCGACGCGCTCAACCGCGAGACGGCCTACGACGCCGGCGGCATGATCCCGCCGGTCGATTGGACGCGTCAGCACACCGACACGCACTTCCCGGTGACGTGTTCGGCTCTCCTGCGCGTTCACAACGGCAAGTTCGTGCCGCTCTTCGGCGATCCGGGTAAGCCGTTCCTGTGCGTGCGCCAATGGCAGGCGCCGACCGTGGACCAGGTACAGCCGTTCACGAGACAGTAGATGCGTGCCCCTTCGAGACCTACTTGTCCCGGGCGACGCGCTCGTGGGCTGCGACCAACGCGTCGTCGAGGTCGGCGCCAGGTAGCCAGCCGAAGTAGACGGCATAGTGGAGCACGATCTCCTGGAGCTCCTCATAGGTGAGGTCACCACTTCTGAGCGCCGCGTCGAGATGCATGTCGAGCTCACGGGTCGAGGCGACGGCCGCCGCGCAGCAGATGCTGACGATACGCCGCTCCTTACGGGTCAGACCGGGGCGCGTCCAGACCTCGCCGTAGAGATACGCGTAGTAGCCGAGCTCGCGGAAGGTCGTCACGGCCGGCGGCGGCTCGGTCAGCATGATCTCACTGAACGCCGCCCGACCCCGCTCGACCCGGGTCGCGAGATCGGTCGGGTCGGTCCACGGTGTCACGTTGGGAAGCCGCGTCTGCTCGCCCCTGTCGTCGGCGATGCGCGCCGTCGACTCGAGCAGGAACATGTTGACGTTCTGACCCTTGGGCCACCCGAGTTGGGTGGCGACGTGGAGGCCGAACTCGTCGACCTCGTCGAGGGTGCAGTCGCCGCTGTTGAGCGCGGCGTACACGTGAGTCTGGATCGGGATGACCACGCCCGCTGCGCACACGCACGCCAGGGTCACCCAGCGGCGCTCCTTGCGGGTGAGACCCGATCTCGGCCACATCTCGCCGAACACGAACCCGATGACGCCGGCCTCGTAGTACGCGTGCGTGGGAACTGCCGGGCCCGGCATGGTCATCACGGACTCGTACTCGAGCTGCGCGCCGACGCGCCGTTCGTCGCGGCTCGTCCACGTGGTGCCGCGGTCGTCGGTCGTGGTCATGTCGCGTTCCCCCTCGGTCGATGGTTGTCGCTCGGCGCCAGTGGTGAATCAGAGACGCATGATCCAGCCACCGTCGACTGAGATCGTCTGGCCGTTGATCCAGTCGCCGGCGCGCGAGCACAGCAGGAGAAGCGTGCCGACGAGGTCTTCCGGCGGACCCGACGTCTTGCCGGGGATCTGGGCGGCGAGGGCTTCCCGAAACGGTGAGTCCTTGGGCAGGCTGACGTAGCCGCTCTCGTTGTCGACGAGCCCGGGCGCGATCGCGTTGACATTGATCCCTCGCGCCCCGAGCTCAGAGGCAAGGTTCACGGTGAGCCCGTGCAGCGCGTACTTCGTGACGCCATAGATGCCGCCCGGCATGAACGCGCCCGCGGAGAGCCCATTGATGATGCGGCCCCCGCCCCGGGCGGTCATCGATTCCAGCACGGCTTGGGTGCACAGCAGCGGTCCGCGCAGGTTGACGTCGACGACGCGGTCCCACTCGGCCACAGGCATGTTCGACAAGCCGTATGGAGGCAGGTTCGTCATGATCGCCGCGTTGTTGATCAGGATGTCGATTCCTTCGTACGCGTCGATTGCGGTGGCCGCCATCTCGGCCGCCGACTCGGCCGACGACACGTCGACGTGGGTGGCTGTTGCGGTGTAGCCCCGATCCGTCAGGGAGTCGACCGTGCGCTTCGCCGCGTCCACGTTGAGATCCGCGATGACGACCGATGCACCGGCGTCGCCGAGTGCCTCGGCGTACACCGCGCCGAGGCCACCGGCGCCGCCGGTGACGACCGCGACCTTGCCGCTCAGGTCGAACAGTTCTTTCAGGTCCATGGTGCGAGTCAGCCACAGAACGCCCTTGCAGTCAAGTGCCTTAACTCATAAGGTAAGCGCCTTAGCCGCCGAGGGAGGAGAGATCCGATGACCTTCGACCGCACGGTGCCCGATGTGTATCTGCACATCGGAGACGAAATCCGGAAGCGAGGCTCCGGGGGCACCTACGACCACGTGTTCCCAGGCAACGGCGAGATCCAAGGGCCGGTGCCGATGGGCGGTGCGGACGATGTCAGCGACGCGGTGCGCTGCGGGCAGCAGGCATTTCCCGCGTGGCGGGCGTGGAAGCCGGCGGACCGCGCTCGAGTGCTCCGACGCTTGGCCGAGTTGATGGAGCGCGACACCGACGAGTTGGCGCGGTTGTCGGTGTTGGACAACGGCATGACGCAGGTGATGAGCCGGCCGTTGGTCGAGATCATGACGGCGTGGACCGCGTACTACGCCGGCTGGGCCGACAAGATCGAGGGGCGCGTGACATCGGTTCCAGCGCACCAGCGGGAGCTCGCGTACGCGATCCCCGAGCCCTATGGCGTCGTCGGCGTCATTCTCACGTGGAACGGGCCGGTCGTGTCCGTGGGTATGAAGCTCATCCCCGCGCTCGCGGCGGGAAACACTGTGGTGTTGAAGCCCTCCGAGCTCACGCCGTACGCGACGGAACACCTGATGCGACTCGTGCGCGAGGCCGGCATCCCGGAGGGCGTGGTGAACCTCGTCCTCGGTGGACCGGAGGCCGGTGACGCGCTCGTGCGCCATCCGCTCGTGCAAAAGGTCAGCTTCACCGGCGGCCCGGCAACCGCCCGCAGAATCCTCGCCGCCTGCGCGGAGTCACTGAAGCCGGCCGTGCTGGAGTTGGGGGGGAAGTCCGCGAACCTGATCTTCCCCGACGCCGACGTCGACTCTGCCGTGACTACGAACGCGGGCACCGTCTGCTGCACCTTGGCGGGGCAAGGATGTGCCATACCGACGCGGATGCTCGTGCACCGCGACATCTACGACGAAGTCGCCGAAAAGGTCGTTGCAATGGTGAGCGCGCTGCGCTGCGGGGATCCACTCGACCCGGCGACGCTGGTCGGCCCTGTCGTGACACGGGCCGCGCGCGACCGGATCACCGGCATGATCGAACGCGCGCCTGGCGAAGGGGCGACGCTGTTGGCCGGCGGCGGCGCGCCGCGAGACGTTCCGCCCAATGGGTTCTACGTCGAGCCGACCGTGTTCGGCGACGTCGATCCGACGAGCGAGCTCGGCCAGGTCGAGGTGTTCGGCCCTGTGCTCTCGCTCATGCGTTTCACGACTGAAGACGAGGCGATCGAGATGGCGAACGCGACGAGATACGGCCTGGCGTCGTACATCTACACCAACGACCTCGGACGCGTGAACCGCCTCGCGACGCAGCTCCAGGCGGGTGGCGTCTACGTCAACGGTGCGCAACCGGTGACGGGCCACGAGCTTCCGTTCGGCGGGGTCGGCATCTCGGGGTTCGGGCGTGAGGGCGGCCACGAGGGCCTGTTCGAATTCCTGCGCACCAAGGCGGTCGCGGTCGCATGACGGTTCCTCTCGCACTTGATGGCGCGACGGCGGTCGTCACCGGTGGCGGCAGTGGCATCGGTCGGGCAGCCGCCATGTCGTTCGCCCGTCGCGGCGCACGCGTCATGGTGAGCGACCTCGTCGACGAGCGTGCCCGGGCAGTGGCGGCAGAGATCGACGAGTTCGGCGGCCAGGCGGTCGGCGTGGCTGCCGACGTCACGCGTGAGATCGATCTCGAGGCGCTGCGAAGTGCGTGCCTGGAACGGTTCGGGCGGATCGACGTCGTGATGAACAACGCGGGAGTGCTCGCCATGGGCGCGCCCGAGTCGCTTCCGGACGAAGCGTGGGAGCGCGTGCTCGACGTCAACGTGTTGAGCATCGCCCGTAGCAACCGGGTCTTCCTGCCCCTGCTGCTCGAGCAGGGACGCGGCCACGTCGTCAACACGGCATCGGCGTCGGGGTTGCTCGCGTACGGTTTCGACCGGTTGCCATACGTCGCGAGCAAGCATGCGGTCGTGGGCGTGTCCGAGGCGCTCGCGTTCTACCTCGGCCCCAGGGGGATCGGCGTGACCTGCCTGTGCCCCTCCGGCGTCGCGACCAACATCGTCGAGCAGATCTCCTTCTACGGACAGACGTCGTCGTCGCCCCGAGCACCGGAGCACGAGATCGTCTCGGCGGACAAGGTGGGCGAGCTGACCGCCGAAGCGATCGAGCAGGGACGGTTTCTCGTCCTGACCGTGCCGGAGATACGGGACGAGCTCGTGGAGCGAGCGAAGGACGTAGACGGATATGTGCAAGAACGCATCGCGGAGCAACGTTCATGACGACTGAGCCCAGGGTGGGCTTCGTCGGTCTCGGTTCACAGGGCGGCCCGATGGCGCGCCGCATCGTCGACGCGGGGTTCCCCACGACGCTGTGGGCCCGACGCGCGGAGAGCCTCGCCCCGTACGCCGGCACCGGCGCCCAGATTGCGACGAACCGGGCCGACCTCGGCGCGGCCAGTGACGTGCTGTGCGTATGCGTCGTTGCCGACGCCGACGTCGACGAGGTGCTGCGCGGGCCCGACGGCGCGCTGGCCACGATGGCACCCGACGGCGTCGTCGTCGTGCACAGCACGGTCCACCCCGAGACGTGCCGCCGTTTGCAGGTCGACTATCCGTCGCTGCACGTTGTCGATGCTCCGGTGAGTGGCGGCGGCGATCGCGCGGCCGAAGGCGAGCTGCTCGTCATGGTCGGCGGGGCGCCGGAGATCGTCGATCGGTGCCGGCCCATACTCGAGACGTACGCGAACCCGCTCGTGCATGTCGGAACACTCGGCACAGGACAAGAGGCGAAGCTCCTCAACAACGCGCTGTTCACAGCGCAGCTCGGTCTGGCCGCAGAGGTGTTCTCGCTCGCGACCGAGCGCGGGCTCGACCGCGCAGGTCTCGGCACGGTGCTGCGTGACGGCAGCGGACGGAGCTATGCCGCCGACATCGTCGCGGGCACCGGCTTCGGCCTCGACGCTCTGGCGCCCGTGGCCGGCCCCCTGCTCGCGAAGGACGTTGCGATCGTGGCCGAACTGTTCTCGCCTACGACGCCCCGCCTCGTTCACGAGGCGGATGCCGCGCTTGCGCTCATGGATTGCGCCCGAGCTGATTCGGAAAATCGCGGATGAGCGCGCCGCAGGACGCACCGAGCGGAGCCACTGCGCGGCAACTGCTGCTCACCGCCGAGCGCCTCTTTGCTCAGCACGGGATCGACGGTGTGGCCCTCCGAGCGATCGCCATCGAGGCAGGCTCCGCCAACAAGTCCGCGATCCAGTATCACTTCGGCTCGAAAGAGGGGCTCCTCCGCGCCATCTTCGCGTTCCGGCTCGGCGACCTCGTGCAGCGGCGCAACCTGCTCCGAGCCCGCGTCGACGTGAACGATCTGCGCGGTCGGTTCGAAGCCCACATCGTTCCGCTCCTCGAGCTCGCCGAGTCGGGCGAGAGCCATTACGTCTCCTTCGTGGAGCAACTCGAGCGCAGCGGAGCGGCGGACGTCTTCGCGAATCAAGAAGACGTGCAGCAGTCGCGCAAGGACTTCGTGAATGACATGAGCCGGCTGTTGAAGCATGTCCCGAGCCCGGCACGGACGATGCGAATCGAGCAGGTCCAGGCGCTCAGCCTGCACACCGCGGCCGACCGTGAGCGCGCCGTCAACCGCGGCGGCCCGCTCGTCCCGTTCGGCTTGTTCGTGAGCGCTGTCGTCGACGGGTTCACCGGCTTCCTCGCCGCCCCCGTTTCCGAAGAGACACGCCGCCAGGCAAGGCGGACCAAGCGATCGCCGTCGGTACCGGGCGTGCGACTCGTCTGAGCAGCGACAGTCGTCCCGCGCCCGCCCCTTCGCTCCCGAGTCGGTCTCCCTCGGTGAGTTGTCGCACGCTCCCCGTCATCACCGCGACAGCCGGTCCAGCGTCGATCGTCAGAGTTGACGCCGCACTGTTCGATCCCGCGCCAGTCACGCGATATACAGGGACGATCACGATTTCGGGGCGGTCGGCCTGAGCCGGGAGGGTTCATGCCACCAGAAGAGATCATCATCCAGGCGTGGCGGCGCGAACTCGGCAGCTACGTCGCCGAGCCGATGCTGCATCGCATCGCGAGAGCAACTGTCCGGGCACTGCATGACGCGGGATGGGAGCTCACCGCGTGCGATGAAGCTGCGTCGTCGCCGCCCGTATCAGGCGCCAACAGGGAGACTTTCGCGTCCTGACAAGCTGACAAGGCGGCAAAGCACGGCCACCGTGCGGGTCGACGGCGCGAGGCACTGATCCGAGACACATCTCGACGACAGATCAGTCGTCGGGGAGATCCGCGAAGTTGCGCTTGGCTTCCCGATACCAGCCCATACCGGAGATCGGGTGCTTCCACCGGCCCTTCATCGCCTTGAGGGCACCGGCGTGCGTGTCGTCGCCGGCTCCGACCATCTCTTTGAGATGACGGTCTTGTGCCTTGATGACCGCGTCAGCCGTGTCTCCCTGTAGCGCATGGTCACACGGGCCGCCCAGTTGCTTACATGTCATCGTCTTCATTCGCGCACCGCCTTGGTCATGGTCCGGATTCGTTTGCTGTCGCGTGTCCTACGCCTTGTCCTGAATGAGCCCGATGACGTTGCCATCGGGGTCCACCACGGCCGCCACCACACGGCCGCCGCCCACTTCGTTCGGCGCGTCCTTGATCGTCGCACCAGCCGCGGTCACCTCGGCGAGCTTCGCTTCGATGTCGTCGACGTGCCAGTACGCGACCGGCGACTTCAGACCCTGCGGACCGCCACCGGGCAGCAACCCGATGTGCTGGCCGGCGACGTCGTAACCGACGTAGTACGACGATTCGGTCTGTGGCGCGACGCCGAGAAGCGCGGTGTAGACCGCCGTGGACTTCTCGACATCGGTTACTGGGTGCAGCACGGTCTTGATCCCCTGCACCGACGATGCGCTCATTGCTCGCTCCTTCTCATGGCTCGTCGCCATCGCTCGGCCGCTGATACTCGTACTCTGTACTGATACTCGCACTCTCAAATCGAGAGTGATACTATCGGTTTGTGTCCAGGGCCGTCAAGCGCGACTCGTCAACCAAGAGCGGGCGGGGTCAGGCCCGCACCCGCCTCGCTCGCCGAGCGGTGATCGACGCGGCCCGCACGCTGTTCCTCGCACGCGGGTACGCGGCGACGACCATCGAGGCAATCAGCGAGCACTCCGACGTGCCGCCGGCAACCGTGTACCGCCTCTTCTCCTCGAAGCTCGGGATCCTCAAGGCCCTGCTCGACACGTCCATCGCGGGTGACGACAAACCGCTGCCGGTGCAGGAACGGCCCGACGTCGCCTCGCTGTTCACGGAGCCCGATCCGCACAAGCTCCTGGCCGGCTTCGCCGGCGTCACGGCCGCGATCAACCAGCGGACCAGCGACGTCTACCTCGTCCTCATGAGCGCGGCGGGTTCCGATCCCGCGGCAGCGGAACTTCTCGACGAGATTCGACGACAGCGCGATCGAG
>JAMXLJ010000094.1 GCA_024281095.1 Acidimicrobiia bacterium | reverse complement strand
GGCTTCAGCAGGTCGCCGGGAATCGGAAGTACGCGCGTCGGGCCGATATCGGCGAGGAGCTTCCGGGCCGCGTCCGGAGACAGGCCGTACTTGGCCACGTAGTTCTTCTGGACGAAGTCCTCCGGGTTCGCGGCAATCACCTTGTAGGCGCGGGCGATCCGCTGCACGTAGTCCCGGATCGCCGCCGCCTTCCCCGTATCGGAGAGGGCCGACTTGCTCGCGACGACGAAGCTGAGCCGGTTGGTCAAATCGTCGGAGCGGTCGATGACCTTCGCTCCCGGCGTGCTGGCGAGATATGACCGGTCCAGGGGCGGCACGAGAATTCCCGCCGGAACCGAACCGCCCTGCAAGGCCGCCGTGATCTGGGTGAGTGGGAGGTGCACGGGTGTGACGTCCGAGAGCGACAGGCCAACCTTGTGAAGACCTTGAAGGAGCGCGGCTTCGAGCGACGTGCCCTGCTGGAACGCGACCTTCTTGCCCTTGAGGTCCCGCCAGCCGTTGATCTTCGAGCCAGGGGCCGCGACGAGCTCGTTGGTGCCGTGTTCCGTTGCCCAGGCGGCGACGGCGACGACATCCTGGCGGGCGGCCTGGGCGAAGATCATGGGCGTATCGCCGACGTAGCCGACGTCGATCGCGTCCGCGCGGAAGGCCTGCAACATCGGTGGGCCGCCCACGAACGCAGACCATTTGATTGCGTATGGAAAGGCGGCGTCCTGCTTGCCGGCCGACAGCACGGTCTTCTGCGCGTCGAGCTGATCGCCGATTCTGAGGGTCGTACCGGGCGGAATCGACGCGGTCGTGCCCGCCGCAGCGGCAAGCGATGTCGATGACGGCGAAGAGCGTCCGGTCGAGCCGCTCCCACCGCATGACGCGAGCGCCGCAACGGTGAACGCTGTCGCAGCCGCAGACAGCGCGGCGCGACGGCGCGACGAATTGCCGACGAGAGCACGGAACATGTGGGCCTTTCTCGTCCGGTCGGAACCGACGCAGACGAAGCGGGAGGTGACAGGGTCAGGCGTCGACCCAATGCGCGCGACGCGCGCATCGCGTTCGTCAGGCCGTACAGCGCTCGTCGAATGTCTCGCGGGTCAGCTCGCCCCAGGTGTCGTTCACCAAGCGGAACGCGCGGCGGCGGTGACCAGCGGTCATGGGCGCATGGTGCACGCTAAAATACGACCAGTCAAGTCATATTTTCCTGAAGCTGGCATGACCGAGGCGCGGCCGTGACGGTCACCGACGATCTCGTCGCCTACAACCGCCGCCACGCGCAGCGCTTGGCGAAAGGCAGCCTGCACGCGCCGCCGGTGAAGGGCGTCGCGATCGTTGCATGCATTGACGCGCGACTCGACCCGCCCCGTGGTCTGGGGCGCGAGGAAGGCGACGCTGACCCTCGTTCGCGCTCGAAGCCCTTCGCGATCTCGACGGGCGAGAAACGTAGGCGCGGCTCGATTCTGCCTTAGTCGCCCCCGCGCTCGCCCACGACACGGATCGTGCCCTGCATCCAGGGATGGATCGTGCAGTAGAAGTGGTACAAGCCCGGGACAGCGGTCATCGAGATTGTGCGCTGCGTCGGGCCGCCGTGCCCGTTGGTCGGGTCCGCCGTGTCGATGAGCGTCGCGTCACCGACCGTCGACCCGTGGCTCGGGGTGTCAAAGTCTGCAATCAGCAGCGACAAGCCCGGAGGCAAGTGCTTTGCGCTCGCGATCGCCCCGGTGTCGGGGGCATCAGCATCGGCTTGGGCGTGATCGTCGGTGACCTTGCCGTTATCAAGCTGAGCACCCGCCGGCGGACCACCGGGCCCGGGGCCGCCGCCGATCCCGAAGACGCCGTTGATCGTGTCGCACAGCGGGCAGTTGAAAAGTTGCGCCGGCGTGGTCGGCAGGTCGGCCTTGGCGACCAACGCGATCGTGTGGGCATCGTTGGTCTTGTTGTGGAACGTGATCCTGCCGCCCCGCGCGACCACGATCGCGTCCTCGGGGAAGTGGAAGTCGTTGGTCAGGAGGCCCGGATGGGGGAAATGGTCGGCTCCCAAGATGTTGACCGAGACGGTATGCGGGCCCTCACTCGCTGCCCCCGAAGCACTCGCAACTCCGACTGTTGCGAGCACCACCAGACCGAATATCGCCGTTAGCGCGCGTGCCCGCATGACGCCCTCCCCCGTCTCGTTCCCGCATGCCCGGACGAGGATTGTGGTACCAGCGCGATCGCCCTTTGTCCAGGGTGATTGCCCGATGGTCAATACATTGTCACCTCGTGGCCCGAACGGCCGTCGAGGTTCGGCGGCCTTGACGAGGTCTACGGCCGAAGCACTTGATTCTCTACGGAGCCAGGGTGGTCGGCGGCGCGGTTCGCGCACTGAAGGTAGCGAGCACCACGTCGGCGGTTTTTTCGGCGGCGTCGGGCGCCAACTTGGCGAGAGTCTGATAGCGATCACGATGGCATCGTCACCATGACCCTACGGCGGCCGAGCCGCGAGAACATGATCGGCCAGCCCAACGGATGCAAGCACATCCTCACGTTCGAGAGCGTCTGGATCTCGGCCAAGACGCGGCGCGTCGTGAGCTGACAGGCGGTTGCGGGAGCCCCCCTGGGGCGCGATCGTTGATGTTCCGCCGTCGTCAGGAGCCGCACATGTCGGACAAGCCGACCTACCTTGGCCTGCTGAACGCGATCTCGATCGCCGAGTCGCGCGCGCACGCCTACCTGACCGCGTGGGCGCAGGTGACGCCGAGCGACGACGTGCGTCGCGTCCTCCTCACCGTCGCGGCACGCGAGGGCGAGCACGGCATGAGCTTCGCGAAGCGCATCAACGAACTCGGCTTCCAGCTGCGCATGCGCGACGACGGTGAGCACGAGAAGGCGCTGGCGATCGCGACGTCCGACCGCTCCGACCTCGAGAAGATGAAGGCGTTCAAGCTGCACAAGCTCGAGACCGGCAGGGAGCCCGACATCTTCGACGACTTCTTCCGCGACCACACCATCGACATCCGCACTGGTGAACTGCTCGGCCGTTACATCGCCGAGGAACGCGACAGCGCGCGCCTGCTACGCGCCTGCTACGAGGAGCTCAAGCGGGCCGGATCGGCGGGTTCGCCGCGCCCGACCGGTGGCGCGCTCGAGACACTCGACAGCAAGGTCGACGCGCTTTGTCGCGCGGTCGACGAGCTGCGCCAGATCGTGTGCGCGCAGTCGATGCCGGCCGGCACGTCGTAGGGTTCGCGACTCGATCCGCTGACGGAACTGCTCCTACGTCAGGTCGGCCTTCGCGGTCCGGGCCGAACGCGGCCACCAGAGCACGCCGCCCCGGCCCGGCTACTTGTAGGTCAGCTCACGTCGTGAACACGTCCCCGTTCACAGCCCGGTGACGAAGTCCTGGGCTCGGGTGTCATGAGCAATCTTGTGAGCGACGATGGTGGCATCTTCTCCGACGCCGATGAGCAGCGAGGACTTGCGCTTTCGGAGGAAATGGACGCCGCAGAAGTACAAGCCGGGCACGATGGTGGAGGCACCGTCCTGATGGATTGGAAAGCCCATCTCGTCGAAGGCGTCGAGGTGGACCCAGGTCGAGTAGTCGGGTCGGAAGCCGGACGTGAAGACAACTGCGCCGAAACCGGTCAGGCTGATGCTCTCGGGTGCGGTGGCATCGAACGGCACCGGGTCCGGCATGTCCGGTATAGGCACGCCGCGTTCCGAACACGTCGTCGCGATCTTTCTCCTTGTGTCGTTGTACCGGGCGTCGCCGAACGCGACCGAATCGGCCAGGTCGGGCGCAAAGTGCGCCCGGCCGTCGACCGCTCCGAGGAAGTGCCCGACAAGGGTCACGCCTGCCGCCTGAAGGACCCGGTAGTGCAGGTCGTGGCCGCCTCCGTGGCCGCTGGCTTGGATGTTGGCGTAGAAACGAGCGGCGGGGCTGGGCAGGTCGGCCACGGTGTCATCAAACGAGCCGGTCTCGACCGCCCAGTAGACGAGGTCCCGGCCCCCGATCCGCCGCGGAAACCACGGCGCTCGCCCGCAGGCCAGGAACACGTCGCGGCCGGCGTCGCGCAGCTCCTCGGCCAACTGGCAGCCCGTTTGACCGCTGCCCACTACCAGCACCTTGCCGGGTGGTAGGCCCGCCTCGCTGGTGTAGCCCTCGGCATCGATCTGCAACAGGCCGGCGGGCAGGGTGGCCGCACCCGCCGGACGGTGCGGCCGCTGATAGGCCCCGGTCGCCAGCACGACCACGTCGGCTCGGATCACCCCATCGGGCGTGGCGAGCAGAAAGCCGCCGTCGGGGGCGGCGTCGAGTGTGGTCACCTCCACCGCCTCGCGCACCGGCGCCGCGAACGAAGACGCGTAGGCCTCGAGGTGGCGGACGATGTCATCGCGGGGCATGTAACCGTCAGGGTCATCGCCGGTGTAGACACCCCCGGGAAGCCGCACCGACCAGTTCGGGGTCACCAGGCAGAAACTGTCCCAGCGATCCCTCCAGGTCTGAGCCACCCGGGACCGTTCAAGGACAACGTGCTCAACCCCCAGGGCGCTGAGCTCGTGGCTGACCGCCAACCCGGCCTGACCGCCGCCGACCACCACGAGCCCGAGCCGTTCGTCCATCCGTCAGCCGAGGGTACCCCCGACAGGTCATTCGGCGGGCCAGACAGGCGCAAAGCCAATGGCACGCACCTGCCCCTTCGCTCAGGGTTCACCCAACGACCGGCACGATGTCGGTCGCGGGCCACACCTCGGCCCACCGTTCCCGCGGCGTCGATCGGGAGCGGTGCGCAGGACGTCGCGAGATGCCCAGCCGCGCTGATTGGTGGTGACGAGGCGGCGACGTCCGGCGTGAGAACGTCATCGGCACGGTACCCGTCGCCTTTCGGTCCGAGGTTGCCGCTGACCACGACATCGACGTCTGTGAACTCGTCGTCGCGGGCGCGCACGAAGGCGACGGCATCGCGGTTCGCGCGATCCAGCGCGGCGTGCTCGAGCGCCCGTACACGCGGCGGAATCGTTCACCGCCTGCGTGTTCGTAGCGCCTCCCGAACGCGAGCGCCGGCCGGCGGACGGTGGTGGGTTACCACTGGTCGGCGGGCACGCCGAGCGCGACACGACCCGCGTGCAGGAGCGTGCGGTCGGGTGTGAACGGGTGGAATTTCGCGGCGCGGATGTCGCGATAGCAACGTTCGATGATCGAGCCCTTGAAGAACGACGTGCCGCCGGCGATCTCCATGGCGAGATCGCACACCTCCGCGCCGGCGCGCGCGATCTCGAGCTTGGCCACCCCGACCGCAGCGACCGTGTCCATGCTCGGTTGCGGGTCATGGCCCGCGACGCTGAGGGCTCCGTCGAGTGCCCAGTCGGCGATGCGAAGCCGGTGCGCCATGCGGCCGAGCTTGTACTGGATGAGCGGATCGGTCGCGTGGGTGGTCGCGGCGTCGATCGCGGCCCGGTACGCCGCTTCGGCGACCCCGAGGTACACCGCGCTGATGATCGGCACCGCGATGGCGATCACGACCTGCAAGGGCGGGTCGATGATGCCGTAGGGCCGGTCCGCGAGCACGGCATCGTCGGCGACGAAGACGTCCTCGAGGCAGACATCGTGACTGGCAGTGCCGCGCATCCCGAGCGCGTCCCAGTTGTCGAGGACGGTCACACCCGCCGCGTCGATCGGGATCGCCATGCTGAGCACCCGCCGGTCGCCGTGGTCACCGGTCGGGAACAGCGTGGAGAGCACGTCGCCCGCCGACGAGAGGCTCACGAAGCGCTTGCGGCCCGAGACCCGGTAGCCGCCGTCGACTCGCATTGCGGTGCCGCTCGGCCGGGTGAAGTCCCCGCCGCCCGTGGTCACGAGCACGATGCCGTCCCGGGCCACTCGCCGCAACGTCGCCTCGGCGCGGCGCTCCCCGTGGCGGTAACCCCAGGCCGCGAAGCAGACCACATGCTGGTGCATCGCGGTGGCCAGCGCGGTCGACCCGCAGTACCGGGCCAACGCCCGCTGCACCGCCGCGACCTGGCCCACCGTGGCACCCCGACCACCCAGCTCGACCGGAACCGCGATCCCCAGCAAGCCTGCCTCACGCGCCAGTCGCACACCCTCAGCAACGAACGACCCCTCGGCGTCATGGCGGGCCGCGTGCGCCGCCATCGTCGGCCCGATCGCAGCGACCTGCTCGAGCAACTCGGACAACTCCACACCGGATTCGCGAACGCGTTCTTGATCGAGCACCGAACACCTCCCTGAGGTCGTCAACCGTTCTGGATCACGGGGGTCGCTCCCCATCGAGTCGACCCGGACACGACTACGGACAAGCAACGCCCTCGGTTCATGACCGTGCCCGACGGCACAGAATCGAACCGCTCCTTCGCCGGGGCCGCCAGCGAGACTGCGGACGACCAACTCGTGGAGCCGGCTGAGCGCATAAACCCTTGGGATTCGACTCCCACGGTCACTTAGCGCGCGCCGGCGAGGCGTCGCGCGCGCTGCTGACGGATCTGAACCAACGGATAGCCGACCGCGACCGCGAACCGCTGGGGATAGGAGTCGACCTCGCCGGGAACGCCGAAGCGATCCTGCGGCCCGGTGTCACGTCGCACGAGCGTGCCCAGCACGCGGTCCCAGATGCTGAAGATTGCTCCGTAGTTGTGCGGCGTCGTCGCGGGTACGTGGTGACTGCGGTGCAGGCGCGGTGTGATCACCACGCCTTCGAGCCACGCCAGGTTGGTGCGCAGGTTGCTGTGGTTCGACACACCGTAGATCGCGGCAATGGCGACCGCGGCGGCGACGATGCCCACCGGCATGCCCACCACGAACAACACCGCCTGTCCGGGCACGAAGCGCAGCAGGTTCTCGATCGGATGGGTTCGAGTCGTCGCAAAGCCGTCGAGCTCACGCGTCGAGTGATGCACCTTGTGGACGTTCCACAAGACGTCGGAGCGGTGCAGACCTACATGGACCAGGAACGACACGAAGTCGAACACGACGATCGCGAGGAGGAGCTGCAGCACCCGAGGAAGACTTGCGACCGCGTCCCGAAGCGGCGGCGGCTGAAGGGCCGCGAGCTGCGGCCGGAACACGAACACCGACATCGCGGTCGCCGCGATCGCAAGCCCGTACCAGACGAGATCGGTCCTCAGATAAGGCCGGGGCGACGACAGGGCACGAAACCGCAGGGCCGGCAGTCGTTCCAGGCGGGCGACGACGAGGTAGACGGCGCTGAGCGCCGCGACCGAGAGCAGGAAGACCATGGTCCCTCCTTGTGATGAAACCGTGGTTGCACGATAAGTTCACGGCGTTTGTAACGCAACCGTGGTTGCAACACTGTGACGAGGGGCATAGTGTGCGCCAGTGGCCTCGAAGGACCCTCGCCCATGGGTGCTCCTCGCCTATCGGCTGCCGCGCGAGCCCTCGACGCCACGCATCACGGTGTGGCGCAAACTCCGCCGGCTCGGCGTGGCCCAGATCGTGGACGGCCTCGTCGCGCTCCCCGCGACCGCACGCACACGAGAACAACTCGGGTGGGTTGCCAACGACGTGCTCGACGCGGGCGGCGAGGCCAGCGTCTGGACCGCGCGGGCGGACAGCGTGCGGTTCGAGCGCGAACTCGCCACCCGTATGGCACGTGACATTGGCGCCCAGTATCACGACGTGATCGCGCAGGCGGACGCCGCACGCGTCGAGCCCGGCGGTTTGTCGGCGCGAACACTTGCGCGCCTCCGCCGGGAACTGCACCGCATCGACGAACGGAACTATTTCGATGCGCCCGAGCGAGCCCGGGCGTATCGTGCGGTGGAGCGACTAGCGGGCCACCCCCTGGAGGTGTGATGCGCTGGGCCACCAGAGCCGGCTGTCACGTCGACCGTGCCGCGTGCGCGTGGTTGGTTCGTCGATTCATCGATCCGCACGCGATGTTCACATTCGTCGATGACGCGGACGACCCGCCGGCCGGTGCCATCCCGTTCGACATGATTGGTGTCGAGCTGACCCACCACGGTGACGACTGCAGCTTCGAGACCATCCTGCACGCGTTCTCACTCGACGACCCGATCCTCTGGGACATCGCCCGCATCGTCCATGAAGCCGACCTCGCCGACGACCGCTACGACGCACCCGAAGGGCCCGGCCTCGACGTGATATGTCGCGGCCTGTCGATGATCCACCCGGACGAAGAAGTACTGAGGATCAGCCACGCCCTCTTCGACGGGCTCTACGAATACCGCCGACGCGTTGCACTACACGGCGCCGACCCCACCTGAACTACTCGCCAATAGCGCCACCAGCGGTTAGTGCTCTGACCACGTTCGCGCGCTACGCGGCGGCGGGGTGTGGGTGCAAAGCCACCTCGTCGCGATGCCGGGCACGTCCCTGGGCGTTACGCCCGCGCGCCGGGGCTGACGTCAAACGTGATCGAGATCCCAGAGTTTGATGCCGCCGAGGATGCCGGCGGCGTTGTCGACGAGCTCGGCGCGATGGCCGAGGTCAACCGTGAGCTTCCTCGCGTTGCCGCCGCCGACGTACAGCCGGTCGATGTGGAGCAGCGCGTCGAACATCTCGACCGC
>JAMXLJ010000093.1 GCA_024281095.1 Acidimicrobiia bacterium | reverse complement strand
CCGGCCGCCGGCTTCCGTTTGTACCACCACCCTCGACGAGCGGCGGGTCACGCGCTCGAGTCAGCTGTCACCGCTTGGAGCGACGCCTAGGTCGATAGGCCCAATTGCCCCATACAGGCTCAGCCCTCGGGGCCGCCTGCCGACAGAGACGCCATGGAGCAGTGCCGTGTGGAGGTCATCCGGCTGCAGCCTGGGCAGCGTTTCCGCTTCCTCGATCGTGTCCTCACCGTTCGAGACGTGATCGTGGGCGGACGAACACCGATGCTCGTGCAGATCGCCACACACGAGGGCCCGATGCCGAGCTACAGCATCCTCGACGACGTCGAGATCGCCGGCGCCGACCACTGACGCCGGCGGCCGGCGGGGTATCCGCGAGCGCGGTGACGGCGTCGGGCATCCTTGACGCCCACCACAACGGGTTGGACGCCTTCCGCTGCGGCGGGCACGAGGGGGGCAAGAACACAATGGCGTGGTTGTGTCGCTGGTTCGGTCACAAACCGTCGGCCTTCGATTTCGCGACCGGCACCGAGGAATGCAGCCGGTGCGGCCTGGTGCTCCACGCATCGGTGGAGCCGGCTGGGCGCCGGACCGCCGGTCAGTAGACCGGCAGCGGCTTCCGAACGTCCGCGCGTCAGGCTGGCGCGAGCCGGCGGAGGTGCTCGACGCGCTCGTCGGCCGGGCCGAGATAGCGCGTGAGCGTGCCGAGCACGCGTTCGACGTCGAGCGTGCCGACCGCGAGCATCTCTTCGAGGTCGGCCCAGTCGCGCGTGCGGTTGAAGAAGGCCTTGAACACCGCAAGGTCGGTGCACGACAGGAACGGGACGTCGTGCCCGGCGAACTGCTCGGTGCGGCAACGGGCCGCGGCCTGGGCGTGGAACTCGGTGGTGTTGACGAACAGGTCGACGGGTGTGTCACCCCACCACAGGCGCTGCTGGCCGTCGCGCTCGATGACCGCGAGGTCGCGTTCGGTCGACGTGATCCCGTGCGGCAGCGCGGCGAGCACCTCGCCCGCCTGTGACACGTCCAGGAACACGTTGAGGTCGATGTCGACGGTACCCCGCGCGCGTTCGGTGCACCACGCCAGTGCGAGCGCGCCGCCGAACGCGTGTGGGATGCCGGCCGCCGCGAGCGCGCGGTGGATCGCGACGATCTTGCGGGGCAGCGCCGTCACTTCGTGCCGAACTTCGGGAACTGCAGCGTGCGCGAGTGACGAGCCGGGAACTGGGCCGCCAGGTCCAGGGCCTGCTCGAGCTCGCGGCCCCGCGCCGCGGGATCGTCGGCGCCCACCCGCCGCGTGAGCTCGATCGCCAGCTCGTAGCCGGCGGCGCGAAGGACACGATCGAGGGTGTCGACGGTCGGGATCTTCCGGCCGCCCTCGTACGCGGCGAGAGTCGAGTGCGACGTGGCGGCCCGGGCGGCGAGGCCGCGCAGCGACAGCCCGGCCCGCCGGCGGGCACTGCGGATGGTGGTGGCGGCGTCCATGCCGCAATGGTATCTCGTCGGATACCACTTCAGAGCGACCAGCCGGTGCGCCGGGCCCAGGCCTCGGCGCGCCGGCTGATCGTCGTGATCACGTCGGTCTTCGCTTCCGCGTAGTCGTTGCGGTCGGCCCAGTCGCGCGGCGCGAGCTCGCGCTTGGTCCGTTCGTACAGCGCCCGGTCGGAGGCGTCGACGCGCAACCAATCGCGGAACAACAGATGGCGCCGGATGTCGTCGCTCGCGGCCGGCCACAGGTGCACGTGGACGTCGCGCTCAGGGGTGCGCAGCATCCGGTGCCCGTGCTCGCGCACCCGCAGGACGTAACCGGCCGACTCGAGTCGTGACGTGATCGTCGGCTCGTGGACGTCGTGGGCCGCGATCAGGATGTCGACGATCGGCTTGGCGGCGAGCCCGGGGACGCTCGTGGAACCGACGTGCTCGACGCGCAACGCGTCATCGCCGATCGCGGCCGCGATCCTCCGTCGTTCGGCCACGAAGCGGGCGGCCCACGCGGGGTCGTACTCGACGATGATGATCGGCCCCGGTTCGAGCGCACCGAACACTTCCCACTCGGGTTCCGGCTCGGTCATACCGGTATTCAACCGCGGCCGCATGGGCGGATGACGGGCGCGTCATAGGCTCCGGCGGTGCAGCCCATGCATCGCCTGCGCGCCCGCGTGCGACCGACCGGTGGCGCGCCGGTCGAGGTGCCGGTGCCCGAGAGCGGCCAGGTCGACGCGGGACCGGTCCAGCTCCACGTCGAATGCCGCGATGACGGTGCACGCTGGTCGGTGTACGCGCCTCGTGTCGAGCCTGTTGCGCTCGACGCCGTCGGTCTCGTGTGGGACGAAGGACCGGCCGGCGAGCAACCCTTGCTGTTTGCGCATGGGTACCAGTCGTGGTCGCCGACCCGGACCCGGCGCATCGGCGTCGACGAGGACCCGTCGCGCGATCCCCGCGCGCTCGGGCTCGTGCGGGCCGCGTTCCATGCCGACCCCGGTGTCGCGGCCGAAGGCGAGCTGCGGGCCGAACAGGTGGCCGTGCTCGGGTCTGGTGCGCGAACGCTGCGGTGCATCGGTTTCACGGGCGGCGACACGCACGCCGGGACGGTCCGCACCACGTTGCGCGACGGCAGCCTCGAGGTCTGCGCGGAAGCGTGGTTGGGCGGCGCGGTCGTCGAAGCGGGTGCCGAGCGCCGGCTGCACGACGTCGTCGTCGACGAGGGCGACGACGCCCAGGAGCTTCTCGAGACGTGGGCCACCCGGGTCGGCCGTGAGGCCGGCGCGCGGGCGCGCGGGCCATTCGTGGTCGGCTGGTGTTCCTGGTACCACTACTTCCACACCGTCGCCGAACGCGATGTGCGTGACAACCTCGCGCGCGCGGCGGCGTGGCCGTTCGACGTCTTCCAGGTAGATGACGGATATCAGCGCGCGATCGGCGACTGGCTGACCACGAACGAGCGCTTCCCCTCGGGGGTGGACGGGATCGCCGCGGCCATCGCCGGGTCGGGGTACACGCCGGGATTGTGGATGGCGCCGTTCCTCGCCGGGCCCGACAGCGATCTCGTGCATCGTCACCCGGAGTGGCTCGCGGCCGCGCCCGGCGGCGACGGCTTCGCAGTCGGGATGTACAACGACATCTGGGGCGGCGTCATCGCGGAGCTCGACACAACCCGGCCCGACGTGCTCGCTCATCTCGAAGCGACCGCGGCGGCACTCGCCGAGATGGGGTACCGCTACTTGAAGCTCGACTTCACCTTCTCGGCGGCGATGCCGGGCCGGTATGCGGACGCCGCGATGACGCCGGCCGAACGGGTGCGGGCCGGTTTCGATGCGATCCGGCGCGGCGTGGGAGACGACACGTTCATCGTCGGCTGCGGCGCGCCGATCGGCGCGGTCGTGGGCGCGGTCGACGGCATGCGCATCGGCCCCGACGTCGCGCCGTGGTGGGACCGACCGGTGGGCAAGGAGTCGCAGCCGGGATACGACGACGCGCTGCCGGCGACACGGCACGCGTTCGTGAACACCTGTACGCGCAGCTTCATGCACCGGAGGCTGTGGGTCAACGATCCCGACTGCATCATGCTGCGGTCGACCGACACCGAACTGTCGTCGCGCGACGCGGCGAAATGGGCGCGCACAGTGGGTGCATCGGGCGGTCTCGTGCTCGTGTCGGATGACCTCGACCTCCTCGACGCGCACGCGCGCCACCTGCTCGACGAAGTCGTCGCGGCCGGACGCGTGGCCGATGACGCCGCGCTCGACCGACGATCACCACGCTCCATCGGCCTCTTCGACCCTGAAGGCCCCCGTGGCCTCGCCCCGGCCACGTGACGCACCCTCCCATCTGCACCAGTTGGGACCGTCTTCGGGCTGGAGAACAGAAAACGGCCCCGACCGATCGTTCGGTGGGACTCAGAGGACGAACCAGCCGCTGTGGAAGTGCCGGGTCTCGCCGGCGAGGAGCAATTCGATCTCGAGGCGCACCGGCGCGCGTGCGAGGTTCGAGCAACAGAACGCGCCGTCGGGTGCAACGGGAAGGCGCACCGCGGCCTCCTCGGTGCGCAGCGTGGCCGCTGTCGGCGCAACCGGAATGGCGAACGCGGTCAGCCGGCTCGGGCCGTCGTCATCGCTGTCGACGCGCACCTCGAGCCTGATGCCACTGCCGCCGAACGCCAGAGCACGTACCGGCGTCTCGCCCGACACCTCGCGGACGTCGGCGTCGAGAACGGAGTCGTAGACCAACTCGAGCAGCTCGGAGTCGGCCGGCGGTTGCACCCGCCCCGCCCGCCGGGCCTCGGCACGGACGTCGTCGGGGACCGGGTCGAAACGGGCGATGAGCTCGCGCAGCTCCTGCTCGAACTGTGCGGCCGCGTCGTCCGACCTTCCGCCTTGAGTCACGTCGTGCCCACTACTCCGACAACGCGGCCGGGCGCCGCAAATGCCCCGCCACCTGCACTTCCGGTCGGCGCGAGCATAGCTGGGCCCAATTCGGACACCGGCCAGCGCGAAGTCGTGGCCCAGCGAGCCGCTCGTCGATGGTTCGGGTCAGTCGCGACGCGTGATGCCCGCCGCTTCGACGTCCCGGCGCAGCATCGTGAGAATTCGGGCCCGAGTCGGGCCGATGCTGCCTACGGGCATGTCCAGCGCGGCCCCGATCTCCGTGTAGCTCATGGGCGGATCGGTCAACAGCATCATGAGCAGCGTCCGCGCCCGCTCGGGGAGCGCGTCGAGGCAGCGCCACAACGCAGCATCACGCTCGTTCGTCAACACATCGTCGTCGGCACCGGTGCCCGCGGGACGGCCGCGCTCGAGCTCGAGGTCCTCGACGAGGACCATCCGCCCGTGCAGGCGTCGCTGCCGGAGACACTCTCGTCGCGCGGTGGTGACCAACCACGCGCCGAGGCGGTCCGGCTGCTCGATCCGCGAGAGGTGTTCCGCCAGCCGCAGCCAGGTGATCTGGCTCACCTCGGCGGCGTCGGCCCGGCTCATGCCGAACCCGCGCGCCACCGACCAGATGAGGCCGCTGAACTGATCGACGAGTGCGTCCCAACAGGATCGGTCGCCTTGCCGCGCCCCCTCGACGAGAGTCGCAGTGTCGGCACGATCGTGATGAGGCGCGAGCTGTTCCGGCCGCGACGCCATGAAAACGGTCTCCTACCCACACGGCGCGCCCGATCGTGTCAGAGGTGGGAAACCATCATGTTCCTGCAGGGAGGCCTGCAGGCATGTTGTTACGGTGCCTCGCCCCAAAGCGACTGATCGGACCCGCCTTGCCCAAAGCGAGCGTATGGGGCACCGCTCCGTTCAGTCAAGAAACTTCATCGAGACTCGCGCCTGTTGAAGACCTGACTCTGCAGCCACAACGGAGTCACTCGCGCGCGTTTTGCGGTGTTCAGGGAAAGTTTGCTTGCCAAAGTGGACTGGCGGCGACGTGCTGGAACGCGGCCAACGTCGCCGGCGTCGAGTCAATGGCGAAGTTGCATTCGCCGGGCTTGTCCGCGTTGAACCACATGAACGCGACGATTCGCGGAAACCGTTGGGGGATCTCGGTCAGGAACGCCGACGTGATCCACCCTTCCTTCGTACTCGTCGGCCCCGTCGCACCGCCGTTGTAGATCGTGTCGCAGCTGCCGACCTCGCCGAGGACCTGTGGCTTTGCCGTGAGCGCGTTCATGAGACCGTACGAGTACGTCGCGAGGTCGGTAAACGATTTCCATTTGTTGCCGGCGTGATACGTGCCCCAGTTGTAGAGATCGAACCCGACGTAGTCGACGTACGCGTCGCCGGGGTAGTCGGGGGTGAAATCGACGATCGAGCTGCCCTTGCCGGTCGTGTTCGGGCTGAAGAACCACTTCACGTTGCGCACACCGTTCGCGGCGAACACGTCGTGGACATGGCGCCACATGGCGACGTAGTCCCGATGGGCCGACGCCGGGGCGGTACCACCCGTGGCCCACGGGTACCAGAAACCGTTCTCCTCCCAGTCGAGCCGGATCACGACCGTGTACGGCAGCGTCTTGAAATTCCCGGCCCACTGGTTGACGTACCAGTCGTAACTTCCGGCGGCGATCGCGGCGTTGGAGCCACCGGCGCCGGAGCCCCACGACAGCACCGGCCGGGCGCCTTCGACCGCCTGCTTGTCGAGACGCGGTTTCACGGATGCCCAGTCGTTCCCATTGGTGTTCGACCAGTTGGTGTATCCCCCGAGCGCCTTCAGGCGGCCACCGTTGGGATAGGTCTGCGCGTTCACGACCGACCAACCGCCGACCTCGAGCGTCGAGAAACCGGTCGCCCCCGCAAACGGCGTGACGACATCGCTGCGCGTACAGCTCGTCAAGGCGATCGCGAGGATCGACACGCTCAGGACGGCAACGAAGCGGGGTCTCATCGTCACGAATTACTCGGAAGACGGCGCCTCCGGCTTGAGCAGCGTACCAATCCGTCTCGGTCAGGACAGGCCGATCACGTTCAGTTTGTTGCCAGCGGCTTCGAGACTGAAGTTGGACACGGTCCAGCTCCATTGTGCGTCACCCGAACTCATCACACAGGCATTCGCGCACTGGGCCTGGTTGAATTCCGCCCCCAGCTCGACCCCCATGACGTAGCCGGAGGTCGCGGCATAGGCGGGACCGAGAAGGTCCGCCGCTTTCTTGACGAAGTCGCCGAGTGAGACGCCGAGCCGTGCCGACGCTTTCGGCTCCGGCGAAGTGATCGCGAAGTAGACGGTTGTGGCGTCGGTGCCGCCCGCGCCGACCGACACGTTCCACCCGATTGGCGCGTTCGCGCCGTCCACCGCGCCGTCCATGACGAGCCGATCACTCAGATTCGTCGGCGCGACCGCGCAGCTCCCGCTTCTTGCGGGAGGAGGTGGCGGGAGGTTCGATCCGTAGAGATACACGACGACTTCGACGTCGCATGCCTGCGGAGCACCGCGCGCAGGGGATTTTCTGATCCACAGGTTGTAGATCAGGTCCACCGGGAGCGCGGAAGGCGCCGGCGCGCCGAGCGAGTAACCAAGGGTCGCGGTCGTCGGCGCGGCGAGGAAGTTCTGGACCGGTATGGGGAACGGTGCTGCAGCACACGGACGCGTGTCGATGCACAAGCGGTCACCGTCGTTCGAATAGCCGTATGCGATCTCCGGGTAACCGGCGGGCCCGTTCGAGATCGGGGTCAACCCCGTGAGGTTGAACGTCGTCACGAGGCCGGGCGCCTGACCCGACGCCGCGGTCGAAAAGCATTGGCTGACGATGCCGGACGAGCGTTGCACGTTCCAGAGGTTGGCCGTCGCGATCCCCGCTTGGAGCGGCACGGCCGGGCGAGGCGACGCGGAAGTGGTGTTCGCCAAGGTGGGATCGGATACCGAGGCGCAACGCGCCAGCTGTGACGGGCCGAACGCGTACAAGTTGCCGTCGTCGGAGCCGACGAAGAGCCCACCGTCACCAGTGGCGGGCGAGGTATTGACCGCGCCGCCGGTTGTGGCGGTCCACTGCAGCGCGCCGGTCTTCGTGTCGAACGCGTACACGTTCTGGTCTGCCGACCCGCTGTAGACCGCGGCCGTGGTGACCGCGGGCCGCGACGAGATGGGGCCGCCGGTCGTCGCGGTCCACAGCGGCGTGCACATGCGGGGTCGTCCGGTGCAGTTGCGATTCGACGTCGCGTCGAACGCATACAACTTGGCGTCGAGCGCGCCCGCGTACACGAAGCCGCCCGCCGCGGCCGGCGCGGCCGCGATGGGCCCACCGGTCGTTGCCCTCCACACTGGCCTGCACACCTTGACCCCGGATGTCTTTGCGCAGCTCGTGGCTCCCGACGCGTCGAACGCGAACACACCGCGCTCGCCGCCGACGTACAGCCGTCCGTATGCGATCGTGGGCGCGGAGGTGATCGCGTCTCCGGCGCGGGCGACCCACCGCGGAGCACACGTCTTCCCCGATGACGTGCCGGCGCACTGGTCGTGGCCGGAGGCGTCGAACGCAGAAACCTCGCCGTTGTCCGCGCTCACGTACAGCATGTCGCCCGACGCGACGGGCGAGGACGTGATCGCGCCGTCGGTATGGCCGCTCCAGAGCGGCGCGCACGTCCGCGGTTGCCCACCACACTGCTTCGAGCCGGCCACGTCGAACGCGTGGACTTCATGGTCGTTCGACGCGGCGTAGACGACACCGCCGGCGACAACCGGGGCAAACGGTGCGGCGCTCCCGAGCGGTGCGCTCCACAGCGGCGCACACGTTTTCGGCAGACCGCTGCAACGGGTCGTGCCGGCCGCATCGAGCGCGTACAGATTGTGGTCGTTCGACGTGACATACACGGTGCCGCCCGCGACAGCAGGCGATGTCGTCACCGGGCCGCCGGTCGCGAAGCTCCAACGTGGCGCGCACGCGCTCGGCGAGCCGTTGCAACCGGTCCCACCGGATGCATCGAACGCATACACGCGTCCATCGCTGGAGCCGGCGTAGACCACACCCTGGGCGACGACGGGCGATGACCGCATCGCGCCCTGTGTCGGGCCGATCCACTGGAGGGTCAGGCTGCTCGCGTCGCTGACGAAGCGGGCCGCGTCGCGCTTCGAGCCGGCGTCGGCGGCCGTCGACTGGCGCGTCGACGACTCACACGCGCACGCCGCGATCGTGAATGCGGCGGCGAGCGCGAACCATCGCCTCCGCCCGCCCCGTGGTCGACGATTCACGGCCAGACGTTCGTCTTCAGCTGGTCCAAACTCGTGAAGGTGCCCTGTCGGGGACCCAGCGCGCTCCGAAACAAGAAGAAGTGACCCTTCCCGTAGGAGTTCGTGAACGGGACCCTGCCGATGAGATCGTAGTTCCGTGTTTGCGCCATGTACCCGGCGAACCCGTACGCCTGGTCGGGGAAGTAGTTGAAGCTGAGCTCGATGAGGTCGTAGTAGCGGTCGTTGAGGCCCTGATGGAGGGCGTCGTCACCGAGGTGCTTGTGCTTCGCCGCATCGATATAGAAGGGGTAGTAGAAGCTGCTCCACTGCCATTCCTGCGTCACGTCCCGGGCGTCGAAGCGGGCGACCTCGATGTCCTCCGCGAGGATCCGTCCGGTTCCGTTACGGAGTTGCGTGTGCAACGCGTAGCTCAGATCCGATGTGTTCGCCCAGCGCGCATAGAGGTTCTGCGACTGATGGAGGCCGAGCACGAAGACCGCGAGAAGGACCGCGGTGCCGGCGAGCCAGTAGCCGCGGTTCGAGCTCATGAGCGGTGGCCGTACATAGCCCGAGATCCAGGCGAGCGCATAGCCGGCGAGCGGCACCGCGAAGAACAGCCCGTACGCGATGTGCTTGTCGAACGAGATCGGCTCGCGCATGTACACGTGGTAGATGACCGTGAGCCACGAGGTGCCGAAGAACATCAAGGCCAGGAGGCCGTATCGCTTCCGCCGCAGCAGCATCACGATGGCGATCAGTGCTGCGCCCCAGATGACGCCTCCCATCTGCAGCGCATGGTTGAACAAACTGAGTCGGGGCGCCTTGAAGCCGGTCGAGCGGTTCGTCGTGCTGCCGGAGACGGCGTGGAACGCGTCGTGGTTGACGATCACGGCGAGGAGCGCGACGGAGGCGACGACCCCCGATGCCGCGTAGAAGAGCCGCCCGGCTGCGGCTCGCCACCCGAGGAAGCGAAGGCTGAGCCACAACATGATCACGAGCACCGGGGCGACGAATATGAGCCCCGCGTATTTCGCCATGACCCCGGTGGCCAGTGCGGGCCCGATCAGGAACGCAGGCCATGCACGACGTCTGGTGCTGCAGTGCACGGCGATCGCGGTGGCGAGCGCGATGAAGAACAGGCACATCGCGTCGAACACCGCGAGACGCCCGACGAACAGCACGACGCCGGTCACCGCGTACATGCCGGACGCGAAGATCGCCGAGGCCCGGTCGAACAGGTTGCGCGTGACGGAGTAGACGAGCGACGTGACGCCGAGCATGCACGCGAGGCTGAAGCTGCGCGCGAGCTCGAGGCCCCCGACGCGATCGAGGAACCCCCCGACCACGGGATACACGTATGGATACCCCGAGAAGTAGTACGCGTAGTTGTCGAGCGGCGCGGGACCGCCCATCCAGTGACGGATGATCTGGCGTCCGGCGTAGACGTAGAGGCCTTCGTCCTGGAACGCGGTGTTGCGCAACGTCGTCAACGACACCACCGCCTGCACCGCGAGGATGAGCGCGATGGGCCAGAGGGCGGCAAGTGTCGCCGGATATGTCCGCCGGCGCGTCGTGCCGGCCTGGGGTATCGCGACGGTGGCTATGGGACTCTTCTCTCTGTGCGCACTTCGGCGAGGACGCGCTGCATCGTCGCGAGGGAGGCGGGGTCCGACGCGAGCGACCACGTCTTCGCCTCGGCCGAAGTGGGTGTGAGGCCGGGCCCACCTTCGTGGTACAGCACGGCGTAGGCCGTCGGTAGGTTTGCGACCGCGCGACCGAGACGGTCCAACCACGCGGCCTTCTCGTGCAGCGGGCCGGCCGCGCTCGCCTCAATGAACAGCGGCTTGCCCGGGTACCGCTGCGAGAGGTTGTGGAGCACAGCCTGGGGATCGCCCCAGGTCGTGCCCGGATAGTTGATGAAGCTCTGCAGGACGGCGTCGATCTTCGATGCCGGCGGCGCGTAGGGGCGATCGTCCACGGGATCGGCCGGTGCCCATACCCACGCGACGTTGTTCGCCCCCACCTCGCGGAAGATCGACTGCACGTGGGTCCACGCCTTCGCGACGTCCTGCGGGATCCCACCGTTGGCCACCGCGGACGACAGGGACCAGTTCTTGTCGGCATGCCGCAGGATCGTGAGATACACGGGGTGGCTGTAGTCGCGGATCTCGGCGGCCCAGCGCCTGAGGTCGCCGTCCCACAGATGGTTGATGATGGCCGGAAGGTTCGCGCCGAGCGGAACCTTGTGATCGGGGCCGAAGACACCGAACTCCAGCGTGACCCACGGGCGCGCGTTGTGCGCGGCGAGCGTGTCCGCCCAACGGGCGTCGAATCGGTCGGTGATGTCCTGTGTGCGCCCGACGACGCCGAAGCGCAGACCTACCTCACGTTCCAGCGTTCGTTGCCCCGTCTCGAGCAGCTGCACGGGAAGCGAAACACCGACGTAGCGGGACGGATCATGGGTGATCACGAATCGCGACGCGTTCGGAGCGAACATCGGGAGTGATGCCAACCGGGGGGTCACGAGAAGCGGTGTCGCCATCATCGCGGCCAAGCCCAGACTGGCGACCGGCAGGAGCGGATTCGTGCGGTCGAGCAGCTTCGACGGGTACGCCTGTCGCGCGGTCGCGAGCGACGCGACATCGGCGCGCTGTCCACGCAGATCGGCCCACGCGAGACCGAGGAAGCTCGAGAGCAGCACCAGCGAATAGACGATCCACATGACGCTGATGAACAGCGACGTCTGTTGCGCGCCGTGGACCCGCGTCACCCAGACGAGCGACGCGACACATAGAGGGACGAACGCCAGGTAGACCCACAGATAGCGCACGGGTCGGCTCCCGGTCTGCCGCTTCTTCGAGGTGACGGCAAAGCCGGTCTTCCGGCCGAGGATCACGGCGACGAGGCTGCCCACCAACGTCGGAAAGCTGCCGAAGCCGATGATGATCCCGCGCAGTCCCGTGACGCGGCGGGCCGAGTACCACATGCCGGCGATCCCGAGCGCGATGTACGGAAGGAAGTGCCACAGGTAATCGCCGAGCGTCGCCCGTCGCACCGCCGGGATGGCGGTGAAGACGAAGAGCACCGGGCTGATCATGTAGACGAGGTCGCGAAGCCCGCAGAGGTAGTGCGTACACGCGAGCAGGTACTGCGCGCGCTGGCCGAGCCGAAGCCCGTGCTTCTTCGGCAGCAGGATGTCACGCCAATTGCTGCGGAACACGCCGAGCGTCCCACGCGCCCATCGACCCTGTTGCCTGAGATACGACGGGATGTCGAGCGGGCCGAGGCCCGTGGCGAGAACGGTGCTGAGGTAGATGCTGCGCCACCTCGGGTGCAGCGCGATCGACGCCGCGAAGTCTTCCGTCACCGAATCCTGCGGGAGGCCGCCGATCTCGTCGAGTGCCGCGGCGCGGATCACGACGTTCGTGCCGCAGATGAACGCGGCGTTCAGCGCCGCTTTCCCCGGGCACAGCAGGTTGTAGAACATCGACTGCTGGTCGTCGGCCCAGCGCGCAACGGGGTTCTTGAGGTTCGCGTAGTACTGGCCCGTCTGTACCCAGCCGATCGTCGGGTCGGCGAACGGCGGAACCGTCTCGACGAGGAACTCGGGCTCGGGCACCTGATCGGCGTCGAAGATGACGACGAGCGCGTCACCCGTCGCGCCGACCTCTTGGCGCGCGTTCTCGATGTTGCCCGCCTTCGCGCCACCGCTCTTCTGCCGCGTCACGTTCCGGACACCGAGCTGCTTCGCGAGCCGGTCGACGTCTTCCCAACCCGGCACGCCGGCCGCGCGGCCGTCGTTGCACACGACCACGCTCACTTTCGCGGCCGGATACTGCTCGAGGTACTTCGCCCGCGCCGCGAGACAACCCTCCAACGTGCGCCGGAGGATCGCGGCGCCTTCGTTGAGGGTCGGGACGAAGATGAAGATGGGGTACCGGCTCGGATCTTCGGACGGCTCGATCAGCGGTGACGGTCGAGGCCAGATCGTGAACTGGTACCCGACGACGTGGACCGCACCGAGGATCTCCGCGCACAGCAGAGGCGCCGCGACCCACCATCCCTGCCAGTTCGTCACCGAGATGCGCCAGCCCACGTAGTCGAGCGTGGCCACGCCGACACCGGCCGCGAGCACCATGGTGATCGCCTGCTCCCGATCGATGTCGGTCGTGAAGGGGATCGCCACGCCGAGAGCGAGAAAGCCGAACACGAGCAGCGCCCCCGGGTGTGCAGCCGCGATCCACGCGGCGGCGACGAGGAGCGCGGTCGCGGCTGCGACACGCCGAAGCTTTCCGCGGGGTCGTGGCGTCGCCGGGCGCGGCGTCGCCGCGGCCTGTGTCGCCGCGGCCTGCGTCGACGGGGCTGCCTTCGACGAGAACGTGTGCAGCCGAATCAGCTTCATCCGCTCCCAGCGCGTGGTGCCGCTCGGGCTCGACGGGGCGCCCGGTGAAGTTGTCGCCCCGTCGACGGGGGTGAGGTAGTCGCGCGCCGGCGCGAGTGTGCTCCCCGTCGAGGCGGAGAGGCACGAGTTGAGGATCGCGAGGTTCACCCCGAACATGAGCAGGTAGACGAACACCGTCGACGCGGCCCACGGTCCCGAGAAGAGCTGCGGAGAACCGAGGAGCACGAGCGCGGTCACCGCGTTGAGGAGCACGAGAAGACGAATCGTCTCGAGCTTCGCGACCGGAATCTTGCGCCACAAGCCGGACGCGGGCGCAGACGGTGTACCCCATCGGGTGAGCGGCGGGCGTCGAGGCCATGTGAGGGTGCCGAGCGCGATCGTCGCGACGACGGCGAGCGCGTACTGCCACGGGCCGGCGTCGTGCCAGAGCACCCAGGCGAGCGCGGCCACGAGTACGAGGACGAGCGTTGCCTGCACAACGCCGTTCGTGTCGTCACCGATGAGCTGGAGGCGAACCGGACGGGTCGGGGCTCGCGGGCCGGCGCCGGCGAGCAGCGCAGTGCCCCGGAGCCATGTGACGGCCGTCCACGCGGCCGCGCCCAACAAGAGCGACGTACCGACGGAGACGACCGGGATCCACGGCGCCCGGTGCGCAAGGAGCGACCCGGCGCTTCCGAGGGCGCGCGTGTCGACGAATGCACCGCCGGGTGCAAGGAACAGGATGACGAACACGGCGTGGCGGACGCCGAGACGGCCGGCCTCGGGGTCGTCGGCGCCGGGGAGCGCGCGCCTCATCCGGTGGCTACCCCCGCGGGCCATCGGCAGTCGGAACACGGCGTCGTGTCCGCATGCGCGAGTGCAGTGCTCAACTCGATCCGGCGGTGCCGTGGAAGGTCTTCCAGCAGCAGCATCCGGACGAGTGCATGCCGGAGCGCGTACGAGTCGTCGTCTTCCAAGAGCACGCCGCTCCGTAGGCAATGATCGAGCGCGGTGAACAGCTCGGCGCTCGAGAGCGACGGCTGCAGATGCACCGTGGCGTTGCGCAGGTCCTGCAGTCCGACGCCCGGGCCGGCCACCGCCACGAGGTCCAGCACCTGTCGGGCGTTGCGCCCGAGGGGCCCGAGCGTTCGCTCGACGACGCCGCGCACTGTTGCCGGCAATCGGAATGACGCCGGTGTGAGATCGTCCCATCCGAGCTCGGACGCCACGTCGTCGCGCTGCGCCATTGCCTGCACGAGCTCCCCGATGAAGAAGGGGTTGCCGAGCGTCAAGGACGCAACGTGATCGAGGAAGCCGTCACTGACGGCGAAGCCTCGAAGCAACGTTCGCACGAGCTCGTCGCAGGCCGGACGTTCGAGGCCGCGCAACTTCAGGGGAACGCAGAGACCTTCACGCTCCAAAGACGTGAACATCCGACCCGCGCGCCTCTCGGCGCCCAGGGACTCTTCGCGGATCGTCCCCATGATCAGCCAGCGGCGACGGCGAGCGAGGTTGGCCAGGTATTGGAGCATGGCCAGATTCGAGGCATGCGTGTCGTCGAGGTCGCCGAGCAGCAGGACGACCGGCCCCGAGGACGCGACATCGTCGAGAAACCGCGCGATGTCTGTGCCGAGACGCGCATGGGTGACGTCGCGGTCGCCGGCGGTGACGTGCTGCACCCGCGGGCCGTGCATCGACGGCACCAGCCACCGGAGCGTGGGATAACGAGCCGCAAGGTCCTCACGCTCGGCGCGGGAGCGGTCGTCGACGTAGCCCTCGACCGCGGCCGCGAACGGACCGTAGGGGAAGGTGTTGGTGCTCTGACCGTCGCCGAGCACGCACGCGCCGGCGAGCTGTGCTTCGAGGGCGAACCGCGCGACGAGGCGCGTCTTGCCCGCGCCGGCCTCGCCGCTGACCACGACGAGCCTCCCGGTGCCCTGCCCGGCGCGCGCCAGGAGCGACTGGAGCAGTCCCAGGGCCGATTCCCGGCCGACGAACGGGGTCGTCGGGTCCGCGTCGAGGTCGGGCGCGACATCGAAGGCGCCGGTCGCGGTCAGGACCTCTCGCGGCGGAACCGGCTGCTCGAGCGCGTTGGCCGAGAGCCGCTCGTACAGGGCGATCGTCTGCGGATCCGGCGCCACGTTGAGTCGTTCGCGTAGCACGGAACGACAGGTCTCGAACTGGCGGAGCGCGACGCAACGGGCACCGAGCGCGCCGTACAGGCGCATGAGCTGGCGGTGCACGTCCTCGCGCGTCGGGTCCTGTTCGAGGGCGGTACGGAGCCGGTCGACGGCGGCGCGATGCCGCCCGCGCTTCTCCAACGCCTCGGCCAGGCTGATGAGCAACCGAATGTTGAGCTCGGCGAGAGAATCACGACGCTCCGTCACCCAGTCCTCGTACAGATCCTCGGGGAGGAGCACGCCCGTGTACGCGGCCAGTGCATCCTCGTAGGCGGGCACCGTCGCGACGTGGAACGCGTGCCGGCCCAGACGCTGGAACTCGTCGGCATCGATCACGACGTGTTCGGTTCCGAGCGTGATGAGGTCGTCTCTGACCCGGATGTACGGCGAGCCTTCCCTCGGGAGGCGCTCAGGCTCGATCGCGCATCGCGCCGCGTGCAACGCCTTCGACAGACTGTTGCGTGCCGACGCAAGATCCGCATTGGGCCACAGCGTCTCGAGGACCTCGTCACGATGCGCCGCGTGTCCCGGCCGGATGGCCAAGAGCTTCGTGACGCGCTTGGCGCTCCGTCGCTGCCAGGCGAAGTCCGAGATGGGCAAGCCGCCGCGCTCGACGCGGAACCCGCCGAGGAGTCCGACATGGACCAAGGCGACGGACGTGTCGTTCCCGCCGCCTCCGGCGCTGTGGTGCATCGTCATCTCCCTGCGGGGGGGCGCGGAGATCCGGCCTCGTGTGATCTGGAACGTCGCCTTGACAGAGCCCTCCGGGGTCAGCCTGATACAAGAAAGAAGCGGGAGTTTCGCGTATCAGGAGGTGCGTCGACCGCTCTGCATCCGTGACAACACATCAGCATCGGCCGGGACGGCGCGTCGCTGCGTGGCGCGCGTCGCACCGGGCGCAGGCGCGCTCGGGCGAAGCGCATCAAACCGAAGGAGCACGACTCCGGGCGAGAGGATTGCGTCGTGATCGTCACTCTGAATGCAGACGACAACCAGAGTCCTTGCGGCGGAGCCGCGTGACGTGGGTGCGTCCCGTGAGCCCGTTCCCGACGTCGTCAAGATCCGCGCCCGTCGCGCCGCGAGCATGCGGGTGCCCGCGGACGTGGAATTGCTCGAGCTCGTGTACGACTCCGTACTGGACGCTGAGGTCTTGTTGCCCCCAGGCGGCGCGCACACTCGCGTGCTCGCGTTCAGTGGCGGCGGTGCGCGACTCGAGGTGAAGATCGACTGCACGAAGTCGCAGACGTGCCGGTTGAGCGGCTGGGTCGTCCCCGTCGCGGCGACGGTGGCGACCGTGCGTACCGAGTGCGGGACGCGGACGCTCGGCATCGACGACTACGGGGGCTTCTCCCTGGACCATCTCGCGCCGGCGCAGGTGAGCGTCCTCGTCGAGGTGCCGCTCCGGGGGACGACTCGGCGCTTCCAGAGCAGCTGGTTCGCGATCTGATCAGGGCACGACGGGCGGGTAGTAGTTCTCGGCGCCGAACCGCTTCACGTCGGCGATCCAGCAGCTGTCGTAAACGTCGGTCGGGCCCTGTCGCACCGGGTCCTCGAAGTTCCACGCCTGGCGCTTGTAGGTCCAGTTCTCCGGTTGGAGGCGATGGGCCTCGCGCCAGTGCACGACGGCCCGCCCGTGGTCGCCGCCCCGGTGGAAATGTTGCCCGAGCTCGAAGTGGGCCGCGGCGCGCGCCGTGTCGAGGGAGCGCGGCTGCGAACGCTCGATCACCGCTTCGGGACCGAGCGCGTACGGGCTCTCCGAGCCACGCGTGACCCAGTCGCGCACCATTGCCACGTAGCCGTCGGGGTCGGTGCGGAATTTCTTCACCTCGCGCAGCATGTCGGCGACGTCGTCGGGGAGGCCGTCGAGACTCATCTCACGGAACTTTGCCGTCACGGGGTTTCGGCCGGGGAATGCAGGCTCGGCGGGACGCACGATCATCCCGTGCTCGTCGATCCACACGCCGTTCGGTACGTTCACGACACCGAATGCCGCGTCGACCGAGTGCGCCTGGTCGAGCAAGGACGGGTGCCGCGGCGCCGCCTTCTCGACGAACGGTCGCGCGGCATCGCCTCCCGCGGTGTCGAGCGCGACGGTCACGATCTCGAGCCCGTACGGATGGAGCTCCTCACGCAACGCCTGCCACCCGGGCAGGTCTTCACGACATCCTCACCACGACGCCCACGACACGAGCAACACCTTCTGGCCGAGAAGGCTCGACAGACGGAACGGGTTACCGTCGAAGTCGGGAAGCTCGAGGTCGGGCGCCGCAGCGGTGGTGAGCGCGCGACCCGTGATCGCGCTCTCGGGCCCGAGCGCCCAGACCCCCGCGACGTCGTCGTGAACGAGTGGCATCCCGAGGCGTCCCGCGACCGCCTCGACGTCGACGCGCTCGTTACCGGGCGAGCCCGCGTGGACGCGCGGGGGGAGCGGCACGCAGACGGTGCCCTTGCATGCGCCTTCGCGCTTCAACGCCCACCCCGTCGCCCGTTCGAATTCGGCCGCCGAGGTCTCGAGCTGCTCCAGGATCATGGTTGTCTCCTTCGAGCCCCCGGGCCGGGCATGTTGTGCATCACGCCAGGTAGGAACAGCGTAGGCGTCGGGCTCGCGGCCGGGCGGGCACAATGCCGAGGTGCGCCGGCCGCTCCACCAGATCGCGGTGTTGCTTGTAACGGCTTGTTGCATCGCCGCCGCGTGCAGCACGTCGAGCAGTCATCACGCGCGCCGGGCCGGGGCGGTCGGTTCGCATCCCAGCGACTCGAGCGCCGTGACGACGACGGCGAGCACCGCGCCGCCGACCACGACCACCACGCTGCCGCCCGGGCCGCTCGCACCCGTGGTCGGTCAGGTGAAGACGACCGCGCCCGTGGTGTTCATCACGATCGACGACGGCTTCACCCGCGACCCCAGAGTCATCGGGCTCGTGCGGTTTCTCCACCTGCCGATCACCGCGTTCCTCGTGCGCACGCCGGCGATCGCGGGACGCGCGTACTGGCAGCAGCTGCAGGCCGCGGGCGCGACGATCGAGGACCACACGATCACGCATCCCAACCTGCGGCATCTCGATCTTCATGGACAGGTGCACGAGGTGTGCGGCGTGCTCGACGAGTACACGAAGTTGTTCGGCACGCGCCCGACGCTGTTCCGGCCGCCCTACGGCGACTACGACGGCGCGACGCGTTGGGCGGCCGCGTCGTGCGGTCTGCGCGCGGTGGTGCTCTGGCGGGCGACGATGCTCGACGGCCACCTCGCGATCCAGGGCGGCCACTTCCGTTCGGGTGACATCATCCTGCTGCACTGGCGACCGACGCTCTACGACGACCTGATCCGTCTCGTCTCGCTGCTGCAGGCGCAGCACTTCACGATCGGCCGGCTCGAGACGTCGTTGACCGCGGCCGATCTCACACCGGCGCCGGCCGGCCACGAGCAGACGGTCGCGGGCGACTGACGATCAGTAGCCGAGCCCGGACCCGGTGCTCGAGGAGCTCGCGCCGCCCGCGCCGCTCGCGCCGCCGCCGACCTTCACGACGTGCCACACGCCGCCGAAGCTCGAGATGCCGTCACCCTTCGCGTCGGCCGGCCCCGAGTCGCCGGCAAACCGGTAGAGCGGCAATCCGCCCTGGGTGACCTGGGTGCCGCCGCCTGCTGCCGGAGCCGTGCCGACATCGCTGACGCCCGTGCCGGTCGCCGTCGTCTGCCCCGTCGGCAGGATCACCGGCGGCCACACCGACACGCACTGACCTGTGCAGGCGACCGCCTGCCCGTTCTTCGTGAGCGTGTACACCGTGCGGCCGTCGGCGTCGACGACGATCGTGCCGAACTTCGCGTTGCTCGCCGTCTTCAAGGCGGGCGTGCCGGAAGCGGCCGATGTCTGCGAGGTCGCCGACGATCCGGCCGTCGTGCTCGTGGTGCCGGACGACTTCGAGCCGCCCGAGGACCCGCACGCCGCGAGAGCCAGCACCGCGGCCGCCACGGCCGCGCCCGGCACGATTCGGGTTCTGATCACGTCGCCATTCCTCCTCGTCGGACCCCGGCTCGGTCGATGACTGCAACGTGACCGGCCGTACAGAACTCATACGGCCGGGACGCCCAGTGGATTGCGAACCCGCTGGAGAGCGGGCCTCCGAACCAGTGGCACGTGCGCGAGAACCCTATGCCGGGACCGCGACGGGTGCACCGGCCGGCATCAGCAGGCCAGCGCGCCGCGGTCGGCCCGCACGATCGGGCTCACCGGCGGAAGGGCACCGAAATCGGGCGACCAGGTGGAACCGAACCGCTCGGTGCCCCACATCCTGCCGTTGACGCACGCCACCCCGATCCCGATGTGCGTCAGGTTCGGAGCGAGCACGTTGTGGCGGTGGGGGTCACTGCGCATCCACATCACGTGCATGTCGCCCGCGGTCATCGGGGGAGAGGTTTCCCAGGCGATGTTCTCGGCGACGGCGACGTACGGAGAGATCCAGGTCAACAAGTTGCTGTGGTACATGCTGTTCTGCGCGGCCATCGTGAACGACCACGCGTACGCATTGTTCGCAAGGTTCGGGTCGAGCGTGACGCGGTTCAACCCGCGCGCCGCGCGCTCCATGTTCACCCGGTCGAGCAAATCGAGCTCGATCTGCCGCTCCGTCGCGGTTCCGGGGAGACCGGGCGCGCCCGCGCTGTGCGTGATCCGAATGGGCCTCGCACACGCGGCCGCGAACACGAGGCACGCAAGCAGGAGAACCACAAGTCGCGGACGGCTACTGCGCAAGAAGCTCGGCACGCTCGGCACACTCCTCGTCGGCAAGCTTCTTGCTTAACGTAGCGGCATGGGGTAGCTCGAACCCGGCGAACGGGTTACGAATCGGTGGTTTCGGCGAGTACACGCGGCTCGGAAAACGATTCCCGCGGGAAATGCCCTCGTCACAGGGGTGTTCGACCGGTGCTCGTGGAGAGGAGGACGCGTTGGGGTTTCGCCTGCGGAAATCGATCACGCTCGTGCCCGGCGTACGCATGACCTTCTCGAAGAGCGGAATCGGATACTCCGTCGGCGTGAAGGGATATCGCGTCACGAAGCGCGCCGACGGTCGAACGCAGCGCACGGTGTCGGTTCCCGGCACCGGCATGTCGTACGTGACGACGCACGGAAGTGCCTCGCGCGCGGCGTCGCGGCGAACGCTGCCTCGCCGCTCACCGCTGCCCGCACCGCCCGCGCCGCGCCCCGTCAGGCCCGGGATGTTCGCGCCGCGTGCAGAGAAGGATCTCTATCGAGCGGTGCAGACGCGCGACGTCGCGGCGATGGAACGCATCACGCAGGATGAACCGAGCCTCGCGCTTGCTGCCGCGACCATCAGTGGGGTACTGAAGTTGTCGTCAGGGGATCGTGCACGCGCCAAGACGTTGCTCGCGTGGGTGTTCGCAAGCGGCAAGGATCCCGCTGCCGATCCGTTCATCACAAAGTACGTGTCGTTCCACTTCCGGCTCGAGATCGTGGCCGGTGCGATTGCGGATCTCGGGCTCGATCGCGACTCCGTGGGTCTCGCTCTCGCGGAGCTGCACGAGCTCGACGGCGAACTCGACGACGCGATCAACGTGGTCGAGGCACTCGAGCCCACGACGTACACCGCGCTGTCCCTGGCGGAGCTGTACGCGCGCGCGGCGCGTTACGACGAGATCGTCGAGATCACCTCGGGGGTCGAGAACCGTGACGACGCGACCGCGCTGCTGTGCGTGTTCCGCGGCATCGCGTTGCGCGAACAGGGTTTGCCGGACGCGTCGCGCGAGGCGTTCGCGGAGGCCCTGACGTCGCGCAAACGCGCGCCGGTGATCCGCCACCGTGCACTCCTCGAACGGGCGCGGACGTACGAAGCGGAAGGCAAGCGCGCGCTCGCGCGTCGGGACCTCGAGCGGATACTCGGCGAGGACTCCCATTACGAAGGCCTCGCCGAGGAGCTTCAGGCCCTCGGCGACTGAGCGCCCGTGGTGCGGCTCAGGCCTTCGCGCGGCCGCGCCGGCCCTTGCCCACCAGTGCCGCGCCGACGGCAACGGCCCCGAGGCCGATGCCGGCCAGACCGGCGACGTCGCCACCGGTGAACGGCAGCGACTGGCCCGGGTCGTGCACGGCGGCCGCGGGTGCGGTCAGCGTCTTGCCCTCGACCGTCACGGTCGTCGGCGTGGACCCGCCGTTCGGGTAGTTCGCCGCACCCGCCGGCGTCGCGAGGAGCGCTGTTGCTCCCGCGAGGCACAGCCCGGCGACCACCGAGGCGACCCTTGTTCTCGACATGATTCCTCCTGTGCCCCCGCCAGGCACGGTCGGGCGCGCAGCCCGGTGTGCACTGAAGGGGCAGTTTAGGCAATTTGGACGGAAAGTCCAGATCTGCAGGCGGCAAATCATCCTCCCGGACGATTTGGCCCGACGCCCCGTACCCCGGGCTCAAGCCGACGGCGCCCGCGTTCCGATACGCACCTCGGTGGCGTCAGTGACCGCCGGTCGCTCGCCGCGACGGCGTGGACGCGAAGCCCTGGACAGGGGGCTTCGGTCCACCTTCGACCGGGCCGCGGGCATGGCGCTCGTGGCCGACCCGCCGGGTCTACGGTCGCGCCCGTCGGTGCCGGCACTTCGGAGCGGACGCGCTGATGGCTGCAGGAGATCGGTCGGTGTGCCGTGTCGTCACGGTCTCGGCGACCTACGGCGCGGGTGGAAGCATCGTCGCGCCGGGTGTGGCAGAGCGGCTCGGGCTGCCGTTTGCCGACCGCCTCATCCCGGCTGCCGATCGTCCCTATCGCGATGACGCGGGGGAGCAATTGGCGTCCGACGAACGCCAGCAGCTCGCGCGCGGCTCGTTGCTCGTTCGCCTGGCCAGCCTGGGGAGCGGCTTCGGTCTCCCGGTCCCGGATGCCGAGGACTTCGGCGATCAGGTCCGCAACCTCGTCGAGGAATCCATCCAACGGATCGCGCGTGGACCGGGCGGCGTCATCCTCGGTCGCGCGGCCGCCATCGTGCTGCGCCGTCAAGCGGGAGCGTTTCACGTGCGCCTCGACGGGCCGTCCGACCGGCGGCTCGCACAGGCGATCCAGATCGAAGAGGTGGACCGCGAAACGGCGCAGGCGCGGCAGGTCGACACCGACCGCGCCCGCACGCGCTACGTCAGCCGCCTGTACGGATGCGATCCGTCCGACCCGGCGATGTACCACCTGGTGCTCGACTCGACCGCGATCCCGCTCGACGGGTGTGTCGAGGTCGTCGCCACCGCGGCCGAGGCCTACTGGGGCCGCTGAACCACGCGCTCAGCGCACGTTCGCGTCGTCCCACACCCTCAGCAGCGTCGACAGCACCTCTTCGGCCGCGCCCAGGCCGCCGAGGTGGCTCTCTCCTGGCCGGATGGACAGCTCGGCATCGGGAATGAGCGACACCATGTGCTCGCCGTGCCGCAGCGGGACGAGGTTGTCGGCGTCGCCGTGCCACCACCGGACCGGGACCTTGACGTCGCGCGGCGAGAAGCCCCACGGTCGTGAGATCAGGACGAAGTCGTAGAACAGCGCGGCGAGGCCGGTGCGGCTCCCACGCAGCAGGTCGTCGAGGAACATCGCCTTCACTTCAGGTCGCTCGAAGACACGGCGATCGCCTTCGGGCGAGAGACGCGCGTAGAGGTCGAACACCTGCGACGCGAGCGGGCGCAAGCTCCACAACCCTGCCGTCAAGAGCATCGACAACGGCATCCGCAGACGCGCGACGAGCGGTGCCGCCGCGGACAAACGGTTGATCACGCCCCCCTCCGCGGCGTCGGGATCGGCGACCGGCGCCATTCCTCCGAGGATGGCGGCGACCGCGATCCGGTCGGGAGCGAGGTAGCACGACGCGAGGACGTACGGACCGCCGCCGGACAGTCCGATCATCGCGAATCGATCGAGGCCGAGTTGCTCCGTGACCTCGCCGATCTCGGCCGCCGCGTCGAGCAGGCTGTTGTGCAGGTGCGCGCTCGAGGCGCCCACCCCCGCGCGGTCGATGCCGACGATGCGCAACCCGAGCTCGGCGGCCGCGAGCCGCGCGGTCTCGGGGATCTGCCGGCGCGCTCCCGGCGTTCCGTGCATCCACACGATCGGGCGTCCGTTCGCGGGGCCGAATTCCGCGAAGCCGTAGTGGCGTCCGGATGCGACGGTGACCGTGCCTTCGACACGAGGTGCGGTGATCTCGACCATTTCTCCGGCTCCCTCCGCTGCCTGTTCTTCCGGCTCCCTCGGTTTCGATCGTGTAGCCGCGATTCGCCGGCGGGGTGGAGTCCTACGTCACCGGGTCCGCGCAGCGGCGCGCCATGCACCGACGGTTCGGAAGGACGTATCCCGCGCGTGTCGCGAACTTCTTGAGCTCGCGATAGCGACCCGGACAGAACACCGCGACCTCGAGTGCTGTGACCGCGAACGCGTCAGTTGCCGACAGGCCGGTGGTGAGGTTCGAGAAGTACGTCCCGTCGCGGCCGAGCTGATCGCTGAGGTGCGCGTTGTACGAACACGGGTTCCGGTTGTCGAGATTGGCCCGCATCACCGCGTGCGGCGGCGTCGAGAGGTGGAGCGCCGTCGCGCGGGTGAAGAAGCGCCGCACGTTGCTGCGATAGCCGTGGTCGTACGAGCGGCAGGCCGCGAGCAGCATCGCCGCGACGAGCACCACACCGCGAACCCGCACCTCCGACTCCCTTCCGTGACCGGGCACTCGTACCGGGCATTGTGCCCCTCGCTCCGATGGCCCGACCTGTCGCGCCCGCCGGGAGAGCGCCGATCCCCCGACGGGGTACTGCGGGGAAATCGCAATATGCGGAGATGTGGCCCGCCGAGATGCGCGCGGGCGCCATGTCGGGAATGCTGGGCCAACGTGGACCTGCATGTGCGCCCGCCCCTGCGCGCCGCTGACGTGCTCTTTGACGCGACTTTGACGTGAAGCGGGAAAGTTCTTGCATTACCGATGAAGCCCGGAGACGGGCATGGTCATGTGGGCATCTGGGCGGCGGGCAGGAGGGACCGGGGGTGGCGTGCGCTGCACGCCACCCCGACCCCTCAGACCCATTGACGGCTGTGTCAGGCGAACCGAGTGGATTGTGCCCGTGGGATTTCGTCAGCGATCGGAGCCAGCCGATGAGGCGGCAGGCCCGCACGATGCCGGTCCGGCCGTCGGCGCAGTGCTCAGCGCAGCCGAACGTCGATCCTGAACGCCTCGTCAGGGTGTTGACGGGATGGATTCCGAGAGCCAGGACGAGGTGATGCCGCCGGTGCTGCCGGACGCAGACGAGCGTGCACGCGAAGACGTCCTCGAGGAGCTCGACCGTCTCGCGCCCGACCTCATCGCCGCGGGGCGTCCTGAGAGCGTCGCGCCCTGGCTCACGGGGCTGGACCTGAGGGATCTCGACGGTCATCCGTGGGGCTCGGTGGTCGCCGCTGCCGCGCTGCAAGCACCGACCGGCGGCACCAATCAGCTTCTCGATCACCTCCTCATGTCCGCCGAAGACGAGTTCTGGCGCGACGGAAACGAACGCGGGCTCGGTCATGTGGCGTACGTGCGTGCGAGGGCGGCGATACGGCGGGGTGACTTCGGCGAAGCCGCGGAGTGGTGGCGACAGGCGCGCGAGTACCTGGGCGAAGACGGCGGTCCCTTGAGCGAGGTCGCGCTCGCGCATCTCGCGCTCGCCGCCTATCAAGACGGGCGCGTGCACGAGGCCTTCGCGACAGCGGAGCACGCGCTCGCGTTCGCGCGGCAGCGACGCAACCGCCGCGGCGAGGGCGTCAGCCTGCTGTATCTCGGGTTCTTCAGCATGTGGATGGGCGACTTCGCCCGAGGGGAGACGCTCCTCACGACCGCACGGCGCGTGTACTGCGAGATCCTCGATCCGGATCAGCGGCTCGAGGCCGCGCTCGTCGAGGCGGGTCTCGGGGTGCTGTACGCGCAGCGCAGCAGGCGCGCGAGCGCGGAGGCGATGTTCGATTCCGCGCTGCGGATGTCGCAGGCGGCCGGCACCGATTGGTTCACCGGGATCATCCGGATCATGCGGGCGGAGTCGTGCGCGATGTGGAACGCGCCGCGCTCAACGGCCGACGCGAACCTCGCCATCGACTACTTCTCCGACGTCATGCGCAACGACTTCTGGTTGCGGTGGGCCCGGCGGGCACTCGCGATCGCCGATTTGTACTCGGGAAACTTCGACGCCGCGGCGCACAGTTTCACCTCGCTTCTCGAGCAGGACACCAACGCAATGGAGCGGGCCTGGATCCTGCTCGCGCTGGCACAGTGTCGGCGACACGCGGGCCAGCTGAACCAAGCGCGCGCCGTGCTCAACGAGGCGCTGGGCCTTGCCGCCGAGGCGCACTCGCGCTACGTGCAGGCCTGCGTCGCACGTCTCCTGACCGACGTCGACACGGAGCGCCGGGAGGAATGGAGGCGACGCGCGATCGAACTCATGGATCGGGATCCCGCGTACCGGCGCCTGCTGACGAGCAACACGCCGCTACGCATCGACGCGTTCGGGCGCGGACGCATCCTCGTCGGTGACAAGCCCGTGAAGTTCGCGACGCGCCATGCTGAGGCGGCGGTGTTCATCCTCGCTCTCGCCGGCGACGACGGTGTGAACAGCGAGACCCTCGCCGAGCGGCTGTGGCCCAACGTCGCGTCCTCGGTGTGGCCCGGGCGGGTACGCACCCTGCTCTGGCAGATCCGAAGGGCGCTCGGTGACGAATCGTGGCGGCTCGAGCGCGATGGCCCGGTGATCCGTCTCGACCTTGCCGGCGCGCGCTTCGACGTCGAGGAAGCGCGCGATCTCGCGCACACGGTGCTCCAGGGCTATGCGATCCCGGCCGAGGGTCACGAGGCTCTGGTGGTATCGCTCCAGCAGCCGCTCCTCACCGCATACCAGTACGAGGAGTGGTTGACCGACGACGCGGTCGAGTTGCAACACCTTTCGGAGCGCGTCGCCTGCCGCTCCGATCTGAAGTTCTGATCCGTTCCGGGGCGTCGTCAGCGCGAGGGGCGGTCGAGCTCGATCCCGCGCAGTACTCCGAGGAGCGCTGCCGTACCGAGCACGATGGTCCCCACGATTGCGGTCGCCGATGCCGCGAACGCGCCGCCGAGCTCGATCGTGTCGAGCCGGTTCCTGCGGATCGCGACGACGGTGGCCGCCAGGCCGACGAACGCGACGACGAGGAGCACCAATCCCGCGAGTGCGATCCAGGGGATCGCACCGGCACGATCCGGCGACGGTCGATGCGGCGCACGCGTGTCGCGGTCGACGAGTAGCGCCGAGACCGCGGCGGCCCAGGCGGTGACGACAAGTGCCGCGCCGATCGGATCGCTCGGCCGGTGGTTCGCCGTCGCGACGACTGCGACGCCGATCGCGGATGCATACGTCGCGCCGATCACGCCGACGAACGTCCGCCAGCGGCGCGGTGCGACCATCGTCGCCGCAACACCGAGCGACATCGCGACGGTCGTATGGCCGCTCGGATAGCTGGCGCGCATCCCCAGCGCGTCGACGATGCCGAAGTCGGGTCGCGTGAGCACCACCCGTTTGAGCAGCTCCGTCGTGAGAATCGAACCGGCGATGACGGTGCCGGCGCCGGCGGCCAGGCGCGGGCGCGCACGCAGCAGGGCCACGAGCACGATCGCGCCGCCCAACAGCAGGAGTGACGCGACGTCGATCGTGGTGAGCAGTCGCGCCGCGGCATGCACCGCTCGCGTTCGGAGCTCGCGCCTGCCGCTGAGCGCCGTCGCGTCGAGGCGCTGACCCCACGCGGTGCGCACCCCGAGCGCATACACCACGAGGACACCCGCGGCCGCGATGCCCGCGAGCACGCCGAGCGTCCGTCGCGGGCGCGCTTCGACGACCTCGAGTGCCTCGACGAGGACGGCCTCGCCGCGGTCGTTCACACGATCTTGTCGAGCAGCGCGCGCACCTCGTCGGTGCCCATCGCTCCGTCGAGACGGCCGGCCACCGTCCCGCTGCGGTCGATGCCGAACAACCACGGCTCGCCGGGGAGCTTCCACTGATCGACGGTGGGCACGAGGGCGTCGCTCGTGGCGTCCTTGTAGATCTCGACATGGATGAGCTGCACCCGGTCACGGTAGGCGGCGGAGAGCGCGAGCAGCTGGTCCAACACCGGGCCGCAGTAACGCGACTGGCACCGCGCCGGCGTGGCGAACATCACCGCGACGGGCCGAGCGGAGGCGAGCGCCTGGTCGAGCGAGACCGAGTGCAGCGGGCAGGCCGGCACCCGCGTGCACAGGGGATCGACGCCCATCGTGTTCGTGACCGTCGGCGACGGTGTCGCCGGTGCTTTGGCGCCCGGCACGACGACGGTCGGCGTCGCGGTCGCCTGCCAGACCAGTTTGGCGGGCAACCGCCCGGGGACCTGCACGACTGCGTTCCAGATTCCGGCGGCGAGCGGGACGTCGACCACGTAGACACCGCGCCCCGGCGGCAGGCCCTCGGCGTGCAGCGCGGCCGGCACGGGCGCTCCGAGTTGACCGCCGGGCGGCTGCATCGCGACGGTCGCGGGTGGTCCCGCGATCCACCGTCCGTTGAAGTCCGCCAGCGCGAAGGCGATGCGTTCCGGCGCGGTCGACGCGTACGGCTCGATCGACAGCAGCCCCGGATTCACGACGTTGTTCTTCGCGGCCGAGCCCGCGCCGCCCCGACTCGAGCCGCCTCCGTTGGAGCCGCAGGCCGCGGCGAGCAGCAGGCCGCCCGTCGCGGCGAGGAAGGACCGACGCGAGAGCATCGAGGCGATGGGTTCGTCATGCTGGTGTCTGTTCATCGTGATGCTTCCAGGGGGAGTCGCGGCGCGGTGATTGCGCCGATACTCGCGAACTTCCACCATCGGTCGGTCGCGGGCCCCGGTCAGATCGCTTCGGCGGTCGCCAGCGCGGAGACGAGATCTTCGCGGGCGCGGGCGACGCGGGACCGGATGGTGCCCACGGGGACGTCGCAGATCGTGGCCGCGTCGTCGTAGGAGCAGCCGAGCAACTGGGTGAGCACGAAGGCATCGCGCCGCTCGGACGCCAAGGCCCGCACCATTGCGTCGAGCGGAACGCTGACTTCGGGCCCGGCCTCGGCTTCGAGGCGGCGGTCCGGGTCGCGGGACGCGGCACGCCGCTGCTCGCGGCCGCGACGCCGCAGCAGGTCGACGCAGGCACGGCGGGCGATCACGAGGAGCCACGTGCGGGCGCTCGACTCGGCGCGGAACCGGGGAAGGGCCCGGCACATCCGGAGGTACGCGTCCTGGGTGACGTCGTCGGCATCATCCCGCCCGACGAGGCTCGCCACGAACCGCCACACGTCGGCCTGGGTGGCACGGATTGCGGACGCCAGCGCCAGGCGATCGCCGTCGCGGGCGTCGACGAAGAGGCGGGTCAAGTCGTCCACAGGCGCCGGCCACCCTATCGGCGGGGCCGTGCGGGTGCGCGTCGCGTGGCGCCGGCCGCCTCGTAGGATGCCCCGGTGGACGTCGGCGAACACTTCCGCACGATCCTCGCGGGATGGTGGAGGATCCTCATCGTCGCGGTGCTCGTCGCCGGGGTCACGTACGCGGTCCGCAAGCAGGCTCCGAAGCAGTATCAGGCCCTCGGGGTCGTCCAGGTCGTGAGCGGTGCCTCGCTCGTCGGCTTCGGCGACACCAGCCAGACCCAGTACGTCACCGACATCTACGCGACGCTCGGCAAGTCCTCGATGATCGTCACGCAGGCGATCGAGAGCAACGGCGTGCACGCAGACCTCGCCACCGCGCAGAGCCGGCTCTCGGTCGACAATGTCGCCCTCGGCGTGCTGCTGGTGAAGGCCAACGGCCCGTCGGTGCACGACGCGGTTGGTCTGGCGAAGGGCGTCACCGACGGATTGGTCAACGCGACGAAGAACAGGTTCGCCGCGATCTACAAGACCAACACCGCGGACCTGCAGGCGGAGCGGACGCGAATCAACGAACAGCTCGCGCGCCTGTCGCCGCAGAGTCGTGAGGCGGCGCTGTTGCGCGTTCGACTGGCCGGATTGCAGTCCGCCCTGGCCCAGCGGGCCGCGCTGCCCACCGACGTGGTCACGTCGATCGCATCCGGCGCGAGCGACGGCAAGCCGATCTCTCCGAAGCCGGGGCGCGACGCCGAGTTCGCGTTCATCGCGGCTGCGTTGATCGCGTCGGAGTTGTGGGTGCTGCGATCGAACCGGGCGGACCGGTTCTCGAGCCTCGACGAGACTGAGATGATGCGCGAACTCGGGCTCCCGGTGCTCGCGCGGGTGCCGAGCGGCAAGTCGGGCGAGACGCTCGAGTCGATCCGCACCCTGCGGACGAACCTGATGTTCCTGTCGGGTGCCGCGAAGCCGCGGACCGTCGCGGTCGTCAGCGCGAATCCCGAAGCCGGAAAGACATTCGTCGCGGTGCAGCTCGCCGAAGCCGCGGCCGCGGTCGAGGACCAGGTTGTCTTCGTCGACGCAGACCTGCGCCGGCCCTCGGCGCACGAGCAGTTCGGGGTCCGCCGCGCACCGGGGTTGACTGGCGTCTTGCAGGGCGCCGACGTCGCCGCGGCGCTGCGCAGGGTGCGTAGCGGCAGCGCCCTGCGCGTGTTGCCCAGCGGAAGCTCCGGCGACGACCCGTCGGCCCTGCTCGGCGCGCGCGCGTTCCGCTCGGTGCTCGACCAGCTGCGGAGCATGAGGCTCGTCGTGGTCGACACGCCTCCGGTTTCGCTGTTCGCGGACGCGCTCGCGGTCGCGTCGCAGTGCGACGCGACCGTCTTCGTGCTCGACATGAAGTCGAGCCGCAAAGGTGCGGTGCGCGCCGCGATCGAGGCACTGCGACGTGGTGGCGCCAACGTGATCGGCGTGGTGGTGAACCGCACCAACGCACCGCGCGCCGTCTTCGACGCCGCCGCGTAGACACAGCGTGCGCGCGTTCGCCGGCTGGCCTGCCGAAGCGCTCGAGTTTTTCGCCGGGCTCGAGACCGACAACTCGAAGTCGTACTGGCAGGCGCACCGCGATGTCTACGAGTCGGCCGTCAAGGCTCCGTTCCTCGCGCTCGCGGCCGAAGTAGAACGCGAGTTCGGGACGCTCCACCTCTTCCGCCCGTACCGCGACGTGCGCTTCGCTCGCGACAAGAGCCCGTACAAGACGAGCGCGGCCGCGGTCACCGAGGGACCGGGCGGTGCGGGGTACTACGTGCAGATCTCGGCCGAGGGGCTCCTTGTGGCGTCGGGGTACTACGTCCTCGCGGCGGATCAGCTGGAGCGGTGGCGTCGCTCGGTTGCCGACGCGCGCACTGGCGCGAGGCTGGCTCGAGAGGTCGAGCGGATGCGGGCCAAGCGGTACGAGATCGCCGCGCACGAGTCGCTCAAGTCTGCGCCTCGCGGTTACCCGAAGGACCATCCACGGGTTGACCTGCTTCGGAGCAAGGGCCTCACCGTGGGCCGCACGTTCGCACCGGCGCGCTGGCTGCACACGAAACGAGCGCTGGACCGCATCGTCGAGGTGTGGCGCGATGCGGCGCCTGTCAACCGCTGGCTCGACCGCCACGTCGGGCCGAGCACGCTGCCGCCCCGGGAACTCGGCTTCTGACCCGGGGGCTTCTCCCGGTCACCCGATGTGGACAAGGTCGGCGTGGATGCGGCCGCGACAGGCGCAGCGGTGATCGAGCACGCGCCGCCGCCCGAGCTTCTTCGCGCGATACAGCGCGTCGTCGGCCCGGCGCAGCAGCAGGTTCGCGTCGGTCGGGCAGTCGCTTCCCATGCCGGGCGGGATGCAGTTCTGCGCGACGCCGAATGTCGCGCTGATGTCGCGCGTCTCGAGGTCGTCGAGCCGGCGCTGGGCCAGCGCGACCGCGCCGTCGAGGGTGGTGTCGGGAAGCAGGAGGGCGAACTCGTCGCCGCCCAGCCGGCCCGCGACGTCGCCGACGCGCAGCCCCGCGCGCAGGACCGCGCCCACCACCCGGAGCAGCTCGTCGCCCGCGAGGTGGCCCAAGCTGTCGTTGACCCGCTTGAAGTGGTCGAGGTCGACGATGACGACCGACAGCGGTCGCCGGTGTCGCTCGGCACGCGCCATCTCCGCGGTGAGGCGATCATGGAACGCGCGATGGGTGAGGCAGCCCGTCAGACCGTCCTGCGTCGCGAGTACGTCCAGTGTCCAGCGCACGCGCTCGCGTGCCTCCGCCGCGAAGGCCGACACCGCCCCGAGGCCGATGAGCACGACCACGGTCATGAGCGGGAAGCCGCTCGCCGAGTCCTCGGCGACGGTGAGCAGGAGATACCCGGTCGTTGCCGCCGCAGTCGTGACCGCGACCGCGACCGGCGGGTAGGCGAGGCCGCAGTACACGACTGCGAAGAACAGGAGCAGGCACAACGGGCTGCCGGCGCCTCGGTCGAACGACGCGACCACCAACACGAACGTCACGCTGAACCCGGTCCACGTGTAGAAGAACCGCATGCGATGCGGTGACGCGGCGATCGCGCGTCGCGGCAGTGCGAACACGACGAGGAGCGACAGCATCGCAACGGCCGCGAGCACCAGCAGCACCGGCCGGTTCGGGCCTGGCACGAGCATGAGATACAGGAGGCTGACCGAGATCGACACCCCGTACAGGAGCAGGCCGAGATTGAGGTGGCGCAGCCAGAAATCGGCGTCCGCGCTCGCGCGCGTGCCGGCGACATCGTGCTTCAGACTTTGGTCACGTCCGGCACGCGGTGCATCGACGGGCGTGTCGACGTTCCGAGAGCCGACCGACGAGCGTCGCCCCAAGTTCGGCCTTCTTGTCGATCCGTTCGTGTCTCATCGGCCACTCTTCGTCGGCCTTGAGCCGTCCGCGGCGGTGCGAGAGCCTTGCCGAGGCCGGGAAGCCGGCGAAGGAGGGGAGGCCCCATGGGCGAGATGAGAACGGTGTCGCGCACACCGCTCGCGCCGGCCGAGCTCGACCGCGTCCACGCCTATTGGCGGGCGGCGAACTACTTGTCGGTGGGGCAGATCTACCTCATGCGCAACCCGCTGCTGCGAGAGCCGCTCGAGGCCGACGACATCAAGCCGCGCCTGCTCGGTCACTGGGGTACCACGCCCGGCCTCAACCTCGTCTACGCGCATCTGAACCGCGAAATCGCGCGCCGCGATCTCGACGCGATGTATGTCATCGGGCCCGGTCACGGAGGCCCGGCGATCGTGGCGAACTCCTGGCTCGAAGGCACGTACTCGGAGATCTACTCGAACGTGCCGCAGGACGAGGTCGGCATGGCCGAGTTGTTCCGCCAGTTCTCGTTTCCCGGCGGGATCCCGAGCCACGTCGCGCCGGAGACGCCCGGGTCGATCCACGAAGGCGGAGAGCTCGGCTACTCGTTGAGCCATGCGTTCGGAGCCGCGTTCGACAATCCCGATCTGCTCGTCGCGTGTGTCGTCGGCGACGGCGAGGCCGAGACGGGGCCCCTTGCGACGTCGTGGCACGGAAACAAGTTCCTCGACCCCGTGGGCGACGGGGCGGTGCTGCCGATCCTGGCCCTCAACGGCTACAAGATCGCGAACCCGACGGTTTTCGCGCGGGTCGGCGACGACGAGTTGGCGGCGTTCTTCGAAGGCACCGGCTGGACTCCGTATCTCGTCGAGGGCGACGACCCCGCGTCCGTTCACCAACAGCTCGCGGCGACCCTCGACGAGGTCGTCGACGAGATCGCGGCCATCCAGCGCCGCGCGCGAGACGGCGGTGATCGGGCGCGCCCGCGCTGGCCCATGATCGTGCTGCGCACTCCGAAGGGATGGACGGGCCCGAAGGAGGTCGACGGGGTGCCGGTCGAGGGCACGTGGCGGGCCCACCAGGTGCCGCTCGCCGAGGTCCGCACACGTGACGATCACCGCGCGCTGCTCGAGCAGTGGATGCGCAGCTACCGCCCCGACGAGCTGTTCGACGATCGGGGCGTGCCGCGGCCCGAGCTGCTCGACTGGCTTCCCCGCGGCGACCGGCGGATGGGAGCCAACCCGCACGCGAACGGCGGCCTGCTCCTGCGCGGTCTCGTGCTGCCGGACTTCCGCTCGTACGCGGTCGAGGTGGACAAGCCCGGCACGACCCGCTCGGCGGCGACACACGTGCTCGGGCAGTTCTTGCGCGATGTGGTGAAACTCAACGACCCGTACCGGAACTTCCGTCTCTTCGGGCCGGACGAGACGGCATCGAATCGCCTCGACGCGGTGTACGAGGCGACGGACAAGGTGTGGCTCGAGAAGATCCTCCCGGTCGACGAACATCTCGCGCCGTCCGGTCGCGTCATGGAGATCCTCAGCGAGCACACGTGTCAGGGGTGGTTGGAGGGCTATCTCCTGACCGGCCGTCACGGGATGTTCAATTGCTACGAGGCGTTCACCCACATCGTCGACTCGATGTTCAACCAGCACGCGAAGTGGCTGAAGGTGAGCCGGACGCTCACGTGGCGCCGGCCGGTCGCGTCCCTGAATTACCTGCTGTCGTCGCACGTCTGGCGTCAGGACCACAACGGGTTCTCGCACCAGGATCCCGGTTTCATCGACGACGTGGTGAACAAGAAGGCGGAGATCATCCGGGTGTACCTCCCGCCCGACACGAACTGCCTGTTGTCGGTCGCCGACCACTGCTTGCGCAGCCGCGACTACGTCAACGTCGTCGTCGCACAGAAGTACCCGGCGCTGGACTGGCTCGCCATCGAAGACGCGATCCTCCACTGCACCCGCGGGGTCGGGATCTGGGAGTTCGCGAGCAACGACTCGGACGGGGAGCCCGACGTCGTGCTTGCGTGCGCGGGCGACGTCCCGACGCTGGAGGTGCTCGCGGCCGCCGACCTCCTGCACCGTCATCTTCCCGAGCTGAAGGTCCGCGTCGTCAACGTGGTCGATCTCATGAGGCTCCAACCGGACTCGGAGCATCCGCACGGCATGTCGGATCGCGACTACGACACGCTGTTCACGACGGACCGTCCGGTGATCTTCGCCTACCACGGCTATCCGTGGTTGATCCACCGCCTCACGTACCGCCGCCACGGGCACGACCAACTCCACGTGCGGGGCTACAAGGAGGAGGGCACGACCACGACGCCGTTCGACATGGTGCTGTTGAACGACCTGGACCGCTTCCGGCTCGTGATGGATGTCATCGACCGCGTGCCCCGGCTCGGCCCGCGCGCCGCCCGACTGCGGCAGGAAATGGTGGACATGCGGGTGAAGGCGCGCCAGTACACGCGCGAGTACGGCGACGATCTTCCCGAGATCACCGAGTGGACGTGGCCGGGCCTGCCCGAAGAAACCGGTGTGCGCGTGCGGTAGAGCGGGTACGCAACTCACCACATAGCGACCCGCGAGAGCGCTGAGTGCACGCGCGAACGCCCTGGGTCGTTCATCCAACGGGGTACTTTCGCCTCTGGTTCCACACGCGCGCGCAGCCGTATATTGCTTCTCGGAGAGCGGGGCGTGCCGATGAGCCCCGAGGGACCAGTCCCGGTGGGCCAGGTTCGTCGGCACCGACGCGCAGGGTGGTGCGCGACAGACCGGGAGGCACCTCATGGGCACGGGCTTCGAGTCAGGGTCGCGCGCGCGTTCGCAGCCTGGCATCGTCGGACTCGGCACCGTCACGGGCTATGGCTGGGGCCGCAAGCTGCTGTGGAACGGCATGCTGTCGGGCGAGTCGGCGGTCGTGGCCCACCCCGGTTACGGCGACGTGCTCGGCCACGACCTCGCGTACGCGGCGCTGATTCCGGACGAGGGGCCCGCGGGCATGAGCCGGTTCTCCGGCGCGCTGACGTTCGCCGCCGAGGAAGCCATCGAGGACGCCACCGACCGCGGCTGGCGCCCGGGTCCGAACGTCGGGCTCATCCACGCGATCGTGCTGGGCGAGGTCGACCTGTGGCACGACTTCTGGCTGGAGCGCAACGCCAGCGTCAGCCGCCGTGACTATCTGCAGCTCATGCCGTCGACGCCGCTGTCGCTGTTGATGCAGCGCCACGGATGGCACGGCCCCACGATGGGCGTCACCGCAATGTGCGCGTCCGGAAACGCCGCGCTCATCACCGCGAAGATGTGGATCGACGCCGGCATCGTGGACGACGTGGTCGTGGTCGCGACCGACGTCTCGGCCCTTCCCGAGAACATCAAGCACTTCGTGGATCTCGGCGTCGCGATCGTCGACATCCCCGCGCTGGAAGCGTGCCGCCCGTTCCAGGAGGGCAGCCGCGGGTTCCCCGCGGGTGAGGCATCCGTCGCATACGTCGTCTCGAACACGAGCGGTGCGCCGTACCTCCGCGTCGCCGGCGGATCGATGAACCACGACGGCTTCCACGTCGTGCACATCAACCCCGACCACGCGCAGATCCGCCGCTGCTTCGACGACGCCCTCACGAGCGCCGGCGTCGCACCGGAGGACGTGGCGTACCTCAACGCTCACGGCCCCGGCACCGCGCAGTGCGACGCGGCCGAGGCGGAGGTGCTCGACACACTGCTCACCGATGCGGTGGGCGTCTACTCCCTCAAGCCGCTCGCAGGTCACTGCCAGGGCGCGGCCTCGGCCGTCGAGCTCGCGGGCACGTGTCTCGCCTACGACACGGGCATCATTCCGGCACCGCCGCAGGTCTCCGCCGGGCACCCGAGGCTGATCGCGGGCGCGCAGCTGCGCCAGCCAGGGATCACCTTGAAGTCGTCGATCGGGATGGGTGGGCACAACTCGGTCGTAGTGCTCGCGGAGGCCTGAGCCGGCAGGGCATCCGGGCGCCGGGACAGGGCCGGCGCCCGGATTGCCGCTCCATCTCGGTTTCAACTGGTCGATTCCGCTCCGGCGTCCCGCTCTCCGAGCACGCCTGCGCTGCATCTTGGTTTCAATTGGTCGATTCCGCTCCGGCGTCCCGCTCTCCGAGCACGCCTGCGCTCCATCTCCTCGTAAACCTGGCTCGGGGTCGGGCCGATAGGACTCCCGGTGGGGTTGATCTCCGACGGGAGCAGGATGGGCACCGACAGCGGGAAGGGCGAGCCGACGTACCGCGACTCCGGTCGCGACCTCGCGGCTGCCCACGACCTCGCGATGTCGGTCGGGCGGATGGCGAGCTGGCGGTTCGAGCTGGCGACGGCTGAGCTCACGTGGCGGGGCTCTCTCGAGCAGGTGATCGGCTTCCGGCCCGCGGGCGACGCCCGGGGCCCGCTTCCCGAGACCGCCGACCTCGGGCGGTGGATCCTCGAGCCCGTCATCGCGGTCGCGGCCGGGGGAGCGCCATGGCACGAGTACTCGCTCGAGCGGCCCGTGCTCGACGCCGACGGTGAATCGCACGTACTGCTCGTGCGGGCGAAGATCATCGCTCGCGGCCGCGAGCCCGTGGCGTGCGTCGGCGTGGTCGTCGACATCACCGACAACCTGCGCACCGCGCAGGCGCTCCAGGAACACATCGACCGCTACCGGCTGCTCGTCGAGCTCAGCCCCGACGGGATCATGGTCCACCAGGCCGGCACGATCCGCTGGGGCAACGTCTCGGCCATGCGCCTCGTGGGCATCGACAGCCTCGACGAGGTCGTCGGCGACTCGCTGCTCAACTGGGTGCATCCCGACTCGGTGCCCGAGATGCTCGCCCGCATCGCCGCGATGAAGGAAGACGAGGACTACTCGCAGCCGGCCGAGGCGCGGATCAAGCGCGCCGACGGCAGCGAGGTCGTCGTCGAGACGGTCAGCGTGCGCACGAAGTGGGAGGGTGAGCCCGCCTTCCAGGTGATCATGCGTGACCTCACCGAGCGGCGGGCGGCCCAGGCGACCCTTCGATACCAGGCCGGCCTGGTGCAGAACGTCTCCGATGCGATCATCGGCGTCGACGCGCACGGCGCGGTCGAGAGTTGGAACCCGGCTGCGGCGCGCATCTACGGCTGGACCGCGGAAGAGGCCGAGGGCCGCGCACTCGACGAGCTGGTCGGCGGGACCGCCGGCTTCGGGACGGAGTCGGTTACCGGCCTCGAGACCATTCACCGGCGTTCCGACGGCAGTCCCGTCGACGTGCGCCTGTCGGTCGCGCCGATCTTCGACGGCAGCGTCGTCGTCGGATCCGTCGTCGTGTGTGCCGACGTCACCGAGTCGCGCCGGGCCGAGGCCGAGCGCCGGGCCGCCGAGGAGCGCTACACGGCGGTCGTCGAGGCGCTCGAGGAAGGCATCATCGTCACCGACGACAGCGGCCGCGTGACGGCGGCGAACGCGGCCGCCGAGCACATCCTCGGCCCCGTGACCATCGGCGGCGACTTCTTCAGCGCGTTCTCCGGCGACCGGCTCGCGACGCACACGGACGGCCGGCCGTTCCCCGTCGCCGATCACCCCGCCGCGGTGACGTTGCGCACCGGCGAGCCGTGCACGAACCTGCTCATCGGCATCGCGCGGTCGGGTCGCGACCGGCGCTGGCTGTCGGTCAACTCACGGCCGCTGCTCGCCGAGTCGTCGTCGCGCCCGTACGGGGTGGTGTGCTCGTTCTCGGACGTGACCGAGCGGCGCAGCGCCGAGAGCCAGCTCAACTATCAGGCGACACACGACGCGTTGACCGGTCTGCGCAACCGTCCCGTCTTCATCGAGTCGCTCCGCCAGGCGTTGGCCCATGCCCGCCGCGCCCAGTCGACCGACGCGGTGCTGTTCGTCGACCTCGACCGTTTCAAGACCGTCAACGACTCGATGGGGCACCTCATCGGCGACGAGGTCCTCGTCGCAGTGGCGCGACGACTCCATGCCGCGACCCGAAACGTCGACACCGTCGCCCGGCTCGCCGGTGACGAGTTCGTCGTGCTGTGCCCCGACCTGCCCGACAACGAAGCTGCGATGCGACGCGCGGAGGACATCGCTCGCGTGATCTCACAGCCGATCGCGGTTTCGTCGGGTCGTCAGGTCGTCATCACCGCGAGCATCGGCATCTCGTTCGTGCGGGGTGGTGCAGCCGATCCCGAGGAGCTGTTGCGCGACGCCGACGTCGCGATGTACCGGGCGAAGGAGCGTGGACGCGCTCGGGTCGAGCACTTCGACGAGGTGTTGCGGGCCCGGGCTCAGCGGCGGTTCGACATCGAACGCGACCTTCGTCTCGCGATCGACGAAGGCCAGCTCCAGGTGCACTACCAGCCGATCTCTTCGATGCTCACGAACCGGGTCGTCGGGGTGGAGGCCCTCGTGCGTTGGAACCACCCGACGCGCGGCGCGATCCCTCCCACCGAGTTCATCCCGATCGCCGAGGAGACCGGTCTCATCCTGCCGCTCGGCGCGTTCGTGCTCGAGCAGGCGTGCAAGCAGATGGCCCGCTGGCAGGCGACGGTGCCCGGTGCGCACGCGATGCACCTCAGCGTCAACCTTTCGGGCCGCCAGCTCGGCGACCCGGAGCTCGTCGCGACGATCGCCGAGGCGCTGCACGGCTCGGGTCTCGACGCCGAGTCGCTGTGGCTCGAGATCACGGAGTCGGTGCTGATGGACGACGCGGCCGGTGCGGCCCGCACGCTTTCGGCCGTCAAGGCGTTGGGCGTCCACCTCGTCATCGACGATTTCGGCACCGGCTACTCGTCGCTCGCGTACCTCAAGCGTTTCCCCGTCGACGTGCTGAAGATCGACCGGTCCTTCGTGGACGGGCTCGGCAGCGACTCCGAGAGCGAGGCGATCGTGCACGCGGTCGTCGGCCTGGCCCGTTCGCTCAACCTAAGCGTCGTGGCCGAAGGCGTGGAGACGACCGAGCAGCTCGCGGAGCTGCGCCGTCTCGACTGCACCATGTGCCAGGGCTACCTCATCGCGCGGCCGATGCCGGCGGATCAGGTCGACTTCCAGATCGCGGTCCCCGCACCGCTGCTGCGCTCCCGCGAGATGTCGACTGCTTCCGAGCGAAAGCAGTCGAGCTCCCGCTCCTGACCCCCGCACGACTGCAACGCACTTCGCGCCTTTGGGGGCGATCTTCCCCGGTATCGCTGGCCTGAGCGACCCAACTGGCACGCGGGGGGTCAGCGGCCGCGCCACCTCGGTGCGCGGCCTTCGCGCGCCGCGGCCATGCCTTCGCGCGCGTCCTCGGTCGCGCCCGCGACCCTCCGCATCGTCTCACCCATCCGGACCGCGTCGAGCCAGGGGAGCGCCCGGCCGCGGTACGCCATCTCCTTGGTCGCGCGCGCCGCGAGCGGTGCAGCCTGCAACAGTCGGTCCGCGAGCCGTCGCGCCGCCCGCATGAGCTCGTCGGGCGGCACCACTTCGAGCACGAGCCCGATGTCGCGGGCCCGTCCCGCGTCGATCCGATCACCCGTGAGGAGCAGCTCGAGCGCGTGCTGCATCGAGATGCGGCCTGGGAGCCTGATCGCCCCGACGATCGTCGGCACGCCGAGGCGGACCTCCGGGAACCCGAACTGGGCCCGCTCGGTCGCGATGACGAAGTCGCACGCGGCGACCGCGGTGAGGCCGTACCCCAGGCAGTACCCGTCGATTGCCGCGATCGTCGGCTTCCACAGCTCGAGGCCGCTCTCGAACGAGTTGATCGTGGGGATCTCCCAGAACGAGCCGGGGAATGTGCCGGCCGCACCCGCGCCGTCGTGGAGATCGGCGCCGGCGCAGAACGAGTCGCCCGCGCCCGTGAGGATGGCGACCCACGCCTCCTCGTCGTCGCGGAAGCGCGTCCATGCGTCGTTGAGGTCTTGGCGCAGCTCGGCGTTGATCGCGTTGAGAACTTCGGGGCGGTTGTACGTGATCGTGACGAGGTTGCCGTCGCGCTCGTAGACCACCGTGTCACCCACGACGCCGCTCCGGCGAGAACCAGTCGAACGGACCATGCGGATCGATGGGAGCGAGCGTGCGCCGGTACGCGATGTGCCAGGTGTCGTCGGTGAACGGCACGTCGCCGACCTTCTCCGCAATCGATCCGCCGACCGTCATCGGGTCGTCGTCGAGCCAGCACAGCTGCACCGACCGCGTCGGCGGGTTCGGTGGGAGGGTGGTGGTCGCCCCCGGCATCGCCTGGAACGTCCACACCCCGGCGACTCCGGGGACCGTGAGGAGATCGGGCACGTGCACGTCGTCGAGCCAGCGCGCGACCTCGTCGCTGCGCCCGCGTTCCACGACGTCGCCGACGGTGATGAGCATGCCCCGATGCGGCCGGTACGGGATCGCATCCGCGCTCACGAGGGTGCGCGGCGCGGCGTAGCACTTCACCAGGCGGAACGGGCCACCGAGCAGCGCCTGCCGTTGACGATGAAAGCGGCCGAGCGACCGCAGACGCTCGCCGAGCGCCATGAACTCACCCAGTGTGCGCTCGGCCGGCTCAGTCATCAGGTACGCCGTCACGTAGTGAACCGGACGCAACGCCTCGTCGACCCCGAACACCGGGAGGTCGGGACTGGCGACCCAGCGTTGTGCCCACGCAATGCCGGGGAGCGCAAGATTCTCCGGCATGTGATCGAGCAGGTGCCACTCGTTGTACGAGTCGTGCTCGGCCGGGTCGGTGATCTCGGTGAACGAGAAGTACGCGAAGTCGACCTTGGCCGGCATTGCTACATGTCCCCTTTCCCCTTGCCCTTCGCCTTCTGGGCCCGTTTCCACTCGCGGACGCGCGCCAACGACTCCGCCGAGTCGACGTCGGCCACAGACCGGGGCGTCGGGTCGCCGAACGGCTTCGCGACGGCCTGCCATCCGCTCGGCGCGGCGTCGAGCCGCTTGCCGAGGATCGCGAGAAAGATCTTCGCCTTCTCGTCGCCGTAGCCCGGAAGTGCACGGAGCCGCTCGAAGAGGACCGCCGGGTCGTCGACGTCACGCCAGATCGCGGCCGCGTCGCCCCCGTAGTTCTCGACGACATGCGTCGCGAGGGCATGAGCGCGTTTCGCCATCGAGGCCGGGAACCGGTGCAGTGCGGGCTTCTCCCTGAATGCCGCCTCGACGGCGTCGGGGTCCATCGCCGCCAGCGCGGTCGCGTCGAGCATGCCGCCGAGCCGTTGCTTCAACACCCACGGCGCCCGGAACGCCACCTCCATGGGTACCTGCTGGTCGAGGAGCATGCCGAGCAACAGCGCGAACGGGTCGTCGACGAGCAGCCGATCGGCCTCGTCGTTGCCGGTGATCGGGATGACGGGCGCGGCCATGCGGGGAGATTAGGCCGATGACTTCGCGTGCATCGCGGCGTCGAAACCATCGAACTCACCCAAGGAGCCGGCATGCGCATCATCCTCAGTGACTTCATGAGCCTCGACGGCGTCGTTCAGGCTCCGGGCGGCCGCGAGGAGGACACGGATGGCGGGTTCCGGCACGGTGCCTGGTCGATGCCGTTCTTCGATCCCGACGCGATGGGCCCGGTGATCGGCGAGGTGATGGCGGCCACGGACGCGCTCCTCTTCGGGCGACGCACGTGGCAGACGATGGCGGCGGCGTGGCCGGATCGGGCCGGGGATCCGTTCGCCGATCGTATGAACGAGATCGACAAGTACGTCGCTTCGCGCACACTGACGCAGGACGACCTCACCTGGACCAACAGCAAGCTGCTTCCCGCAGCCGACGCACTCGGCGCCATTCGTGCGTTACGTGAGCAGCCGGGTGGCGCGATGCAGGTGATGGGCAGTCCCTCGCTCGCGCGGCAGCTCATCAGCAACGATCTCGTCGACGAGTACCGGCTCATGCTCGAGCCGATCCTCCTCGGCGGTGGCAAGCGGCTCTTCCCCGACGACCGCGAGGCACGGCCACTCGAGCTCGTGTCGGCGACGACCGCGAGCACGGGCGTGCTCGTCTGCGCGTACCGCCCCGCCGCGGCCGAAGCGTCCTGAATCAGAGGTCGGGCAGACCGAGCGCGAGATTCGGTTCTTCGAGCCCTCCGTCGACCTCGAAGATCTTGCCGGTGACGAAGCTCGCGGCCGGCGACGCCAGGTACAGGGCGCACAGTGCGATGTCGTCGGGCCGTCCGAGCCGGCGCAGCGGCGTGCGGTGCACCATCTCCTCGCGGATCGCATCGTCGGTGAGGACCGTTTCCAACGCGGACGTCGCGACCGACCCGACCGCGATCCCGTTCACCCGCACCCGCGGCGCCAGATCGGCGGCCATGAGCCGGGTGAGGTGCGTGAGGGCGGCCTTGGCGGTGCCGTACGCGACGAACCCGCGGTCACGCAGCCGTCCGATCGCGGACGAGATGTTGACCACCGCGCCCTCGCCGCTCTCGAGAAGGTGCGGCGTGGCCGCCTTGGCGAGTGCGAACGCGGTCGTCACGTTGAAGTGGAACGCCCGCTCGAGGTAGCCCTCGCTCGTCGCCAGGAACGGCCGTGGCGCCGTGCCGCCCGCGTTGTTCACGACGATGTCGAGGCGACCGAGCTCCGTGACCGTGCGATCCACCAGCCTCGCCAGCACCGAGGTGTCGTTGACGTCCCCCGGCACCACAACGGCCCGCCGACCGAGCTCACGGATCTGGGCCGCGACGTCCTCGAGCTGGTCGGCGGTCCGGGCCGTGAGACCGACGTCGGCCCCGGCGGAAGCGAGCGTCCGGGCCACGGCCGCTCCGATGCCCCGCCCGGCCCCGGTGATCACGGCGACGCGGTCTGCGACCCGGAAGTTGTCGACGATGTCGGCCACGGGCGGGGCAGCGTACTCAGCAGACGGAGCGGGGACCGCCCTCCCGCCCGTTTGATCCCCCGACGGAGGGGGGAGTGGTCGTGTAACGCACTCCGTGGCAGAACGAGCGGGCACGTCTGGATCGCCTCGGTGGAATGCACGGGGCGGCGGCGGAGTTGGAACCGTGTGCTCGGCGGGAGCGTCCCATGGCGCCACCACTTCAGAGCGTGCCTGGTCAGCGGGCTCGTCCGCCCGGTTCGGAGAACGCCCGCTCCGCCGACCAACATGGAACAAAGCCTGCCGAACGGGCGTTCCTTTTTGGGAGACCCCGGGGAGCACCCACAGGGTGCCCGGGAATCGTCCCCGGCGCGTGCCCCCCGCCGCGACGGGACGACTGATGGAGGATCATTGGCCCGAACCACCAAGCGAGTCGACCGCCGAGCCGAGGCACCGGACGAGGACCTCGTCCGCCTCTACCTCGACGACATCGGCCGCCACGAGTTGCTCACGAAGGCTGACGAGGCCCGTCTGGCGCAGGAGATCGAGGCCGGCCGCGACGCGCGCGAAGCCCTCGAGCGGGCCGATGCCGCGCTGAGCCGCTCCGACCGTGCCGAGCTCGGTCGCATCGCCCGCCGGGGTGAAGCGGCCCGTCAGACCTTCGTGAACGCGAACCTCCGCCTCGTCGTGTCGATCGCGAAGCGCTACCAGGCGTCCGGTCTCCCGCTTCTGGACCTGGTGCAGGAGGGCAATCTCGGCCTCATGCACGCGGTCGAGAAGTTCGACTGGCGCAAGGGGTTCAAGTTCTCCACGTACGCGACCTGGTGGATCCGCCAGGCGATCCAGCGCGGCATCGCGAACACCGGCCGCACGATCCGGCTGCCGGTGCACGCGGGCGACGAGCTCGCCCGGCTGCAGAAGACCCGGGCCAAGCTCGAGGCCGAGCTCGGCCGCGGGCCGACGCTGAGCGAGCTGTCCGAGGCGCTCGACACTCCCGAGGCCAAGGTCACGGAGCTGTTGCGTCATGCGTCGGAGCCGGTCTCGCTGTCGGAGCTCGTCGGCGAGGATGGTGAGACCGAGCTGGGCGACCTCATCGAGGATCGTTCGGCTGAGGCGCCGTTCGACGTGGCTGCGAACGCGATGCTGCCCGCCGAGGTCGAGAAGCTGCTCTCGGTGCTCGACGAGCGCGAGCGTGAGATCCTGCGGCTGCGCTTCGGCCTCGACCGGGGCGAGCCGCGCACGCCCGAGGAGGTGGGCGCGCTGTTCAGCCTCACGCGTGAGCGGATCCGGCAGATCGAGTCGAAGGCACTGGCGCGTTTGCGTCATCCCTCGGCCGACACAGGCGCACGGGAGCTGCTCGCGGGGTGACCGCGCGCGCACAACACGCATAGCCTGCACGCCGTGGGTGTGGTCGCGGTCGCGGTTGCCGGCGTTCTCGTCGTCGTCGCGGTGATCCTCGTGATCATGTCCGTGCGCATTGCGCGTCAAGTGCCGGCGCTCGAAGCGCTGGTCGCGCCCGACGACGCGACACTGCGCCTCGACCGGGCGCGTCGCGTCGTCGCGGTCGATGATCGGGCGCGCACACTGCTCGGCTGGAGTGCGAGCGATCTCGGCGAACCCGGCGCGTTCGATCAACGCGTGCTTCGCGATGACCGCACCAGCGGAGCGCGTGAGGTGCACGCGTCCGGTGGCGACCCGGTCCCGGTCGTCTATCGGGAGGTCGTGGTGCCCGGCGGTTCTGTCGTCGTGATGCGCGACCGGCGCCCGCACGTCGCACTGGAGCAGCGAGCCGAGGCGAGTGAACGCGACGCGAAGGACGCGGAGCAGCGGTGTTCCGACCAGGAGGCCCGGGCCCGGGCGCTCGAGGACCAGATCGCGCGGCTCGCGCACCAGGTGTCGCTCGAGACCGGCCCGCCCGGGCTGTCGGAAGCACTGTGGCGCCTCGAGCTGCTGCGCCAGCACCGTTCCGGATGGCTTCCCGAGCCCGCGGCGGCGGACGCGGAGCTCATCGGGCCGGCCGAGCGTCTCGCTGCTGCCCTGACCACCGAGGTCGAGCTGCTTCGCGAGGACGTCGGCACGTACGCGGAGCTCGCCGAGGCGGTGATGGAGGCCGAGCTCGATGCCGCGTTCGCGCTCGGCGCACTGCGGATGGCACAGGAACTGCTCGCCGCGGTTGCGAAGCGTTCCGAGAGCATCGCCGTGACCGTGCGCAGCGCGGCGGACTCCGTGGGACTGACCGTGTCGTGTACGGGCTGGACCGCCGACGCGGACGCCGCGCCCGCGCTCGAGGCGGTTGCTGCCGCCGCAACGGATCTGGCCGGCAGCCTCACGCTCTCGGAGGAGGACGGCTCGCTCGTCGCGGAAGTGACGTTGCCCCGCCCTACCCGCTGACCCCTCAGCTCGCGATGTTGTCAGGTCGCTTCCGCTGCGGCGTCCCGGCCTCCGGCCACGCCTCCGCTTCAGCTCGCGATCCCGAACCACTGTCCCCGCATGGGGAACAGGAATTGATCGGTGACGAAGTTGAGCACCCGGCGAGCCTGCCGGAACTGTTCCGAGACTGCTCCCGTCACCTGCATCGTCGCCGTGAGCGGGGGCCGCGCGTTCGCGACCGCGAGGCGGTACCAACGCTCACCGAGCAGCTCCAGGAGTCCAACGGTGCCCAGTGCGGTGACATCGGCGGGCAGGACGTCGTCGATGTCCGCGTCGACGCCACTGACGCGCAGCAGGCGGAGCCGTTGCGCCGGCCCGAGGCCGCGCGCCGCGGTGTGGTCCGGGAACACGCCCGTGAGAAAGAGGGCGAGGTCGCCGAGGCGCCGGTACACACCGGGCCGTTCCGACTCCGGGACGACCTCGAGCAGCGCGGCGAGCTGCGCAGGCTCGAGCTCGCTGAACCGACGGCGTCGCCAGCCGCGCGAGGTCCGTTCCCAGGTGGCTCCGCTGCCAACGTGGGTGTACGACGCGAGCAGCTCGACCAGGAACAGCCGGCGCATCGGATCGGCGACGAAGTCGCGCAGGACGGGCACGTCGAACACAGGCAGACGCCGGCGCGGGCCCACCCACTCCGCGGTGAAGTGCAGGTCGTCCAACTCTGCGGCGGCCTGGTGCACCGCGACCGCGAAGGTGAGGAAGGCCGACGCGGTGGCACGCGCCGTGACGAGGCGGCCCGGGGTCGCGAGTTCCTCGGCGGTGCCGAACACCGCGTCACGCGTGGCCTGCTCCGACAACAACGGCACGATCCGAGCCGGCTCCGCGCGCAACCGCGCGGCATCGACCTCGCGGTAACCGCCGTGTCGGGCGGCGTCGGCGAGCAGCTCGACGTCGTCGGCGCCGAGCCGTTCGAGGTACAGGAGCCCGATCCGATCGTGCATCGAGTCGTCCTTCGTCGGCCTCGTTCAACGATACGCGACCGTCAGCGTTCCCGGTGCGAATGGGCACCATGCGCGTGGCGAGCGCGCGGACGCGCGACGCCGGGTCAGCTGCTCGCCTGGTCGAGCTGCTCGCGGTAGCTCATCGGCAGCAGCTCGATCAGCTGACCGTCGGGATCGCGCACGAACACACCGAAGCCGATATTCGTGTCGGCGAGGACCTCGCCGCCGTACTCCGGAATGCGCCGGCAGACCGCGTCGATGTCGTCGACGCTCAGTGACAAGTGGGTGAGGCCCGTCTCGTTCATCACGCGTGGCCCGTGTTGGACGGTTTCCGCGTCCGCGTAGTGCAACAGCTCGAGCACCAGCCCGTCACGCCCGAGATAGCACGCCGTCATACCGATCGGCGGTTTCATCTGCAACAACTGGGCGGATGGCTCGTCGGGCGGTGAGATCACGCGTTGGAACGTGAAGTCGAGGAGCTCCTCGTAGAACCGTCGCGACCGTTCCAGATCGTTGACGCAGTGGCCGACATGGTTGAACGCGACGCCGGGCATGGCGGGAGTGTACGGTCCCCGGGCCGTGGAGCGCTCCAAGGTCGAGTTCGGCATCTATCTCCCCCAGATCGGCTTCTCGTACGACGAGATCCGCGCCCGCGCGGAGCTTTGCGACGAGCTCGGCTTCCATTCCATCTGGTTCTTCGACCATCTCTACGGCCCCGAGCTGCCCCAGCAACCGTCGTTCGAGGCGTGGACGCTGACATCCTCGGTGCTCGCGCACACGAGCCGGTTGCGCGCCGGCCAGCTCGTGTCGTCCAACACGTTCCGGCATCCCGTGCTGCTCGCCAAGATGGCGACGTCACTCGACGTGATCTCCGGCGGCCGCCTCGAGCTCGGCATTGGGAGCGGCTCGTATGCGGCCGAGCACGAGCGGGCCGGCATCCCGTGGGGGACTGTACGCGAGCGTTCGAGTGAGCTCGGCGAAGCACTCGCGGTGATCACGAGCATGTTCGAGCATGCGTCGACCTCGTTCGAGGGAACTCACTATCGCGTGCGCGACATGCCCAACTTGCCGCCCCCGGTCCAGCGGCCGCGGCCGCCCATCCACGTCGGTGGTGCCGGCGAGCGGTTCACACTTCCGATCGTCGCCCGCTACGCCGACGTCTGGAACTGCCCGACGTACGCCTTGGGGGAGTTCGACGCGAAGCGCGACGCGTTGCGCCGGCACTGTGCGGACGTCGGTCGTGACCCGGCGAGCATCCGCATCTCGCACGAGGCCGTCCTGGTGCTCGCCGGTGACGAGTCGGAGCTCGATGATGCGATGCGGCTCGCGAACCGTCGCTTCGGCGGGCCGGGCTGGGGTCTCGCCGACGGGGGCTACACCGGAACGCCCGACGCAGTGGTCGAGCGCATTCGCGAACAGGTGCAACGTGGCATCACGTTCTTCGTGTTCTTCACGCACGACCGCGCCGACCCCGCCACCCTGCGCCGCTTCGCGCGTGAGGTCATGCCCGCTTTCGAATAACCCCGCTCGGTTGGGACGATTTTCCGCTGTACGAGCACGAAATCGTCCCAACCGATGTTCGAGATTGGCCCGTCCGAGTCGGGCCGTTTACGCGGTGAGTGGAGCGGAGGGGTGGGCCAGGTACGACGAGATCCAGTCGAACGCGACGTCGGGTCGTTCCAACGGCACGCTGTGCCCGGCGTCGGGAACGAGGACGAGCTCCGCGTCGGGCAACTCACGCTCCCACGCCCGCGCATGCTCGACCGACGAGATGCGGTCGTGTTTCCCCCACAGCAGCAGCGTCGGGATCGTGACGCGGCGCAGGCGGCCGCGCAGCTTCGGGTTGCGCAGCTCGGGGCCGCGCCATCCGAGGCGGGCCGCAGCCGCAAGGCCTCCGAACCAGCGAAGCTGACGTTCGCGACTCATGTCGTCGGGCAGCGCTTCGGTCGCGACCGCCGATTGCGCATCCGAGAACAGCATCGACCGGACTTCGGCAAAGCCGCCGATGCCGCGCGGGGCTGCGGCGCCGAAGAACAGCCCGGTCTTCGCGCGCGGCACGTGCAACCCGAGCGGATTGACGAGCACAAGTCGCCGCACCCGTGCGGGGTGACGGAGCGCGAACTCGACTGCGAGCCACCCGCCCAACGACGCGCCGACCATGTCCACGGCGTCGAGCTGCAGCTCGTCCACGACGTCGAGCAGGTGGAACGCGTAGTCCTCGGCGTCGGCGTGCACGCCGAGCTCACCGCTTCCCTCGTAACCGGGGTGTGCCGGCGCAAGGACCTCACGGCCCGCGGCGAGCTGACTGAGCAACGGGGGCGGCTCGCCGGGCTCGAACACCGAGTGCACGTCGGCGAGACCGTGCAGGTAGAGGATGGGCTCGCCCTCGCCCATGCGAAGCAGCTCCACGCGCCGGTCGTCGAGCATGATGCCTGTCATCGCGCGGTCGCCACGTGCGGGAATTCCTCGGCGAACCACGCGTCGGCGCGCTCCCTCACCCAGGGCACGACCTCGCGCGCGTACAGCTCCATGCTCCGCCGCACCTTGTCGGCGGCGAGGTTGCCGAACGACATGAGCGCGAGCACCGTGCCGAGCCGATGCTCCTGCACGAGTGCGAGAAGCCGCTCCCGCACGGTGTCGACGCCGCCGACGAGCGGGTTGCGCAGGAACGCGGCTTCGCGGCGGTCCCCGCCGGCGGTGGCCTGTGCCTGTGCGCGCAGGTCCTCGAGGAATTGCACGAGCGCGGGCGGGTCGATGTATCCGGGCGGCATCCACACCTTGCCGGCGCCCACGAAACCCGCGGCCAGGTTGCCGCTGAAGTACGCGAGCGGCTCGTACGCGTCGGCGCGAGCTTCGTCGTCGCTGTCGGCGACGTAGACCGTCGTCAACCAGCCGAGGTTCTCGGGCTCGTACGGGCGCCCGGCGCGGGCGACGGCTTCGCGGTACCGCGCCGCCTGCCGGCCGAATGACTCGGGCGGCGCGTAGTACGCGACTCCCATGTACCCGAATCCGCGCTCGGCGCAGTAATCGATGGTTCCCGGGCTCCCGAGACCGGGGATCCACACCGGCGGATGGGGTTGCTGCAATGGGCGGGGCCACGGATTGACGTAGGGCAGGTTGTAGTACTCGCCCTCGAAGGGGAACGGCCCCGGCTCGGTCCACGCGCGGAGCACGAGGTCGACCGCCTCACGGAAACGCTCACGCGCCTCGGTCGGGTTCACGTTGTAGGAGTAGTACTCGGGGCCGCCGCCGACGACGAGCCCGCTGATCAGGCGGCCGCCGCTCAACACGTCAAGCATCGCGAACTCCTCCGCGACGCGCGTCGGTGGGTTGTACAAAGGAAGCGCGTTGCCGAGCACGCAGATCTTGACCCGCTCGGTTCGCTGCGTCAGCGCGGCCGCGATCAGATTCGGCGACGGCATGAGGCCATAGGCGTTCTGATGGTGCTCGTTGACGACAACGCCGTCGAAGCCGAGCTCCTCGGCGGCGACGAGCTCGTCGAGATAGCGCGTATAGAGCCGCGCGCCGGCGGTGGGGTCGTAGAGCGAATTGGGCAGTGTGACCCACGCGGCTTCGTGCTCACGCAGGAACTCGCGCGGTGGCGGCAAATCCGGCCACGGCATCAAATGGAAGAAGAAGAAGTTCACGAGCTCGAAACGTACTGCGGCGCTCGGGCGGCCCGCGGGCCGTTCCCTGGCGCATCGCCGTAGGATTCGCCGCCGTGTCCGCCCCGCACCGGCTCGTCGCGGCGATCGTCGTGGCCACCGCGCTCACCGCGGGTGCCGGGATCGGCGTGCGGCTCGCCGCCTGTTCGAACGCCTGCATCAGCGATCTCGGCCGCGACTTCCAGAACCGAGGCATTCGGCCGGACGCGTTTCCGTACGTGAGTCCGAACGCGAACTTCGAGTATCCGGTGGGCACCGGGCTGGTGTTCTGGGCCGTCACACTCGTCACCGACACCGCGCGGTCGTTCTTCACGGTGACGTCGCTCGCGGCCCTCGTGCTCGCAGTGTTGACCGCGTGGCTGCTGGCGCGTCGCTACGGAAATCGAGCCTGGTACTTCGCGCTCGCTCCACCGCTGGCGCTCTACGGTTCGGCGAACTGGGATCTCTTCGCCCTCGCGCCCGCGGTCGCGGGGCTCCTTGCGTTCGAGCGGCAGCGTGACACGCGCGCGGGCGTGCTGTTGGGAATCGGCGCGGCAATGAAGATCTACCCCGGTCTCTTCGTTGCCCCGCTCGTCGCAAACCGTCTGCGCTCCGGCGACGCGCGCGGTGCTGCGCGCCTGTTCGGTTGGTCGGCAGTCACGTTCGCGCTCGTCAACGTGCCGGTTCTCGTCGCCAGACCGAGCGGTTGGTTGTACGCGCTGCGCTTCCAATCGAAGCGCACCCCGACGTGGGGCAGCCTGTGGCACTACGCGATCCGCACACCTGCACTGCACCTCTGGGTGAGCCGCGGGAGTGCACCGGTGATCGGCAACGTGGGCGGCCTGCTGGCCCTGCTCTCAGGTATGGCCGTTGTGACGTGGCTCGCGTGGCGTCATGCCCTCGGCCCGATCGCCGCGAGCGCGGCGGCGACCGCTGTGTTCCTCCTGAGCAACAAGGTGTACTCCCCGCAGTACGACCTGTGGCTGGTGCCGTTCTTCGTCATGCTCGCAGTGCCGCGGCGTGACTATGTCGCGTACGTCCTCGCGGATATCGGCATCTTCGTGCTGGTCTTCGGGTCGCTCGGGCACCACTTCGGTTGGACGAGGGCGTGGGCCTACACGATGCTTGCCCTCGTCGTGCTGCGGGTGGCCGCCATCGTCGCCCTCGTGCGGGACGGCGCCCGGGCGGACTCTCCGGACTCGCCGGACTCTCCGGATGCTCCGCGGCCGGTGAGGGCCCGATTGGCGCCCGCTCGTCCGACGCCCGCGTGATGCACGCCCGCGCGCCGTCAACCGGGCCTCACCGCGTGCCGATGATCATGGACGTGACCCGTGCCGGCACCGTCGTCGCGCTCGCCCTGATGAACCTGGTCCTCAGCGGGATCCCGCTGGGAGCCGCGCCCGCGCCCGCTCCGCCACCGACCGCGGCTGCGCCCGCCGCACCGGACCCCACCCCGCTCGTTCGCATCGCCGGCCTGTCGGCCGGCGCCGGCGCCGCCGACGCCGCGCTGTCCGACGCCACCGGCCGCCGCAACCGGATCGCCGCGGATCTTGCCGCCGCCCAGGCGGCGCTCGCTCAGGCGGACGCCGCCACGTCGGACCTCAACGCGGCCGCAGCCGATGCCGAAGCCCGGTACGCCGCGACCCGAGCGGAGCTCGACCGGATCGCCGCGCTCACATACATGCAAGGCGGGGGCGACGCGCCCGCGCTCGACATCCTCACCGTAACGGACCCCCTCGACACCGGCCGCCGCCGGCTCCTGCTGAGCCGGGCCGACGACGCCCGCCGGCGCGTCGTGGCGCAGGCCCGCGCCGATCACGCTGCCGCGGTTCGAGCCGCGAAGCAGGCCGAGGAGGAGCGGGCCAGGCGCAGGGCGCGTGTCACGGCGGTCGAACGTACCGTTCCGGCTGCCGATGCCGCGGTGGCCGGCGCGCGTGTGAGGGCCGACGCAGCTCACCGAAGACTCGACCGGTGGCTCTCTGTCTCGAACGGTATCGACACGCCGATCCTGGGCACGCCCGCGCTGACCGCCGCCGATCTCGCCTCGTGGTTCAAGGCGACGCGACCGCCGCCCAACACCACGGTGACCATCGACGATCTCGCGGCCCTGTTCCTCGGCGAGGGCCACGACGAGGGTGTACGGGGCGACATCGCCTTCGCGCAGTCGATCGTCGAGACCGGCTCGTTCTCGTACCCGGCGGGCGGGCTCGTGAACGGAACTGACAACAACTTCGCCGGTGTCGGCGCCTGCGACAGCTGCGCGCACGGACACGTGTATCCCGACGCGCGCACCGGCGTACGCGTGCAGATGCAGTATCTCCACGTCTACGCGGATCCGAAGATCACCGTCGCGCGCTTCGCGCATCCGCCCGTCGATCCCAACATGGATCAGAACTTCCGCAAAGGGCAGGCCCGCACATGGGCCGGTCTCACGCACACGTGGGCTACCGCCGATGGGTACGCGAACTCGATTCTGCGCGTCTACTACGAGATCCTCGACTGGGTGACGGCGCACGACCGCTGAGCCGGCGAATTTCTCAGAACCACGGCGCAGGCTGGTGGTTCATCGAAGTTCGTGGGCCAATGCGTTCAAGATTCGCGGCCGTATTCTCCGATACCGCGAAGAGTCGTCCGGGAGAGTCCCAACATGAACAGAACGCACGGCGCCCTCGCTGCGCCTCCGCGCGACGCCTTCAATGCCGCGCGCTCCGCATCGACCGAGACGATCCGTGACCAGATCCGTCGCGAGGAACGCGCCACAGGGCTTCGCAGCAACGGTCGGGTGACGGACGCGGCGATTCGGCGGCGCCGGGCGCAGATCGCGATCGTCGCCGTGGTGGTGTTGCTCGGCCTGGTGCTGACGACGCTTGCCAACGATCTCTGGATCGATTTCAAGCGCAGCTCCTCGATCGTCGACGTCGACACCGCACGTCTCGCGATGCTGCTGTTCAGCGTGGCGTTCATCGCGTATGCGCTCGAGAAGGAGATGCACCTGCGGCGGCTGAGCTCACTGGGGCACGAGGCACGCCAAGTCGACTACGAGGTGGCCGAGCGCATCCTCGATTCGGCGGCGCTCGCGGATGCCGAGCGTGCCGTGAGCGCTTCGCTCGAGCTCGACGTCGTGCTGCACGCGGCGTTGGAAAAGGGCGCCACGATGCTTGTTGCCGCGAACGCGTCGGTGAGCTTGCTCACCGACGACGGTGATCTGCGCGAAGCGGCGTCGCACGGCTCGGGCAACGGCCTCCGAGTTGCGGACGCGCTGGAGATGCAGGTCGCCCTGGCACGGGAGCCGATGCTGCTCTCCGGTCCGGTACCGCTGGCGCTCGACACCGCGCACTCGCCGTCGCGACCCACGTCGGTGATGTGCGCACCGCTCGAGCACGACGGCACGTTGTTCGGCGTCATCACGTTCGGTGCGCCGCCGAGCGAGCGCTTCGACGAGGACGCGTTCGAGCTCTTGCGGCGGTTCGTCCCGCGCGTCGCGGCCGCGGTCGCGCGGGCGCGACGCTTTGAAGCGGCGGTCTCGCTGCTCGAGCCCCGCATCGACGCGGGAAGTGGCCCGCTCGTCGAGGAGGTGCGCGCCATCGCGGCCGCGATCCGCTCGGCGGCGTGCGAGTTGCGGTCGGATCCACCGCCGCAATGCCGTCGTGAGCTCCTCGACACCGTCGAGTGGGGAGCGAACCGTCTGCTCGGCACCATTCGCTGACGCTCGGCGACGGGGGCGCCGGCCGAACGCGCTTCACGAAACCATCGCAATTCCGCGTTGTGCCGCTGACACGGGCGGCGTACAAGGGGCGCATGAAGACCTCGGAACGACCCACCCGCACGGGAGTCCTCAGCGCCATCACGTTCACGGTGGCGCTCGTCGTGGCGCTGCTCGTACGCGGGAACGCCGTCGTCGGGATCGCGGTCTTGTTCCTGCTGTTCGTGCCGCTCGAGAAGCTCTTCGCGCTCCGCCCGCAGAACGTGTTCCGGCCCGGAATCGTCACCGACCTGACCCACCTCCTCGTCAACAATTTGCTCGTCTCCGCGGCCACGGTGGTGTTCGTCGTCATCGGCGCCCTTCCGCTGATCTGGCTCCGTCGGTTCGATGTCCAGAGCCATCTCCCGGGCGCTGTGGCCGCGACCGTGGCCGTGCTCACCGTCCTCGTCGGCAACTACTGGGGCCACCGGCTCACGCATCAGGTGCCGTTTCTGTGGCGCTTCCATGCGGTGCACCACAGCATCGAGTACATGGACTGGGTAGCGTCGGGACGTCTGCACCCGCTCGACTCGGCCTTCACGCAGACTTTCACGGTGATGCCGCTGTTCCTGCTCGGATACGGGGGTGGCGCGTTCGCCGCTGTCGTCGTGTTCGTCACGCTGCTCGCGCTGTTCCAGCACGCGAACGTGCGGATGCGGTTCCCCTTCCTGCGCTGGGTCGTCAACACACCTGAATGGCACCATTGGCACCACGCCATCGACGACGACGCCCGCAACAAGAATTTCGGGCTGCCCCTCGTCGATCTGCTCTTCGGAACGGCGTACCTCCCGAAGGACAGGCGTCCGAGCGGATTCGGGACGCATGACCCTGTCCCGCCGGAGGGGTACCTGGCTCATTTGGCTTATCCGTTCACGTGAGAAGCCGGCATTTGTCCGCTTTGGTTCGCCCCTCATGTCGCGGATGCACTCCGTACGCATCGTCAAATGAACTTCTGACTCTTCACGATGTGGTATGCCAGGCGGATGCCTGTGGTCCTGATCGTGGTCATCACGGTGGTGACGTTCGTGGCGGTCAACGCGGCGACCTTGGTGCTGTTGGGCAGCACCCGCGCCCGGCGGGAGGCGCTCACCTCGCGCCGGGACGTCCCGACCGGCCAGCTGCGCATCAAGCTCCACTGACCCCGGCGCGGCATCGCATCGGAACGCGCGCCGGCGGCGACGTTCAGCGCGAGCCCGCGCTCGTCTGACCCCGTCGGACCTGAGGGGGCGCCCGGGGTGCCGTGACGCGGGTCGACGGCGTCGGTAAGGATGGCGGTCCGTCCGGGACCGGTCGTTCGCATGCCATCCGAGCACCCCGATCGGATTGAACCATGCGGCTGCGGGTCAGAATGTCGACGTCGACGAACGGGTGAGGAGCCCGGTGGATTCGCGAACCGTGGTCGGTGCCCAGCCGGCGAGCAGCGTCGAGGCGCGCGAGTCGCTTGCGTCAGCGCATGCGGACGGCGCGCGCTCGTGGCATCCGTGGCGCTTGCTCGCGGTCTTGCTCCTGCTGCTCAGCGTGCTGCACGTGGCCGGCTTCAAGGTCGACGTGTTCAACTCCGACGAGACGTTCCTCGCGACGCAGGCGCAGGTACTCAACCACGGCGGACGGCTGTATCACGACGCGGTCGACCGCAAGCCTCCGCTTGTTCCATATCTCTACGCGGTGACGTTCCGCGTCTTCGGCACGAGCGGCCTGTGGACCGTTCGTCTGCTTGCCGTCGTCGCGGCCGCGCTCACGGCCTGGCTCGTCGCCATCGAAGCGCGACGGCGCTACGGAGACCGTGCCGCGTGGATCGCCGGACTGTTGTGCGCGCTCGGAAGCCTTCTGTTCGTGCCGCAAGACGGTCAGGCGGCGAACTTCGAGATCTTCATGTTGCCTGCGATGACCGCGGGCTTCGTGCTCGCGCGCCGCAAACACACGGTCGCGTCCGGACTGGCGCTCGCGGTGGCAACGCTGGCGAAGCAGACCGCGGCCGCGACGCTGCTACCGGTCATCTTCATCGTCGCGAAGCTGCGCGGCCGTCGCGGGGTACGAGACACGCTCGCGGGTTTCGTCGTGCCGATCGCGATCGTGGCCCTCATCGTCGGGCCGGGGGAGCTGCTGTTCTGGGCCATCCTCGGCAACGGCAGCTACCTCGAGGCGAAGAACGCCTCGATGTTCGTCGTATGGCGGTTCTTGCAGAAGACCGGTTCGTACGTCGGCGCCAACATGCCCTTGCTGCTGCCGCTCCCCTTCGCGTGGCGATCGCGACGCGAGAACGCGGACCTGTGGCTCTGGCTGTTGTCCGCGGCGCTGTCCGTGGCGATCGGGTTCCGCTTCTTCGGGCACTACTACCTCCAGTTGCTTCCCCCGCTCGTGTTGCTCACGACGGGCGTGCTCGTGCGCAAGCACGTCTGGCTCTCGATCGCGACGGTGGCGTTCGCAGGCATGATCGCCGCGGGGTTCTCGGTTGCCGCGTTCTGGGCAGATCGGCTCGACAACGAGCCCGCATACGCGCAGACGAGCGGGTTCCTGGCCCTTCACACGAAGCCGCAGGATCGCATCCTCGTGTGGGGGCACCTGCCCGAGATCTACTGGGCATCGGGCCGTGAACCGGCGACGAGGTTCATCACGACGGGGTTCCTGACCGGCCATTGGGGCGGGCGACCACCCCAGGCCGTGTCTCCCGATCTCGCAACACCCGGTGCGTGGAAGGAGTTCTGGGACGACTTCGCCAGCCGGCCACCGGAGTACATCCTCGACACCTCGAACGCGAAGATCCGAGGCTCGCAGTACTACCCGCTCACGAACTATCCGAGCCTCGCCGGAATCGTCGCCGACTACTACCGCTACGTACGCTCCATCGACAAGATCGACGTGTACCGGTTGCACGCAGATCCCTCCGAAGTCAGCCATCAGGCCCGGAACGTGGAGGCACCATCCCGCTGATGTCTACGCCCTCCCGCTCCCGATGGTTCCGTGAACCGCGTGTGCTCGCCGCCGCGGCGTTGTGCCTGCTCGCATTCCTCGGCAACCGCATCGTCACCTGGGCCCTCGACGCGCTGGGCCAGTCGCAGTTCCACCACCAGGCGTCCTTCGTGCTGCACGTCGTCGGAACGGTGGCGTTCGTCTACGGGGCCATGCTCATCTTCGAGGCCTACGGCGCGGCACGGCGCGCCCGTGCCGAACCCGCCGAGCCGGTCGACGGTTCGCTCGAGCCCTGACCGCGTCACGCGGCGGTCTCGTCGGGCGATAATCGGCCGGATGTTCGAACCAACGGAGGGGTCATGAGCAGTTCGGTGGAGGTACCAGCGTCCGACACCGGCGCCGCGCACCCGCTGGAGCCGCTCAGCGCCGAGGAGATCGGGGCCGCGGTCACGCTGCTGCGCGAGCAGCGCGGCCTCGCCGACACCGTGCGTTTCTCGTACGTCGCGCTCGACGAGCCCGACAAGGACGAGCTCGACGCGTTCGACACGTCCGGGGCGATCGAGCGTCGCGCCGCGGCGGTACTGATCGATCGGGCCACCGGTACGGTTTCCGAAGCGGTGGTGTCGCTCACCGAGGGACGGGTCACTGCGTGGCGCGACCTGGACGACGTCCAGCCCGCACTCCTGTTCGAGGACTGCTTCGACGCGATCATCGCCGTGAAGGAGGACCCGCGCTGGCAGGAAGCGATGCGCCGCCGGGGCATCACCGACTTCGAGAGCATTCAGCTCGACCCCTGGCCGGCCGGGCGGTTCGGTCTCGACGTCGAGGCCGGGCGCCGCCTCACGCGCGTGCTGTCCTACGTGCGCCACGACGAGGCCGACAACGGATACGCGCACCCGATCGAGGGCGTGCTCGTCTACTACGACTTCCACAGCGGTCAGGTCGTGCAGGTGGACGACTACGGGGTCGTGGAGATCCCGCCCGAGTGCGCCAACTACGACATCGAGCACGTGGGGGCGCTGCGCGACGACCGCAAGCCGCTCGAGATCCTGCAGCCCGAGGGGCCGAGCTTCCGGGTGGAGGGCCATGAAGTCCTGTGGCAGCGGTGGCGCTTCCGGGTCGCGATGCATCCGATCCATGGTCTGGTCCTGCACACGATCGCGTACGAGGACGGCGACCGGGTCCGGCCCATCCTGCATCGGGCGTCGCTGAGCGAGATGGTGGTGCCCTACGGCGACACGAGCCCGATGCACGCGTGGAAGAACGCGTTCGACGCGGGTGAGTGGGGTCTCGGCCGGATGGTGAACTCGCTCACGCTCGGCTGCGACTGCCTCGGAGCGATCCGCTACTTCGATGCCGCCATGGCGACGGAACGCGGTGATCCGTACGTCGTCGAGAAGGCGATCTGTGTGCACGAGGAGGACTACGGGATCCTCTGGAAGCACGTGGACATGCACACCGGCAACACGGAGGTGCGCCGCCGGCGGCGCCTGGTCGTCAGTTCGATCCACACCGTCGGGAACTACGAGTACGGCTTCTTCTGGTACTTCTACGAAGACGGGATGATCCAGCACGAGGTGAAGCTCACCGGGATCATGCAGACGATGGCGGTCGCACCGGATGAGCAACCTCGGTACGGCGAGCTCGTGGCTCCGCAGCTCGCGGCGCCGAACCACCAGCACCTGTTCAACTTCCGGCTCGATTTCGACATCGACGGCAAGACGAACTCCGTGTACGAGGTCGACGTCGAAGCCGTGCCCGCGGGAGCCGACAATTCGTTCGCCAACGCGTTCGTGACCCGGCCCACGCTCCTCGCACGCGAGTCGGAAGCCCAGCGCCTCGTCGACCCGGCCCGCAGTCGGACGTGGAAGATCGTGAACCCCAGCCGGCACAACCGTGTGGGCCAGCCGGTCGGCTACAAGCTCATCCCCGGGTCGACGCCCACGCTGCTCGCCTCACCCGACTCGAGCATCGGCCGGCGCGCGACCTTCGCCACGAAGAACCTGTGGGTCACGCCGTACTCGCGCGACGAGATGCGCGCAGCAGGGGAGTATCCCAACCAGCACGCGGGTGGCGGCGGCATCCCGGAATGGACCGCGGCCGATCGCGCGCTCGACGACACGGACGTCGTGGTCTGGTACACGTTCGGCGTCACCCACATTCCCCGTCCGGAGGACTGGCCGGTCATGCCGGTGGAGTACACGGGCTTCACCCTCGTGCCGTTTGGCTTCTTCGACCGCAATCCGAGCCTCGACGTCGCCCCGCAGGAACACTGCGCCCACGACTGAGGCGCCTCGTGTCGATCGCGCGACGCGTGTGCGCGCGGAATCGCACAGCCTGGTGCCGGCGTGGGGCCGTTAGGGTGGAAGGCCATGGCTGACGCCGTCGAACCGGAAGGATCTCGAGCCGAAGCAGCCGGCTCCGAGGACGAGCGGGCGCGGCGCGCACGCGACGTCGAAGAGCTGCGCGAGCGGGGCGTCGATCCGTATCCGGTCACGTTCCATCGTGACCGCACGCTCGCGCAGCTGCGCGAGGAGTTCGGTGATCTCGAGCCCGACGTGGAGACCGAGGTCGAGGTCACGGTCGCGGGACGAATCGTGCTGTTGCGGCGCCAGGGGAAGCTCACGTTCGCGACGATCCGCGACCGTGACGACTCCGTGCAGCTGTTCGTGTCGCGCGAGGTGGTCGGCGAGGACGGCCAGGCCGACTTCAACCGCCTCGACCGCGGCGACTGGGTCGGCGCGACCGGCACGGTGATGACCACGCGGAAGGGCGAGCTGTCGGTCAAGGTGCAGCGGTTCCAGCTCCTCGCGAAGGCGCTACGTCCGCTGCCGGACAAGTGGCACGGCCTCGCCGACGTCGATACCCGGTTCCGTCAGCGCTACGTCGACCTGATCGTCAACGAGGACGCGCGGCGGATCTTCGCGATCCGCTCCCGTGCCGTCACGGAGATCCGGCGATTCCTCGGCGAGCGCGGCTACGTCGAGGTCGAAGGGCCCGTGCTCACCGCCGAGGCCGGAGGCGCGGCGGCCCGGCCGTTCGTCACGCACCACAACGCGCTCGATCTCGAGCTGCGGCTGCGCATCGCGCTCGAGCTCCATCTGAAGCGGCTGATCGTCGGCGGGCTCGACAAAGTGTTCGAGATCGGCCGGGTCTTCCGCAACGAGGGCATCGACACCCGGCACAATCCCGAGTTCACGATGCTGGAGCTGTACGAAGCCTTCGCGGACTACCACGACATGATGAGCCTCACCGAGGAGCTCGTCGCCGCGACGGCCCGCGCCACGCTCGGCGGCACCGTTGTCGAGGTGGGCGAGGGGAAGGTCGACCTCGCGCCGCCGTGGCCACGCGTGCCGATGCTCGATCTCATCGAGCAGCACGCCGGCGTCCGCGTGCACCCGTCGCAACCGGTGGAAGAGCTCCGGGCGGTGCTCGAACGTCTCGGCGTGCCGGTCGAGCCGCATTGGGGCCCCGGCCGGCTCATCATGGAGCTGTACGACGACGTGGTGGAGCCCAAGCTCGTCGACCCGATCTTCGTCCTCGACTACCCGCGCGAGGTGTCGCCACTGGCCCGCACGCATCGCGACGATCCCGCACTGGTCGAGCGCTTCGAGGGCGTCGTGGCGGGGCGCGAGCTCGCCAACGCCTTCAGCGAGTTGAACGACCCGGTCGATCAACGGGCCCGGTTCGAGGCGCAGGCGCGTCTGCGAGCCGCGGGCGACGAAGAAGCCGAAGGCATCGACGAGGACTACCTGCGCGCGCTCGAATACGGCATGCCGCCCACCGGCGGGCTCGGGATCGGCATCGACCGGTTGGTGATGCTCCTCGCCGGCGTGTCGTCGATCCGTGAGGTGGTGTTGTTCCCCACCCTGCGACCGGAGGCCGACTGAGCCGTAACCTTCCGTGCGTGGGTGGTGGGACGTTCCTCGACAGGCTCACGGCGGCCGAGCGCATCGACCTCGAATCCCACGGCCGCCGGCGCACCCTGCGCAAAGGCGCGGTGTTGTTCCACGAGGGCGACGACGCCCACGACGTGCTGGTGTTGCTCTCGGGACAGGTGAAGATCACGCGGGGTGCAGCAAGCGGACGCGACGTCATCCTCGGCGTCTTCGACACCGGCGAGATCCTCGGAGAGCTCTCGGCGGTCGACGGCGCGCCGCGGTCGGCCGCCGCGATCGCGCTCACGTCCGTCGTCGCACTCGTCGTTGCCGTTTCGGAGTTCGACGCGTTCCTCGAGCGTCAGCCGAGGGTCGCACACGAGCTGCTCCGCACCATCGTCGAGCGGCTGCGGGAGAGCTCGCAACGTCAGCTCGAGTTCGGCACGGCAGACGCGCTGACCCGTCTCTGTCGGTGCCTCGTCGACATGACCGACCGCTACGGAGTCGACGAAGGGGCCGGTCGATCGGTGAGGCTCCCGCTGGCGCAGCACGAGTTGGCCGCGCTGGCCGGGTTGTCGCGCGAGGCGGTCGTCAAGGGCCTGCAGTCGTTGCGGGCGCTCGGATGGATCCACGCGAGCGGCCGGAGCGTGACGGTGGTCGACGAGGCTGCGCTGCGTTCCCGAGCGTCCGTCTGATTGGGTAGACGTACGCAGTGCCACGGCGTACCGGCGCGCAGCGGTGACTCCCGCATCTGGCGCAGGCTGCAGGAGCACGACGCCCAACACCAAGTTTGTCGATCGGGGGATGCACCATGAGCGTGCTGCGCAAGAACGATCCCCGCGCCGAGTATCTCGCCAACGTGCAGCTGTTCTCCGGCTGCTCACGGGACGAGCTCCACCGCATCGCGTCGACCAGTACGGTCGTCGACGTCGACGCCGGCCGGGTGCTCGTCCGCGAAGGCGAGTACCGGCGCGACTTCTTCGTCATCGTCGACGGGCACGCGACGGTGACGATCGAGGGCCAGCATCTCGCGACGCTGGGGCCCGGGAGCTTCTTCGGCGAGATGGCGATGCTGAACCGGTCGCCGCGCATCGCGACGGTGACCGCGAGCGAGCCGATGACGATCCTGTCCTTCAGCGCGTTGGAGTTCGCAACACTGGTGGCTTCGCTGCCGTTACCTGTCGCCCGGCGGATGCTGGCGGGGATGACGGCGCGCCTGGGAGAAACCGACAGGCGTGCGGTGGCGACAGAGGCAGGTGGGACGGCGCGGAGCCAGCCGGTCGGGGTCGGAGCTGGGAACTCCCCCGGTTCCTAGCTCGTCCCGGCCGGCCCGAACCTCGTGGGCCGGGGCAGGCGCGACGAGGCCCCTGCTGAAGCAGGGGCCTCGTTTCGTGCGTGTTGACGACGTGGTCCTACTGCTGCACCGGCACCACGACGTTGTGGAACGCGTTGTCGTCGACCTGACTGCTGTTGACGATCTTCGACAGCCAGATCCCGAAGTGGTTGTTGACGATCGTGTTGTCGTGGATGACCGTGCCGTTCACGGGCACGACAGCCGAGAACACGATGATGCCGGTGGTCTGCATGTCACCGGAGTCCATGTCGCCCATGCTGTTGTTCGTGCCGATCCAGTTGTCGATGACCTTGTTGCCGTCCATCGTCTGGCCGGGCGCGTGCGCGTGCATCATCACGCCACCCTCGCCGTTGCCCCAGATCCGGTTGCCCTTGATGGTGTTGTTGTAATCGTTGTCGCCGGGGCCCGATGCCGCGATGAGCACGCCTGCGGCTCCGTTGCCCGTCGACGTGTTGTACGCGATCACGTTGTCGTGCACGGTGTGCGTCGAGTGCGACGGCATCGTGATGCCGCAGTCGAGCTTGTTGTCCTTGACCAGGTTGTGGGCGATCCAGTTGTCGTGCGACGAAGCGGCGTCATCGGAGATGAGCATGCCGCCGACGTTGTCCCGCACGACGTTGTGCTCGACCCGTGCCTTCACGGTGCCGTCGAGGTGCAGACCCTCGCCACAGTCACCCGGGATGGGGCCCTGCGGCGTGCACAACGGGTAAGTCGTCGCCTGCTTCGGCGGCACCGTTCCGCCCTGGTTGTTGTTCTCGATGGTGTTCCAGCTGATCTCGACCCCCGTGTTCGCGGTCGACACGAGGCCCTCGCCGATCGCGTTGATGATCTTGAATCCGCGCACCTCGGACCACGATGCGTCCTTGGTGAGGGCGATCCCGTTGATGTGACCGAACGCGTCGATCACGGCGCCGTCGCTCGTGAGCTCGAGCTTCTTGTCGATCGTGACGGACTCCGCGTACGTGCCCTTGCGGACCGATATCTCGTCACCGGGCGAGGCGTTCTTCACCGCCTGTCCGATCGTGCGGCACGCGTGGTCCTCCGAGCCGCACGTCGCGCTGTCGTGGCCCTGCGTCGAGACCGTGAGGTCCGCGCCCGCGTGGTGGTCCCGTTGGTGCTGTTCCTGATGCTTGCCTTCCTTCGCCCACGCAGCCGGTGCCACCGCGACGGTGGCTCCCAACAGCGCGATGACCCCGGCAATGCCTGCGGCCGCGCCGCGGAGCCTTCCTGCCCTCATGTTCGAACCTCCCGAAACGAAAGGCGCCGCCGACGCCCATGCGGCGCATCTGTCCTTGCGTGCTGCCCTGACGCACTCTGCCCGGACATTTCGGCCCAACCCTTTGGCCGGTCGGCACCCTACCCCTTTCGGCGGAACTGCACCCTTGGCGCCCCGTCGCCGCGGTGGCAAGATCCCTGACGGGCACGTCAGGTGCCTCGACGCGCCGACCGGGGGGAGCCATGAGCATGACGAAGCAGCTCGTCGTCGACGCCGACGGCCACACGATGGAGCCGGACGATCTCTGGACCGCGCGCATGGACGCGGGCAAGTGGGGGGACTGGATCCCGCGCAAGGTCGTCGAGGACGAGATCTACGAGGTCGTCTACACCGGAGGCGTCGTGCGCGGCGGTGGCCGCGAGCTGCAGGACCAGATCGCCGCGGGTGCCGGGCTCACAGCCCGGCAGTTCCACGAGCTCTTGGAGAGCCTGCGCACTCCGGGTGGTCACGACCCCGACGCGCGCCTCGCGGACATGGACCGCGACGGGATCGACGTCGCGGTGCTCTATCCGAGCCAGGCGATGTTCTTCGGTCCGCTCGACCCGATTCCCGCACTGCACGACATCGACTTCGTCACCGAATGCATCCGCGCGTACAACGACTGGGTCGCGGAGTACTGCTCCGCTTCTCCCAAGCGGTTGTTCGCGATGGCCGCGGTTCCGCTGCAGGACGTCGATCGCGCGGTCACGGAGCTGCGCCGCGCCGTGGAGCAGCTGGGCTTGCGAGGCGCGTTCATCCGGCCCTCGGCGTACGTCGACGAGCTGCCGTTGAGCCACTCCGTGTACGACCCGTTCTGGTCGGCCGCGCAGGACCTCGACGTGCCCGTTGCGCTACACCCCGGTGTGCACGTCGACACGCCCGGTGCGTGCCGCAAGTTCGGCCTCGTGCTCGAGAGCGAGAACATGATGGTGACGAACTCGGCGGTCGACGAGCTGCACGGCGGCTCCGGGCTCGGGCAGGCCGTCGGCAATCTCGTCGACATGACCGTCAGCATGGGCCGCCTCATCATGGGCGGCGTGTGCGAGCGATTCCCGCGCCTGCGCTTTCTGTTCCTCGAGTCGGGCGGCGGGTGGATGCCGACGCTGCTCGAACGCATGGACGAACAGGTCAAGGCGTTCCCGCTCGAGAAACGGTGGCTGAGCCTCCTCCCGAGCGAATACTTCCGCCGGCAGTGCTACGCAGGCTTCGAGGCGGAGGAGTGGAATCTCGCCGCATGTGCACAGTGGCTCGGCGCCGGTCGGATCCTGTGGGCTTCCGACTACCCGCATCCGGAGTACCACCCGGGCGTGCTGAAGGAGGTCGAGGAGGCCGTGGCGCCGTTGCCGGAAGCCGATCGGGCGCGCATCCTCGGGCAGAACGCGGTCGAGGCGTATCGCTTGGACGTCACCTCGTGACCGCCACGACCCTGGACGCGCCGGCCGTCGACTTCACCCGGCTCCGTCGCGAGCGTCTCGCCAAGCTGCGGGACGCGATGCGGGCCAACGAGCTGGACGCGCTGGCGCTCATCGGGCAGTCGAATGTCGTCTACGCGACCGGTGCTCGCGCACCGGCAGCCGACGCGTCGCTCGCGGCGCACCAGCGGATGGTCGCGGTCGTGCACGCCGACGACGAGTGGCCACATCTCTACACCGCCTTCGCCGACGGCGTGCCGCCGGAACTTCCCGCCGATCATGTGCACGACGCGTTGCCGGTCGAGCGCGACGCAGGAGCGGGAGCACTCGCGGCGGGCCTGCCCGCCCGCAACGTCGGGATCGACGAGTACACGTTCGCGCTCTACCGGGTCCTCGCCGGCCGCGAGCCGAAGGACGCGACGCCGGCGCTGGGTGCGGCGAAGGTCGTCAAGACGCCCGACGAGGTGGAGCTCATCCGGGCCGCGGAACGCATCAACGAGCAGGCGATGCTCGACGTGGAGTCGCTCCTCGTACCGGGCGTGCGGGCGACGGAGCTCAGCGGCCGATTCCTGCGGCGGATCTACGAGCTCGGCGCGACTGCGAACACGGTGGACCCGATCTTCCAGCTGATGCCGGCGTCGATCGACGCCGGTCCGTTCACCCTCACGGGCGACCTCGTCTTCCCGACGGTCACCCGGGACCAGCGCTTCGAGCAGGGCCACGTGATCTGGGTGGACACCGGCATCAACTTCCACGGATACGCGTCCGACTTCGGGCGCACGTGGATCGTCGGCAACGAGCCCGACGCCCGTCAGCGGGCGCAGTTCGAGCGATGGCGCGAGGTCATCGACCGCGTCGCGGCGTCGATACGGCCCGGCGCGACCGCGGCGGACTTGGTTCAGAGCGCGGGCGAGGTCTACGGGCGACGACCGTGGCCGTCGCACCTCTACCTCGGGCACGGCATCGGCACCGACAGCGCCGAGATGCCACTGGTCGGCACCGATCTCGGCCCCGCGTTCGACGCGTCGCTGACGCTCGCGCCGGGGATGATCGTCGTGCTGGAGCCGATCGCGTGGGAAGACGGCTACGGCGGCTACCGCGCGGAAGAGATCGTCGTTGTGACCGACGACGGCTGTGAGTTCCTCACCCGTCATCACTACTGGCCGTTCACGTGATGCCGGCGTTCGATCCCGAGCACCTGCAGCGATGCCTCGACGAGATGAAGCGGCGTGATGTGGACGTGCTCGTATTGGGCCGGGAGGCCAACGCGCGCTACCTCAGCGGGGCGACCCGCCTCTGGCTCGCGGGAACGCGCCCGTTCGGTCCCGGCTGCGTCGTCGTGCGCGACCGCGCGACCGTGCATCTCCTCAGCACGACTGACGACCTCGTCCCCTTGTCGCGTGAACAGCTGTTCCCGATGAGCTGGAACCCGGCGACCATCGCGGGCGCGCTCGCCGCGATCCCCGGCGTCGCCGACGCGCGCCGGGTCGGAGTCGACGGCATGACGCCCTTGTTCGCGCAGTTGTTGCGCGGCCTGCTTCCCGAGGCGGTGCTCGTCGACGGCGAAGACCTGCTCGCGTCGGTGCGCCGGGTGAAGAGCGCGGCCGACGTCGGTGCGATCCGGGCTGCGATCGGTGTGGCCGAGGAGGCGTTGCGCGTCGCGTTGAGCGCCCTCGTTCCCGGCGTGCGGGAACGTGATCTCGTCGGCGCCTATGTGGAGGCCACCGGAGGCCTGGGTGTGACGACGCCCGAGTTCGACGCGGTGTTCCACGTCGTCGACGACGACGTGGCCGGCAACTTCGCAACGGAGCGTGTGGTGCGCGACGGCGACCTCGTCGTCGCTTCCGTCGGTGTGCTGTCTCACGGATGGGTCGGCCGGCTGGCGCGGACGTGGCCCTGCGGCAAACCGACAAAGGCGCATCGAGCTGCGGTCGTGGAGTGGCGTGCCTTGCGCAACCCGCTCCTCGAACAGCTGCGTCCCGGCACGACTGTCGCCGAGCTCCGTACGCAACACTCCGCCGTCCGCGGCGTCGGAACCGGTGACGAGCTGCTCGACGACGACCAGGTCCTCGAGCCCGGGATGGTCCTCGCGGCGCGCTTCGGTCACGAGGGCGTCGCCGGCGAGGACACGTTCCTCGTCACGGAGTCCGGTGCCACCATGCTGACCACGTTCCCCTACATGCCCGCCTGAGCCCACGACACGCGCGCCGGACGGCGGCGGTCGTACGATGGCTGCAGGGTGAGCTTGGGAGGAGCGGTCATGGACGCAGGCGACGAGGTGCAATCGGGAACGCTCGACGAGTTGGCGGAGACGATCTCCGACGCCGACAAGCGCCAGGCGATCCATGCCGTGCGCTCCGCCGGAGACGCGTTGTTCACCTGGGACTACGACCAGAGCCGGCCCGCGCTCGTGAAGCTCTACGAGAAGGCCAAGACGTCGATGTGGAACGTCTCGTCCGACATCGACTGGGACATCGACGTGGACCCGTGGAAGATCGCACGTGATCCGAACAACCCGTTGAACACGACGATGGCGATCGACCGGGTGGGCACGCCGTTCGAGAAGCTCACCGACGACGAGTGGTACGACCTGGGCGCCGCGAGCCAGGCCTGGACCTTGTCGCAGTTCATGCACGGCGAGCAGGGCGCGCTCATCTGCACCGCGAAGATCGTCGAGCAGGTGCCGTGGATCGACGCCAAGTACTACGCGGCGACGCAGGTGATGGACGAAGCCCGCCACGTCGAGGTCTACTCCCGCTATCTGAAGACGAAGCTCGCGCACGAGTTCCCGATCAATCTCCATCTGCGGGCCCTGCTCGACGACGTCGTGTCCGACCCGCGTTGGGACATGACCTACCTCGGCATGCAGATCATGATCGAGGGTCTCGCGCTCGCGGCGTTCGGCTTCCAGTACCAGACCTCGCCCGATCCCCTGCTGAAGCAGATCACGCGGTACGTCATGGCCGACGAGGCCCGCCATGTCGCGTTCGGCGTGCTCTCACTCCAGGAGGCGTATCGCGAGCTGAGCGGATCCGAGATCCGCGAGCGCCAGGAGTTCTGCTACGAGGCCGCGGTGAAGATGCGCGACCGGTTCCTCACCCAAGAAGTTTGGGAGTGGGCCGGCCTGCCCGTGCGGGAATGCTGCGACGTGATGCTGCACAGTGAGATGCAGCTTGAGTTCCGCAAGTTGCTGTTCTCGAAGATCGTTCCGAACCTCAAGAAGCTGGGCTTGCTCGACGCGGGCGACGGGTGGCTGCGCCAGCGCTTCGGCGAACTCGGCGTGCTCCAGTTCGAGGACTGGGAAGACACCGGCGCCGAGTACGAGCGCATGCAACTCGAGCACACGGGTTAGCCACCCTCCGATCAGTCGGGACCATTCGCGGTCCTACGCCGGAAGATCGTCCCGACTCGAGGGAGTCAGGTGGTGCGAACGAACTCGGCGACGACGGCCGCGAGATCCTCGCCCTTGTCCTCCTGCAAGAAGTGGCCGGCTCCGACGATCGTGGGGTGCTCGCGTCCGCGTGCCCCGGGAACCACGGACTGGAACACCTTCTCGGCTCCGCGGGTGATCGGGTCGGAGTCGCTGAACGCACAGAGGAACGGCTTGTCCCACCGCTCGAACACCTTCCACGCGGCGCGGTTTGCTTCCGCGGCAGGATCATCGGGCGATGTCGGTACGAGCATCGGGAACTGGCGGGCGCCTTCTTTGTAGCGATCATCGGGAAATGGCGCGTCGTACGCGTCGATCACCGCTTGGGAAAGCGCGGTGAGGCAGCCGCCGTTGACAATGCCGCCGACGTCGAACTCCGGCGTCTCCTGCGAGTACCGCTGCCACGCGAGGAACGCGTCTCCGGGGTGGCGGTCACCCGTCGGGAGGAACGTGTTCGCCGCGACGACGCGCGCGAAACGGTCGGGATCCTCCGCGACGATCCGCAGCCCGATGAGGCCACCCCAGTCCTGGCCGACGAACGTGAGGTCACGCGCGCCGATGGCCTCGACCGCGGCACGGATCCAGTCGACGTGGCGCTGGTACGTGTAGTCGCCGCGGTGCGCGGGCTTGTCGGATCGTCCGAAGCCGACGAGGTCGATCGCGATGGTGCGCAGTCCCGCGTGTACCAGCACCGGCACCATGCGTCGATACAGGTACGACCAGGACGGCTCGCCATGGAGGAGCAGGACCGCCGGACCGCCGGAGGGTCCCTCGTCGATGTAGTGCACGCGGAGCGGTTCGTCTCCGTCGCCGCTCGGGACCTCGGTGTACTTCGGCGGGAACGGGTATCCGGGAAGCGTGTCAAATCGCTCGTCTGGTGTGCGCAGCCTGTCCATCGAACCCCTCTTACCAGTTGCTTCCTGCCGCCCGGACCGTACTCGCGTCCTCGCCCGATCGGTGCGGGCCTCCGTTGCGGAAGGCGCCGGGCTCGCGTGTTCGGACCCCCTTGCGTGGTGTCCTAGGGTGAACGGATCGTTCCAACTTGCCGGTGGGCGTTCGGACAGCGCATGATGCTCCGTTCCCCCGCCGGCCGAACTCCCCCGAGCCCATGACGAAGCGCCAGGTACGTCGAGGCGGAATCGCCATGCTGTCGTTGCTCGTCGCGGCCGGTGTCGGCGTGGCGGGATGGCAGCTCGCGCCCTCCTCGAGCTCCGCCGACCACGGGCCGGAGCGCGAGTCCACCCGCGCCGTGGCCGCGGCCCAGGTCACCGTGCAACCCGCGGACAACGCGACGAACGTCCCGCTCGACCAGCGGGTGCAGGTCGTCGTCACGAACGGCCGGATTGTCGACGTCGAGTTCCGCGACGGACAGGGCAACCCCGTGCCCGGAAGCGTCGTCGCCGACGGGTCGCTGTGGTACGCCGAGGTGAACGCGCTCGTGCCCGCGTCGCACTACGGGATGGGTGTGCACCTCGTCGACTCCCGCGGCCACGCGCAAACCGCGTTGTCGACGTTCGCGACCGCGGCACCGAAGGCCCACCTCTCGTGGGAGATGACGCCGGGCGACGGCGACGTCGTGGGCGTGGGGCAGCCGGTGATCCTGAAGTTCCGGCAGCCGGTGACCAACAAGCGCGCCGTCGAACAGCGCCTCAAGGTGGAGACCTCACGTCCGCTGACCGGCGCGTGGCACTGGTTCTCCGACAAGGAAGTCCACTTCCGGCCGCAGCAGTACTGGCCGCCCAACACGAAGGTCCAGGTGATCGCGGATCTCGCGGGTGTCGATGCCGGGAACGGGGTCTGGGGAACCGAACAGCACAGCACGACTTTCACGATCGGCGACGCGCACATCTCGACCGCCGACGCCAATACCCACACCCTCACCGTCACGAGCAACGGCCGCGTCGTCAACGTGTTCCCCGCGAGCCTCGGCCGCGAGAAGTATCCGACGATGAACGGTTCGCATCTCGTGCTCGGCAAGCAGCAGAGCGTCGTCATGGATTCCGCGACGAACGGCATCCCGCGCAACTCACCCGACGGGTACTACGAGACGGTGTTCTGGGACGTCCAGATCAGCATCGGCGGCGAGTACGTGCACGCCGCCCCGTGGTCGGTCGGTCAGCAGGGTCGCACGAACGTGTCGCACGGCTGCGTGAACCTCAGTCCCGACAGCGCGACCTGGTTCTTCAACTTCACGCAGCGGGGCGACGTCGTGAACGTCGTCAACACCGGCCGGGCGCCGGAGCTCGGTGACATCGCGATGATGGACTGGAACATGCCGTGGGGCTACTGGCTCGCCGGCAGCGCGATGGACCACTCCGCCGCACCGAGTGCCGGCTCGACGCTGCGCTGACACCGGCCGGGCCGAGACACCGGCCGGGGTCGAGACGCGGTCGGCGCCGCTCCATTCCCCCGCATGACTCGCGCGGGGCACAATCGTGGCCTGCGAGGGGAGGGGCAGGATGGCCAGGGAACCGGTTTCGCGACGGATGTTCCTGCGCGGCGGTGCCGCACTCGGCGCGGGGCTCGCGTTCGGCGGCCGTGCGCTCGACGGGCTCGATGCCGGTGACGGCGCGAGGCACGGCCACGGCGTACGGCCACCAGGTTCCCGTCCGTATCCAAGATTGCCCGAAGGCGTCGACACGCTTCCGCAGATCGAGCACATCGTCGTCGTGATGATGGAGAACCACTCGTACGACAACTACCTCGGGATGCTGCGCCGTGGCGACGGGTTCCGGCTCGGTCACGACGGCCGTCCGCGCGTCGCGCTTCCCGACGGCACGGGCGATGTGGTGCACGCGTTCCACATGCCGTCGACGTGCCAGCTCGACCGCGTGCCGAGCCAGGCGTGGAACGCGAGCCACATCTCACTCGGCGACGGCGACAACGACGGGTTCGTGCGGGCGTGCGGCCCCGTGGCCATGGGCTACTGGACCGCGGACGACATCCCGTTCTATTACGGCCTTGCCCGTCAGTTCCCCGTGTGCGACCGCTGGTTCGCGTCGTGCCTCGCGCAGACCTACCCGAACCGGCGCTTTCTCTTCGCGGCGACCGCGGCGGGCATCGTCAGCACCACCAGCGACGCATTGGTGGCGCCGCCGCCGCCGAACGGAACAATCTTCGACCGTCTCGACGCGCACGGCATCACATGGCGCGATTACGCGTCGGACGTCGCGCAACTCCTCATCCTGCTGACGACGTTCCAGAAGTACTCGTCTCATCTGTCGACCATCGAACGGTTCTACGCGGACGCGAAGGCCGGCACGCTGCCCTTCTTCTCGCTGGTGGACCCACCGTTCAACGCCGACGGCAGCGAGGAGAACCCGCAGGACATCCGCATCGGCGAGGCGTTCGTCGCGAAGGTCGTGCGCGCGGTGCTCGAGAGCCCCGCGTGGCCGAGGACCCTCCTGATCTGGTGCTACGACGAGCACGGCGGCTACTACGACCATGTGGTTCCGCCTCGTGCGATCGCGCCCGATTCCATCCCGCCCGCCATCCACGTGCCGCCCGACATCCCCGGCGGATACGACCAGTACGGGTTCCGGGTTCCTGCAGTGATCGTGTCGCCATACTCGCGACGCCACTACGTCTCGCACGTGGTGCACGACCACACGTCGATCCTCAAACTCGTCGAAACGAAGTGGAACCTGCCCGCACTGACGTATCGCGACGCGAACGCCGACAACCTGCTCGACGCGCTGGACCTCGACGCACGCCGGCCGCCCTTTCTCGAGCCGCCGGTCCTCCCGGCACCGGGACTCTCGGCGACAGGCGGTGCGTCTGCGTGCACGGCCGGCCGCCCGGGTGGTCCGATACCTCCGGCGTGGGCGGTGACGCCGGCGTAGGCTCCCGCACGTCCCAACGGGGAGGGCCGGAATGAGAAGCCTGCGGACGCCCACGGCCACGGCGGTGTTGGCCATGACCGTCGCGACCCTGATCGGGGTGAGCGCGGTCGCGGCCGGCGCGAGCCGGCCGGCCGGCGAGCACCGCCGCGGTGGACGCGTGCTGCGCGTCGGCGAATGGCGCGGACGTCGTGGTGGCTTCGACACCATTCAGGACGCGGTCGACGCCGCCCGCCCGGGCGACTGGATCCTCATCGCTCCCGGCGACTACCACGAGCGCGCCGATTACACCGGTCACCAAGTATCCGCCGACAAGGCGGGAGCGGGTGTGTTGATCCGCACGCCGGGCATCCACCTGCGCGGCCTCGACCGCAACCGCGTCGTCGTCGACGGCACGAAGCCGGGATCGAAGCAATGCGACCCCGCACCCGCGGCGCAGGACTTCGGCCCAGCCGACGGTTCCGGTCGGGGCGCAGGACGCAACGGCATCGAGGTGTTCGAGGTGGACGGCGTGACGGTCGAGAACCTGACCGTGTGCAACTTCCTCGACGGCGCGAAGGGCGGCGGCAACCAGATCTGGTTCAACGGGGGAGACGGTTCGGGTCAGACGCACATCGGTGCGTTCCGTGGCGCGTATCTCTCGGCCACGAGCACGTACTTCGACACGTCGAAGTCGCCGCGCGCCGAGTACGGGATCTTCGCCAGCAACTCCCACGGCCCGGGTGTGTTGGCGCACACCTACGCGAGCAACATGGCCGACTCCAGCTACTACGTCGGCGCGTGTCCGGACTGCAACACCCTCGTCACCGACGCGCACGCGCAGAACTCCGCACTCGGGTATTCGGGCACGAACGCCGGCGGGCACCTCGTCATCGAGCGCTCCGAATGGGACCACAACAAGACCGGCATCTCGACGAACAGTCAGAACAACGACGACGCACCGTCGCCGCAGAGCGGCGCGTGCCCGGGCTCGCCCGGTCGGTCGTGCACCTTCTTCCGGAACAACTGGATCCACGACAACAACAACCCGAACGTGCCCCAGTCCGGCACCGCGGGGCTCGGTCCGGTCGGCACGGGGATCGTGGTCGCGGGCGGACGGTTCGACACCATCACGCAGAACCGTTTCGACCGGAACGGCGCGTGGGGAGTCCTGCTCGTGCCGTTCCCCGACAGCGGTACGCCACCGCCGGTGGCACATTGCGAGGGCGGCCAGCAGCAACCGGGTCTCTGCTACTACGACGACTGGGGCAACGAGGTCTCCGCCAACCGGTTCCGCGGCAACGGGTTCTTCGGCAATCCGACGAACGGCGACGGTGGCGATATCAGCGGCTTGCACGATCCGGGCAACTGCTGGCACGGCAACCTCGACCCGACCGGCTTCACGGGTGCACCCGGCGACCTGCAGGCGACCCACGGGGTGTGCGGCGTGGCGAACCAGGGCGCCGATCTGGGCAGCGAGCTGACCGCGCAGGTGATCTGCGACACCGAGGTGTTCGGCCCGTGTCCCGACGCGCCCGGCAAGCACTACCCGCGTGCCACGAGCGTGGTCTTGCGGCCGATGACGAGGCAGCGCTCCATGCCCGAGGTCTGCGAGGGCGTTCCCGACGACGCCTGGTGTTGAACGAGACGAGCGGCCGGCGGGGGGCGCCGGCCGCTCGTGCGGTGCGGGGTGCAGATCGTGGGAACTAGGCCGCGAGGTCTGCCGGTTGTGCCGTCGCCGCCGTGGACGCCGTGGACGCCGGACGGTTGCGACCGTCGAACTTCCGGTTCACCAGGCGCTCGACCAACGTCGGCAGCCGCTGCTCGATGCGCTGGACACGCTGCTCGGTGAGCTTCCCGCTCGACTGGAGATCGGAGAGCTTCTGCTTCGCGGCGTTCACGAGCGCGTCGATCACGGCTTGCGGGTCGACGTTGTGGTCACGGGCGACGTCGGCGATGCTCTTGCCTGTGCGCAGGTCACGCACGAGGGTGGCGCGGTCGATGTGGATCGTGTCGGCCGCGACGTCGAGTGATCCCTTCACGATCGCCCGCCGGACGCCGGGCCGGCCGGCGTTGCGCAGCTTGCCGTTCACGAGCCTGGCCGCGAGCTGCGGGAGCCGCGCCTCGACCTTCTTGGCCCGGTCGGCGTCGACCTTGCCCGCGGTCACGAGCGACTGCAACTTGTCCGTGGCCGCCTTCACGAGCCCGTCGATCACAGTCTGCGGGTCGACGTTGTGCTCACGGGCAACGTCGGCGATGCTCTTCCCCGAGCGCAGCTCCTGCACGAGCGTGGCGCGGTCGACGTGAATCGTGTCCGCCGCCACCTGGACGGCGAGCCTCGCGATTCCGCCTCGTGCACCCTGGCCGGGACGGGCCGCCGTGGTGAACGCGGCCAACTGGGCCGACCCGCTCCCGGAGCCGCTCGACGAGTCGCCGGCTGCCGCCCAGGCGACTCCCGCGCCGCCGGCCAGCAGCCCGACCGCGACGACCACGACCAGAACCTTCTTCATCATGTCCTCCAGACGAGAGTTCGTGCGTTCCAGTGAACGCCCCTCGTGTGAGGACTCTGTAAGGCCGCGACGAACAGACGGCCAAGGACGCGCGTCGCCGGGCGCGCGACGGCCGAGCGGTGGCCGCTACGAGCGGGTGCGGGCGCCGCGGCGGGTGCGGGCGAGCAAGAAGCCCACGAGCACGGCGCCGACACCGATCGCGCCGAGGCCGGCGATGTCACCACCGGTGAACGGAAGCGAGCTCTGCCCCGCGCTCACAGCGGCGTTGGCGGGCGCGACGTTGGCGCCGGTGCCGCCGGTCGTCGCCGGGTTCTGCGGCGTCGTAGTGATGCCGAGCACCGACGACGGGACGGTGCAGTCCGTGCCGGGGTAGTTCGGGCACTGTGCCGAGCGCGCGGCGAACGCGCTCGCGGGCAATGCCAGGGCGCCAAGTGCGAGCGCGAAGACGACGAACCAACGGACACGCTTCATGCGGCGATCCCCTCCTGCACACGTGATCCCCAGGAACCTTACCCGAATCGTCAACACATCCAGTCTCCCGTCGACCACGCCGGGAGGCTTCCCACGATGTGTGTTCTCGCACGTATGGACGAACGCGCATCGTGAGATTTCCGCGACCGCAACGCGTGGTAGCGAGCGCACCCCCGGACTCGCTGTGCGCGAGCCCAATGGGGGTCCACGCGCGTGACGTGGTGTGTCGGCCTCGGTACGCGCAGGACCCGCATGATTCCTCGGTTTTCCGGCTGTTCGAGCTCAAGCCGTCCGCAGAGCCGGCCGATACGCGCGCCGCATGCGCCACCCTCATCATCCTCATCGCGTCCTCGTTCCGCTCGCTGGAGTAGCAGCACTCGTCGCAGTCTTCGCGACGGTGCTGCCGAGCGGCGCTTCCTCACCGACGCGGCGGGCAGCTGCCCTCGACCTCGCCGGTCAACCCGTGATGGGCCCGTCGCGCCTGAGCGGCCCGCAACTCGCCGCGTACTTCAAGGCCAACACTCGGCAGCCCTACCGCGCGACCGTGCCGATCGACATCCTCGCTCAGATCTTCGTCGACGAGGGCAACGCGGAGAACGTGCGCGGCGACGTCGCGTTCGCGCAGTCGATCCTCGAGACAGGGTGGTTCTCGTTCCCCGACGGCGGCTACGTGCGTCCGTGGTTCAACAACTTCTCGGGAATGGGCGCGTGCGGCGGATGCGTCGTCTTCACCGCGCCGACCGCAGAGGAAGGTGTGCGGGCCCAGATCCAGCATCTGCGCAGCTACGCCGACCCGCTGTCGCGGGCGGCCAACCTGCACTACCCACTCGTCGACGCCGGCGGCAGCGCTCGGGCGTACGACACGTTCTTCAAGAAGGGCGTCGCGCCCACGTGGTCGCAGATGGGCAACGGCAACTGGGCCTCCGCGCCGGACTACGCGGAGAAGGTCCTCGGCATCTACAACCGCATGCTCATCTTCGCCGGCCTGCCCGGTGCGTGCCCTCCCGACAGTCCGGGGTTCGGTGTACGCAACTTCGCGTGGGGCTGCCCGGCCGCGCTGCGTCAGCCGGGCCGCGCGGTCGCGGCGAACCCGCTCGGCGGCTACTACGTCTTGAACGGTGACGGTCGGGTCTCCGCGTACGGGGGCGCGCTGTACGCCGGTGCTCCGACGTTCAACTTCGACATCGCCCGTGACATCGCGGTGATGCCCGATGGCAAGGGCTACGTGGTGCTCGACGGCTGGGGCGGCGTGCAGAAGTTCGGGAGCGCCGCCGCGCTCCCGCTCCCCACGACCTACTGGCCCGGATGGGACATCGCCCGCGGCATCGCGATCACCGCCGACGGGCAGGGACTCGTCGTCGTCGACGGCTGGGGCGGCGTGCACACGTCCGGCACCGCGTCGAGCCTGCCTCTGCCCGACACGTACTGGCCCGGTTGGGACATCGCCCGTCGCGTCGCGCTCTCCGCGCCCGACGGCGTGCACTCGACGGGCCTGTGGGTCCTCGACGGGTGGGGGAGTGTGCACCCGTCCGGCACTGCGCACGTGTACCCGACGACGTCGTACTGGGCCGGTTGGGACACCGCCCGCGGTCTCGCGGTCGACCCGAAGGGCAACGGGTGGGCGGTGCTCGACGCATGGGGTGTCGTGCACGGAACCGGCTCGATGCGCTCCGTGACGCTGTCCGGTTACGCGAAGGCGGACCGGTGGCGCGGCCTCGCGTACAGCGGCGGAACCTACGTCGGCGTTCGCAACGACGGCTACGGCGCCACGGGGTAGACAGCTCGCGTCAGTGCCCGCGCTCGATCCACTCGTCGAGGTGTGGTGCCTCGTCGCCGATCGTGGTGTCCGCCCCGTGACCGGGGTGGACGATCGTCTCGGGCGGCAGCGTCAGCAGCCGGGTGCGAATCGACTCGACGATCGTGGGGAAGCTGGAGAACGACCGCCCGGTCGCACCCGGGCCGCCGTTGAACAACGTGTCACCCGCGAACACGTGCCCGTCCGCCGCGTCGAGGAAGCTCACCCCGCCCGGTGAATGACCGGGTGTGTGCAGCGCAAGGAGCGTCAGCGAGCCGGTCACCAGGCGCTCGTTGTCGCGGAGCGCGTGGTGCGGCTCGTGATCGGGGTGCACGCTGTCCCACAACATGCGGTCATCGGGATGGAGCGCGACCGGCGCGTCGAGCGCCGCCGACAGCTCGACCGCGACGTTGATGTGGTCATTGTGGCCGTGCGTGCACAGGATCGCCGCGACCCGCCGGCCACCGACTGCGGCGACGATCGGGCCCGGGTCGTGGGCGGCGTCCACCACGAAGACCTCACGGTCGTCGCCGACGACCCAGACGTTGTTGTCGACCGCGAAGTCCTCGCCGTCGAGCGTGAATGTGCCGGAGGTGACGACGCGCAAGACCTCGGCCCGGGACACGCCGTGAGGCTACGCCCGGCGGAGGAAGTAGATGATGAGGACGATGAGCAGGATCACCACGAGTGTGCCGACGCCGATGTACATGGTCCGGAGTTACCCAACGAGGTGGGCGCGGAACCGTCCATGGCCGCGCATGCCGTGCCGTCCGCCTGGGAACCCTCGGGGCATGCGGATCGTCGTGCTCGTCATTGCCGGCGCGCTCGTCGTCACCGGCTGTACATCGGGGCAGCGCAAGGCGATCAGTGAGACCGCAGTGCGTAACGCGGTGGCCATCGGGGGCGCGAAGGAGTTCAAGGATCGGGGGTTCCCGATCAAGGACGGCTTGCGTTGCACGGCGAGAGCCACGAACAGCAGCGGCACCCGCGTGTCCGTGTCGTGCCAAGGCACTACGACGAACGGGCACACGGTCGCGCTGACGGGCACGACCGACGACAAGTCCGGGAGCAAGGGCGACTTCGTCGGCGCGGTCGACGGCAAGGAGCTGTTCCGCAAGACGTGTCTCGGTTGTTAGCCGCGTGCACGCGAGTGGCGGAAGGACTAGAGGACGACCACCGAGCGCAGCACCTCGCCGCGCTCCATCTTGTGGAACGCGTCCTCGACACCGTCGAGGTCGATCGTCTCGCTGACGAACCGGTCGAGATCGAGCCGGCCCTGGAGGTAGAGATCGATGAGCGCGGGGAAGTCGCGGCTCGGAAGGCAGTCGCCGTACCAGCTCGGCTTGAGCGCGCCGCCGCGGCCGAAGAACTCGATCATGGGAAGCTCCACGCGCATCGAGGGATCGGGCACGCCGACTTGCACGAGGGTGCCCGCGAGATCGCGCGCGTAGAACGCCTGTTCCATCACCTCCGGGCGGCCCACGGCTTCGATGCACACGTCGGCCCCGTTGCCGTCGGTGAGCGACTTCACGGCTTCCACCGGGTCTGTCTCGCGGGAATCGACGACGTCGGTCGCGCCGAACTCCTTGGCCCACACGAGCTTGCGCGCGTCGATGTCGATCGCGATGACACGTGCCGCACCCGCGAGACGCGCGCCCGCAATCGCGGCGTTCCCGACCCCGCCGCAACCGAACACCGCGACGGTGTCGCCACGGCGCACCTCGCCGGTGAGCATCGCGGCACCGAGGCCCGCCATCACCCCGCAGCCGAGCAGTCCGGCTGCTTCCGGGCGCGCACGCGGGTCGACCTTCGTGGCCTGTCCGGCCGCGACGAGTGTCTTCTCGGCGAACGCGCCGATACCGAGCGCGGCGCTGAGCGGTGTGCCGTCGCCGAGCGTCATCTTCTGCGTCGCGTTGGCCGTCGAGAAGCAGTACCAGGGCCGGCCCCGCCGGCAGGAACGACATTCGCCGCACACCGCGCGCCAGTTCAGGATCACGAAGTCGCCCGGAGCGACCTCGGTGACCCCCTCGCCCACGGTCTCGATGATTCCCGCCGCCTCGTGGCCCAGGAGGAAGGGGAAGTCGTCGTTGATGGCGCCCTCGCGGTAGTGCAGGTCCGTGTGGCAGACGCCGCAGGCCTGAACGCGTACGAGCACTTCGCCCACGCCCGGATCGGGTACCACGACCGTCTCGACCGTTACCGGTTCGCCCTTCGCGCGTGCGACGACGCCTCGTACTTCGTTCACGCGCGGGACTTTACCGACGCGAGGCGGTGGTTTCAGCGGGAACGCGAAGACGGGCGCGGATCGGCCGGTGGTCGGAGCCGACCGGGTCGAGGACGCCGCCCTCGACCGCGGCGATGCCCGACGAGACCCAGATGTGGTCGATCTGGCTGTGCGGACGTCGCGCCGGCCACGTCGCGCCGCGCACAGCCCGCTCGCGACCGCGGAGCAGCGGTGCGAGGACGAAGCCCCACATGTTGCAGTCGCCCGCGATCACACTCGCCTGGCCGCGTTCGTCGAGCGCGCGCGCGAGTCGCAACAGTTGCGGCGGCGAACCGTAGAGCCGGTGTGACGCGTGCACCGCCGCGAACACGAACGCTGCGCCCTGCGCGTCGACCTCGACACACAGCGCGATCCGGCGCTCGACGTGATCACCCAGTGCATGCCCCAGGTCCACCGTGAAGCGTTCGCGAACGGGGAGCCGGGTGAGGATGCCGACGCCCCACGTGCCCGGCGGTCCGGGCGGCAGCACGATGGCCTTCGGGCGCTCCTCGAAGTTGTCCGGCGAGAGTGGCTGCTCGACGAGGGTGTAGCCGAGTTGCGCGGCCGCTTCGTCGACGACGCAAGGGCCGCCGTTCGGACGCCACATCTCCTCGAGCGCGATGACGTCGGCATCCAGACGGCGGCAGACGTCGACCACGTCGTAGGGGCGGCCCTTCTTGTCGCGGCCCCAATGCATGTTGAACGTCGCCGCGGTGACCTCCGGCATCGGGCGCCATGCCTACCAGACGGCCCCCCGCCGCCGGCCGCATCGGCTGCCCGGCGTCGGGCAGCAGGTCAGCCGGAGCGGGCCGGGGAATTCGCTCGTGCGGCCGCGTCGACCGGCCCGATGAGCTCCCACGTGTTGCCGGCCGGGTCCCGCGTGAAGGCGTGGCGGTACCCGTCGAAGGCGATCTCGCCGCAGTCCCGGCCGTCGTCGCGCAGACGTTGCAGGGTCGCCTCGAAGGCGTCGTCGAGGTGGATGGCGGTATGAGCCCGGGCCGGGGGGCGGTGCTCGGGGTCGGGGCTCAGGTGCACCTGGCTGCCGTCGTCGCCCTCGAACCACCAGAGGGTCCCGAAACCCTGCGCCTCGGGGCCGCCCTCGACCCGCCGGTAGCCGAGCATGTCGACGAGGAACGCCGCCTCCCGGTCGAGACCGTCGACCGGGACACCGAGGTTCACGTGGTCGATCCGCGGCACCGTGGCAGCGTACGCCGTTCCGTGCAGATCCGCTCCTGACGCCGGCCGCTCATGCTGGCCGCTCATGACGCTCGAATCCCAGGAACAGCCAGATCGGCCCGCCGGCCCGGTATGCTGGACGGAGCGTGGTCGACGAGCCTCCTTTCGCTCGACCATGGGCCGAGTACCTCGAATCGTCGACTTCCGTCGGCGCCGTCGCCCTTCGAGCTCGACCCGACGCGCAGACGACGACGAGACGGAGCACCCCTTGGCAACGTTCGAGACGCTTGGCGTCTCCCCTGACCTCGTCGCGGCGCTCGCCGCCGACGGGATCGAGAGCCCCTTCCCCATCCAGGCACTGACCATCCCCGACGCCCTCGCCGGGCGTGATCTCTGCGGCAAGGCGAAAACCGGTTCGGGCAAGACGCTCGCCTTCGGCCTGCCGATGCTGCAGCGGGTCGCCAAGGCGGAGCCCCGGCGGCCTACCGGGCTCGTCCTCGTCCCCACCCGCGAGCTCGCGAACCAGGTCGCCGACGTCCTCGTGACCCTCGGCCGGCGCCGCGGTGTCACCGTGCGCGCGGTCTACGGCGGCGTGTCGATGGACCGCCAGGTGGGCGCACTCCGCAAGGGTGTCGATGTGGTGATCGGCACGCCCGGCCGCCTGATCGACCTTCTCGAGCGCGACGAGCTGTCGGTCGACGCGGTGGAGGTGCTCGTCCTCGACGAAGCCGACCGCATGGCCGACATGGGCTTCATGCCGCAGGTGCAGAAGATCCTCTACCGCATCAAGCGCAGCCACCAGACGCTGCTGTTCTCGGCGACACTCGACGGCGCGGTCAACCAACTCGTGCGGCGCTACATGGACGACCCGGTGTTCCACGAGGTTGCGTCGAAGGAGGCGACCGTCGAGGAGATGCGGCATCACTTCTTCCTCGTCCACCAGATGGACAAGGTGCGTGTCGCGGCGTCGATCGCCCGCGGCGCGGGGCGCACGTTGATGTTCGTGCGCACGAAGCGCGGTGCCGACCGCCTCGTGAGCGACCTCCGCCGCGAAGGCGTGCGCGCCGGAGCGATCCACGGCGACCTGCGGCAGGGCGCGCGTGAGAAGGCGCTCGCGGACTTCTCCGAGGGCAAGCTCGCCGTGCTCGTCGCTACCGACGTCGCGGCACGCGGTATCCACGTCGACGACATCGACGTCGTGGTGCACTACGACCCCGCCGACGATCACAAGACGTACCTGCACCGCTCCGGGCGCACGGCCCGGGCCGGCGACAGCGGTGTCGTGATCACACTCTCGTTGTGGAATCAGGAGAACGAGGTGCGCGTCGTGCAGCGTCGCCTCAACCTGCAGCAGCCCATCGAGGAGATCTTCTCCAACGACGAGCGACTGACGTACTTGACGCAGCCGAGCGCAGTCGCCTGAGCCGCCTCAGGCCTCTTCCCAGGCCGCCCGGCGGGCGCGGCTCCGGACCCGCCGGCGCCGGCGCACGATGGCCCGCCGGCGCAGCACCAGCAGGACGAGCAACAGCACGATCACCGCGCCGACGACGTACCGCGTGAGCGAGCTGCCGCCCGCGTGGCTCGAGACCGGCGTCGACGCTCGTTGGCCCGCGACCACGACGCCGCCCTCGGGCACCGCCTTCCCCGCGGCCGCCGGTGTGTTGCCGGTCTGAGCCGCGCCCGCGAGGCCGCTGCTGCCGAGCGGCCGGGCGAGCCCATCGAGCAGGCCGGCGCGTGCGTCGGCGGTGAAGACCTTCACGGGCGGCAGCACCTCGCCCGTTCCCGCCGAAGCTGGCGCCGTGCGAAAGGCCGAGTCGAGCAATGTCATCGCCCAACGCGCGGTGCCGAGCTCGCCGCCGTCGGAGCCCAGCATCACCGCGATGAGCGTGCGCCCATTGCGCGTCGCCGAGGCGGCGAGCGAGTTCTGGGCCAGGCTCGTGTAGCCCGTCTTCATACCGTCGGCACCCGAGTACTTGAGCAGGAACGAGTTGTTGTGGTTGCTCAGGTCGTGCGCGCCGTCGGGGCCCGTGAACTTGTAGCGCGAGAGGCGCACGATCGACGCGATCTCCGGGACGGCCCGCGCGTTGCGCGCCACCACCGCGAGGTCGTAGGCCGACATGCGGCTCCCACCGCCGAGGCCCTCACGGCCGTCGAGCCCGGCCGGGTCGCTGAACATGCTGTCGCGCAGGCCGAGCTCCTTGCCGGTCGCGTTCATCAACGCGGCGAACCCTTCGACGGTGCCCCCGGCTCGCTCGGCGATTGCGTACGCCGCGTCGTTGCCCGAGATCATCAGCAGCGCGTGGAGCATGTCGTCGAGCTTCCACACCTGGCCGGGCTTCGCGCCGATGTCCATCGCAGGCATGCTCGCCGCGCGCGGGCTGACCGTCACCGTGCTCGACAGCGGCAGCTTCGTGAGCGCAGTCAACGCGGTCATGAGCTTCACCGTCGACGCGGTGAGGAAGATCTGGTGCTCGTTGGTCGACGCGAGGATGGTGCCGGTGTCCTGGTCGAAGACGACGTAGGCCCGTGGGGCCGGGGGCGTCCATTCCCCGGATACCTCGGTCGAGCGCGACGCGCGCGACGAGTGCGTGGGCGAGCCGTTGTTCGCCGCGGCAACCGGCGCGGCGAGCGCGCCGACGAGGCCGGCCACAACGAGGAGGAGGACGCAGGCGCGCCGAAACATCCGGCCGGACAGGGTAGGCGCCGGGCCGGCGAAAGTGCGACATGGTGCCGTGGGTGCAAACGCGTCGAGCCGCGGGCTGGGCACGTGCGAGGATGGCGGGGTGACCCCCACCACCGGGACCCGGATCTCCCGCAAGATCGCCGCGATCACCGAGTCGGCCACCTTGGCCGTCGACGCCAAGGCCAAGGCGCTCAAGGCCGCCGGCGAGGACGTCATCGGCTTCGGCGCCGGGGAGCCCGACTTCCCCACGCCGGACCACATCGTGGAGGCCGCCGTCGCCGCGTGCCGCGATCCGCGCAACCACCGCTACTCACCGACGCCGGGGCTTCCCGAGCTGCGTGAAGCGGTCGCGGCCAAGACGGCGCGGGACTCGGGGCTCGAGGTCGCGGCCGCCGACGTGCTCGTCACGAACGGCGGCAAGCAGGCCGTCTACAACACGTTCCAGACGCTGCTCGATCCCGGCGACGAGGTGCTGCTGCCCGCCCCGTACTGGACCACGTATCCAGAGGCGATCGCGCTCGCCGACGGCATCCCGGTCGCCATTCCCACCAGCGAGGCGAGCGGCTTCCGAGTCACGATCGAGCAACTCGACGCGGCGTGCACGGAGCGCACGAAGGCGCTGCTGTTCGTCTCGCCGAGCAACCCGACGGGCGCGGTGTACCCGCGTCACGAAGTCGAGGCGATCGGACGGTGGGCGGTCGAGCGCGGCGTCTGGGTCGTCACGGACGAGATCTACGAGCACCTGACATTCGGCGATCACGAATTCACCTCGATGCCCGTGGTCGTACCCGAGCTCGCCGACCGTTGTGTCGTGGTCAACGGTGTCGCGAAGACCTACGCGATGACCGGGTGGCGAGTCGGATGGATGATCGGGCCACGCGACGTCATCACCGCGGCCGGGAACCTGCAGTCGCACGTGACGTCCAACGTGTCGAACGTCGCGCAACGCGCCGCCGTTGCCGCGCTCACCGGCGATCTCGAGGCGGTCGCCCAGATGCGGGCGGCGTTCGCCCGACGGGGTCGTCGTATGCACGAGCTGCTCGTGAAGATCGACGGCGTCGCGTGCCTCGAGCCCCAGGGGGCGTTCTACTGCTTCCCGAACTTCGCCGGCGTGCTCGAACGCGACATCGCCGGCCGGCGCCCCGCCGACACGTTGGCGCTCTGCGAGCTCGTGCTCGAGGAGGTGAAGGTCGCGATCGTGCCCGGCGAGGCCTTCGGCGCCCCGGGCTACGCGCGTATGTCGTTCGCCCTCGGAGACGACGACCTCGAAGAGGGCGTGTCGCGGATGGCCGAGCTCCTCGGCTGACGGCGCCGACACCGGCACCAGTTACCCTCGAGCCGATGGCCGACCGTGTTCTCGTCACCGAGCAGCTCGCACCCCGTGGTCTCGACGCGCTCAGGGAGGCCGGCTTCGAGGTCGACGAGCGGCTCGGCCTGTCACCCGACGAGCTGATCGAGGCGGTCGAGGGCGCGGCCGCCCTGATCATCCGCAGCGCGACGCGGGTCACCGCCGAAGTACTCGACGCGGGGTCCCAGCTCGTCGTGGTGGGGCGGGCGGGCATCGGCCTCGACAACGTCGACGTGGAGGCCGCAACCCGGCGGGGCGTCATGGTGGTGAACGCGCCGCAGTCGAACGTGCTGTCCGCAGCGGAGCACACGATCGCGTTGATGCTCGCGCAGGCACGCAACATTCCGCAGGCCAACGCCGACTTGAAGGCCGGAGCGTGGAACCGCTCGCGCTGGGAAGGCGTGGAGCTCCACGGAAAGACGCTCGGTATCGTCGGCCTCGGTCGCGTCGGTGTGCTCGTCGCGCAACGGGCCCTTGCGTTCGGGATGCGGCTCAGCGCGTACGACCCGTACGTCTCGTCCGATCGGGCGCGCCAGCTCGGCGTGCAACTCGTGCCCGACCTCGGCGACCTCGTCGCCGACGCGGACTTCCTCACGATCCATCTGCCCAAGACACGCGAGACGATCGGTCTCATCGGTGCCGACGTACTCGCGCGTGCGAAGCCGACGTTACGGATCGTCAACACTGCCCGGGGCGCGATCGTCGACGAGGCCGCGCTCGCACACGCGGTGCGCGATGGCCGTGTCGCCGGTGCCGCGCTCGACGTCTTCGCCACCGAGCCGACAACCGAGTCGCCGTTGTTCGAGCTCGACCACGTCGTGGTGACGCCGCATCTCGGCGCATCGACGGCCGAGGCGCAGGACAAGGCGGGCGTCACCATCGCGGAGCAGGTCGTGCTCGCGCTCAACGGCGACTTCGTGCCGTTCGCGGTCAACGTCGCCGCGGCGGAGGCGTCCTCGACGGTGCGGCCGTTCCTGCCCCTGGCCGAGCGGCTCGGCGCGCTGTTCACGGGCCTCGCCGGCGGGATGGTCGACACGCTCGAAGTGACCTACGAGGGTCAGATCGCCGATTACGACTGCAGCGTGCTGACGCTGGCGGTACTGCGCGGCGTCCTCGGGCCGGTCGTCGACGAGCCCGTCACGTTCGTCAACGCGCCGCAGCTGGCCCGTGACCGTGGCCTCAACGTGCGCGAGACGACCTCCTCGTCGGCGCGCTCGTTCGTCAACCTCGTGACGTTGCGCGGTCAGGTCGGTGGTCGGGCAGTCCACGTCGACGGCACGCTCGTCGGGCGCGACGACGAGCCCCGCATCGTCGGCATCGACGACCACGTGATCGACATCCCGCCGGCCAGTCACCTGCTGATCGTGCGCAACGCGGACCGGCCCGGGATGATCGGCCGGGTCGGGATGATCGTCGGCGGAGCGGGGATCAACATCGCGGACATGCGGGTGGGCAAGAGCCCGAGCGGTGAGGCCGCGATGATGGCCCTCACGACGTCGAGCACGGTGCCGACCGAGCTCGTCGAGCAGCTTCGGGCCGAGCCGGGCATCCTCGACGCCAAGGCGATCGAGCTCGGCTGACCGCCGGCGCCTCGCCGGTCGGGACCTCGCGGCACGGATACGGCGGCCGAACCACCCGACTCGTGATGCGGGGTCAGAGCTTGGCGGGTCGGAGACCGTCGGCCTCCGCGTCCTCCGGCGTCGCGTAGCAGCGGTCGGGGATGGTGCGGTCGTAGCTCAGGCCCCCGGGCACGTGATAGATGCCGCTGCCGACCTTGCCCTTGACGGGATACCCCGGGGCGACCTCGCCGTCGACCGGCTCGGCCCAGTCGGGGTCCGTGAGGTCGATCTCGGGCTCGGGCACGACGGTGAGCTTCGGCGCCGGTCGCGGCGCGGGCTCCCCCGGTTGCGACTCGATGACCGAGACGTTGGAGCCGCGCGAGACGAGCAGCCGCCACACACCGAGCGCCGCGGCGAGCAGCGCGAGGACACGCAGGGATCGCATCAACGTCTTCACGGGCAATTGATTCTGCCGCGTGGACGCGCGCAATTGACGGATATCGCGTAGACCTGGCAAACTGTGTCGCCTTATGACTCAGGACCTGCGCTTCGCGACCCTGCTGCTTCCCTAGTTGCGAGCACCCGCCCGGTGCTCGCGGACGCCTCCTCGTGCCTTCCGGCCGAGGAGGTTTTTGTTTGCCGTGAAACCCGTACGACCGAGGTGACGACATGGAACGGGTGAGGATCTTCGATACGACGCTGCGCGACGGTGAGCAGTCGCCCGGCATCTCGCTCGACGTGGCCGAAAAGCTGGAGATCGCCGAGCAGCTCGCTCGTCTCGGTGTGGACGTCATCGAGGCGGGGTTCCCGATCGCGAGCCAGGGTGACTTCGACGCGGTCGAGGCCATCGCCCGGTCCGTGCGCGGTCCGGTGATCACCGCGCTGTCGCGCACGGGCCTGAAGGATGTCGACCGGGCATGGGAAGCGGTGCGCGACGCGCAGAACCCGCGCATCCACGTCTTCATCGCCACGTCGCCGATCCACATGAAGAAGAAGCTCCGCATGACGGAGGACCAGGTGAAGGCCGAGGCCGCGTCGGGTGTGTCACGCGCGAGGGGATACACCGCCGACGTGGAGTTCTCGCCCGAGGACGGCAGCCGCTCCGACGTCGACTTCATGTGCGAGGTGCTCCAGATCGCGGTTGACAACGGCGCGACGACGCTCAACATCCCCGACACGGTGGGTTACGGGATCCCCGAGGAGTACGCGGGCCTGATCCGTCACATCCTCGACACCGTCAACGGTGACTACGTCGTCTCGACGCACTGCCATAACGACCTGGGGCTCGCGGTCGCCAACTCGCTTGCCGCGGTAGCTGCGGGCGCGCGACAGGTCGAGTGCGCGATCAACGGGCTCGGCGAGCGGGCCGGCAACGCCGCGCTCGAGGAGATCGTCATGGCGATCCACACGCGTGGCGACTACTTCGTCGAGCGCTCGGGCGTGCGCCTCGAGACCGGCGTGCGTACCGAGGAGCTGGCCCGCACGTCGCGCATCGTGTCCCGGCTCACGGGATATCCGGTGCAGTACAACAAGGCCGTGGTCGGGCGGAACGCGTTCGCACACGAGTCGGGCATCCACCAGCACGGCGTCCTCGCCGACCGTGAGACCTACGAGATCATGGACGCGAACATCGTCGGACAAGAGGCGGCGCAGATCGTGCTCGGGAAGCACTCCGGGCGCCACGCCTTCTCCGACTCGCTGGCGAAGATGGGCATCCGCATCCAGGGCGACGCGCTGAACCAGGCGTTCACACGGTTCAAGGAGCTCGCCGACCGCAAGGTGCAGATCACCGAGGCCGACCTCGAGGCGATTGTCGCCGAGGAGCTCGGTACCGGTGTCGTGCACCGCTACGACATGGTCAGCCTCGATCTCAACGGCGGTACGTCCTCCACGCCGACCGCACGGGTCGTGCTGAGCGACGGGTCGGGCAAGGTCGAGGCCAGCGGCGAGGGCAACGGGATGATCGATGCGGCCATCGCGGCGATCGCGGCGGCCACCGACGTGCGGGGCACGCTGCTCGACTTCAACGTCTCGTCGGTGACGGGTGGTGGTGACGCGCTCGGCGACGTGGTCGTGCAACTGCAGGCCGACGGGCACAAGGTGTCCGGCCGCGGTGTCTCCACCGACGTGGTCGAGGCGTCCGCGCGCGCGTACCTGAACGCGGTCAACAAGATCGTTCGGCTCCGCGAGAACCCAGTGGTGCGCGACGTCGAGGTGGGCCCCTGACCGTGAGGTCAGGCGGTGTGGTCCAGGTGCGGGAGGTAGTCGGGCCGCGTCGCCTCGTGCTTGCCGATGAGGTCCTCCTGCCGGAGCGTGAGGCCGATGTCGTCGAGACCGTTCAGCAAGCGGTACTGGGTGAAGTCGTCGAGCGGGAATTCCTCGTCGACCCCGACCGCGGGCGCCTCGACCCGTCGACGTTCGACGTCGATCACGATCTCCACCGACGGATCGTCCTCGAGGGCGCGCATCAGCCGTTCCACCGTCTCCTGCGGCAGCGCCACCGGGAGCAAGCCGATCTTCAGACAGTTGGCTCGGAAGATGTCGGCGAAGCTCGGCGCGATCACGGCCCGGAACCCGTAGTCCTCGAGTGCCCACGGCGCGTGCTCGCGTGACGAGCCACAGCCGAAGTTCGGGCCCGCCACGAGCACGTTGGCGCCCTGGTACCGCGCCTGGTTCAACACGAAGTCGCTGCTCTTGCGCCACGCGGAGAAGAGACCCTCGCCGAACCCGGTGCGCTCGACGCGCTTGAGCCACTCGGCCGGAATGATCTGGTC
>JAMXLJ010000092.1 GCA_024281095.1 Acidimicrobiia bacterium | reverse complement strand
TTCGGACGTCGTCGACCGTCTCGAGCAACTGTCCGACCCCCCGGTGGCTCAGCGTCTCGCACTGGAGTGGGATCAGCACTTCGTTCGCCGCGGTCAGACCGTTGATCGTGAGCACCCCGAGCGACGGCGGACAATCGACGAGCACGACGTCGTAGTCGGCCTCGACGGGCTCGAGCCCGCGCCGCAGCGCGTACTCACGTCCGGTACGGGCGAGCAGATGCACCTCGGAGCCGGCCAGGTCGATCGTTGCGGGCACGACGTCGAAGCCGCCGGCCGCGCGCGCGAGCACGTCGGCAACCTTGTTGCGTCCGATCAACACGTCGTGCAACGACAAGTCGAGCGCCTCGGGATCGAGCCCGACCGAATAGGTGAGGCAGGCTTGCGGATCGAGGTCCACGAGCAGCACGCGTGCGCCCGTCTCGACCAGCGCGACACCGACGCTGTGGACGGTCGTGGTCTTCGCGACCCCGCCCTTCTGGTTGGCCACCGCCACGACCCGGGCCATCGGGCGGAGTCTACGGCGGGCCACCCCGATCGCCAGAGGCTGGACGGGACTGTTCACGAAGTCTCACGCTTGGTGATCGGGATGGCCGAATGTCGCCCGGGGCGACCACGCGTGGTGAGCAGTGATCCTCTCGCCCCGGCGCAGCGAACAGGGCGTGGCGATGTCGTAGGACATGCCATGTCACAGCACAGTAAGCAGGTGATCCGCCGTTTCGTCGAGGAGTACCAGTCGCGCGGCGACGTCGGCGTGGCCGAGGACCTGCTGGCGGCCGACTTCGTCGACCACAGCCCGTTCGGACCGTTCCCGCCCGACCGCGACGGGGTGCTGGCGCTGTTCACGATGCTGCGCGTCGCCTTCCCGGACCTCCACGCGGTGATTCACGACCAGGCGGTCGAGCCGGCCGGCGAGGGCGACAACGTGTGGACCCGCAAGACGTTCCACGGCACCCACAAGGGCGAGTTCATGGGGATACCGGCCACGGGGCAGGCGGTCGCGTTCGAGGTGATCGACGTCGTGCGTGTGCACGACGGGAAGATGTGCGAGCACTGGAACGTCGTGGACGCCTTGGGGCTCATGCAACAACTCGGCGCGGTGCCCGCGGCGACGTAGCTCGCCCGACATCTGCACCGTCGCCGCGCGCTGGGCTCGGAACGCCGCGCGCCGTCGTGCGGCCGGCACTCCGCGGGGCGTATCGTCGGCCTCTGACACGCGCTCAGAAAGTGCGGACGAAGCGGCGCCCTGGGCGGACGCCCGGGGAGGGCGCCGCCAGAGGGAGCCGTGTGAAAGTGCGGGCGCCGCTACCTCGAGCGGGAGCGGAGGGAGCCGTGAGCAACGCTGTGAACGATCCCTACATCGTCGTCTCGGCCGACTCGCACGCGGGTCTGCCGTGCGAGCAGTACCGCCCGTACCTCGAGGCGAAGTACTCCGGCGCGTTCGACGACTACCTCGCGCAGCAGCACGCCAAGCGCAACGAAGCCCTGCAGATGAACTACGACTACATCATGGGCTGGGAGACCGACAACGCCGAGGGTCTCCGTGGGGCGTACGACGTCGAGCAGCGCGAGAAGGAGCTCGACGCGGACGGCGTGAGCGCGGAGGTGATGTTCGCGGACGCCGACGCGATCACGGGCAACGAGTCGCCGCCGTTCGGCGCCGGACTCTCGGCGGGCACGATCACCGACCCGGAGCTCGCGTTCGCAGGCGCGCGTGCGCACAACAGGTTCCTCGCCGAGATGTGCACGCACAGCCCGGAGCGGCGCGGCGGCGTGGGCCTCGTCCCGGTCACGCACGACATCGACCTGGGCGTTCGCGAGGTGGAGTGGCTCGCGCAGCAGCCGGGCATCCGCGGCGTGATGGTGCCGACGATGTGGCATGACCGGCTGCCCTACAACCATCCCGCGTACGACCCGTTCTGGGCCGCGTGTGCCGCCGCCAACCTTCCGGTGCACACGCACTCCGGTGAGGCACCGCACGAGGAGTACAACGAGAACGTCGGCATCTATCTCGCCGAGGTCGTGTGGTGGGCGGCGCGGCCGATGTGGCACCTGCTCTTCTCCGGCGCGTTCGAACGGTTCCCGAAGCTGAAGTACGTGGTGACGGAGGCGGCCGCGTACTGGGCGTCCGACATGATGTGGAAGTGGGACCAGTACTTCGGAGGCGGCCACACCACGAAGAAGCTCGCCGCGGTGATGCAGGGAAAGATCTCGAAGCTGCCGTCCGACTACTTCGGCGACAACATCTTCATCGGCGCGTCGACGATGTCGAAGGAGGAGATCCGGCGCCGCCACGTGATCGGCTGCGACGTCGTGATGTGGGGCACCGACTACCCGCACCCGGAGGGCACCTGGCCGCACACCATCGCCCGCTTGCGCTCCGACTTCGGCGACGTACCCGTGGAGGACGCCCGCAAGATGCTCGGCGAGACCGCCGCCCGCTGCTACGGCTTCGACCTCGACGCGCTGCGGCCGATCGCGGACCGAATCGGCCCGACCCCCGAAGACCTCGGCCAGGACCCGACGCGGCGCACCGACCCGACCGAGGTCGAGACGGCGCGTTGGTGGAAGTCGGAATATCAGGTACGCGCGCCGGGCTGAGCCCGCGCCAGGAAGGACGCGCATGGAAACGCTGGCGGGGAAGGTCGCGGTCGTCACCGGCGGAGCCGGAGGTGTCGGTCGCGGTCTCGTCGAAGCACTGCTCGAGGAGCGCGCGCGCGTCGTCGTCGCGGACGTCGAGGAGCCGGTGCTCGACAAGACGGTGGAGGAGCTCGCTGATCGGGGTGAGATCAGCGGCGTGGTCACCGACGTGTCGAGTTTCGACTCCGTCGACGCGCTCGCGTCCCGGGTGTTCGACCGATATGGCGCGTGCCACCTCCTGTTCAACAACGCGGGAGTGACCTCCGGCGGCGGCGGCAAGCCGTGGGAACAGGAGAGCAACGACTGGAAGTGGTGCTTCGGCGTCAACGTGTTCGGCGTGGCCCATGGAGCACTCGCGTTCGTGCCCCGAATGATCGAGTCGGGCGAGCCCGGCGTGATCGTGAACACGTCGTCGGGTGACGGCGGCATCGCGCCGGTTCCGTTCGCGTCCGTGTACGCGTCGAGCAAGGCCGCCGTGAGCTGTTTCACCGAGGCGCTCGCGCACCAGCTCCTCGCCGCGGGCACGAACCTGCGCGCCGCGGTCTTCTATCCGTCGGGCGGCCTGCTCGACACCGGCCTGTGGACCGCGCAACGGAACCGTCCCGCGGAGCTGGCCCGCGTGAAGCCGCGTCCGCCCGCGCCCGGCACGACGTTCGCGGAGTTCAAGGCGATGCTGGAGCAGGCCGGACGCGATGTGACGACCGTGGACGTCGTCGAGCTCGGGCGGTTCGTCCTTCGATGCGTGAAGGAAGGGAAGTTCGTCATCGGGCACGATCTCGAGCGGGCCGGCGAGTTGTTGCACGCGCGCGCCGATGCGATCGCGAAGGGCGACCTTCCGCCCACGATGGCGGAAGGATTCTGAGGAAATGGGCTCCGACCGGTACGCAGTGATCTCGTCCGACGGTCATGCCGGCGCGGACCTCTGGGACTACAAGCCGTACCTGCCGGCGCGCTTCCACGACGAGTTCGACGTGTGGGCGGCGGCGTATGCGAACCCGTTCGCCGACCTGTTGGCGGCGACCGCCTACCGCAACTGGGACAGCGACCGCCGGCTCGCGGAGACCGAGTCGGACGGCGTGGTCGCCGAGGTGCTGTTCCCCAACACCGTGCCGCCGTTCTTCGACCAGGGCAACCTGGTCGCGCTGCCTCCGACCGAAGACGATTACGAGCACCGCTGGGCCGGCCTGCAGGCGCACAATCGTTGGATGGCCGACTTCTGCGCGAAGGCGCCCGGACGACGCGCCGCGTGCGTGCAGATCTTCCTCAACCGGATCGACGACGCGCTCGCCGAGATCCGCTGGGCGAAGCAGAACTTCGACGTGCTCGGCGGTGTGCTGCTGCCGAGCGTGGCCCCGAACCGTGGGCTGCACGAGTTGTGGGAGCCGTACTACGAGCCCCTGTGGCAGCTGTGCGAAGACCTCGACGTGCCGGTGACGGTCCACTCCGGCAGCGGCGTCCCCGACTATGGCGAGCACGAAGCCGCCCGGGCGATCCTGTTGATCGAGCTGGCATGGTTCGCGCACCGGCCGGTGTGGCATCTCATCTTCGGCGGTGTGCTGGAGCGACACCCAAATCTGAAGGTGGTGCTCACCGAACAGGGCGTCGCGTGGATCCCGCGAGGCCTCGAGACGCTCGACTGGTTCTACCGGCGCATGACGCTCCCCGAGGCGGCCGAGGCGCGGTTCTTCGGCGCGGTCGCGGCCGGCATGTCGATGACGCCGACGGAGTACTTCCACCGCAACGTGTGGGTCGGCGCGAGCTTCCTGCGCCCGAACGAGTCGCCGCTGCGTCACGACGTCGGCGTCGACCGCATCATGTGGGGCGCCGACTACCCGCACACCGAGGGCACGTACCCGTACACCACCGAAGCGCTGCGCGCCGCGTTCGGCGGATGCCCAACCGACGAGGTGCGCATGATGGTGGAGACGAACGCGGCGAACCTGTACGGGTTCGACCTCGGCGCGCTGCGCCCGCTCGCCGACCGCATCGGGCCCGCGGTGGACGAAGTGAGCAAGCCCATCAGCCCCGACGAGTATCCGACCAACACGGGCTGCGCCGCGTTCGACAAGGTGTCGGTGCCGAACCGTTCGTGGTAGGGCGCGAGGTCGACCGCGGTCGCGCGCTACGGTGCTGTTGATGCCGCGCGGCGATCACGTCGACGTCGAGCTCGCCGGCCGAACGGTTGCGATCACCAGCCCGGGCAAGGTGATGTTCCCCGAACGCGGCGAGACCAAGCTCGATCTCGTGCAGTACTACGCACAGCTCGAGGAACCGGTCATGCGGGCCATGGGCGGCCGGCCGGTGCTGATGCAACGTTTCCCGAATGGCGCCGGTGGCTCGTCATTCTTCCAGAAGCGCGTTCCCGCCGACGCGCCCGAATGGCTCGAGACCACGATCGTCAGCACGCCGAACGGCACCACTTCACGCGCGCTCGTGATCGCCGACGTCGCGCACGTGGCATGGGCCGTCAATCTCGGTTGTCTCGGATTCCACGTCTGGCCTTCTCACGCGGCCGATCCGACCCATGCCGACGAGTTACGCATCGACCTCGACCCGCAACCGGGTGTCGGGTTCGATCACGTGCGGCAGGCCGCGCACGAGGTGAAGGCACTGCTCGACGAGCTCGGTGTCGTCGGGTTGCCCAAGACGACGGGGAACCGTGGCGTTCACGTGTACGTGCGTCTGTTGCCGGAGTGGACGTCGTATCAAGTGCGCGACGCCGCGATCGCGGTCGCGCGGGAGCTGGCTCGCCGCCGCCCGGATCTCATCACCGACGCATGGTGGAAAGAGGAGCGCGGCGAGCGGGTATTCATCGACTTCAACCAGAACGCGCCCCACAAGACCGTCTTCGGCGCCTGGTCCGTACGGGCGCGTCCCGGCGGCCAGGTGTCGACACCCTTCCGTTGGGACGAGCTCGAAGCGATCCATCCCGACGACCTCACCCTCGCAACCGTTCCCGACCGCGTCGCCGCGTCGGGCGACCCGTGGGCCGCCGGTGACGCGCCACAGTCGCTCGAACCCCTGCTCGAGATGCACGAGCGCGACCGCGCCGCGGGCCTCCCCGACGCCCCGTGGCCGCCCGTGTACCCGAAGATGCCCGGCGAGCCGCCGCGGGTCGCACCCAGCCGGGCCAAGAAGTCCACGAGCTGAAAGGCGCGCTCCGACCCTGTTCCTGTACGGCGTGCGCGACGACCGGGATCTGCTGATGTAGGGCGATCAGGCGTCGGACCGCGACAACACGCTCGCAGGCGGTCGTTTGACGTCGCGCACGACGCCGACCAGCGCGAGCATTCGCAGCACGTAGTACGTGGTGTCGATCTCCCACCAGAAGAAGCCCTGACGGGCCGACGCGGGCCAACGGTGATGGTTGTTGTGCCATCCCTCGCCCCCGGTGAGCAGTGCGAGCGTGAGCGAGTTCCTGCTCGTGTCGGGCGTGTCGTAGCGACGGCGGCCGAACACGTGCGCGAGGGAATTGATCGAGAAGGTCGTGTGCCACAAGAGCACGGTCGACCAGAAGAACCCGACGACGAGCCCGCTCCAGCCACCGACGAGCCAGCAGGCCAGTCCGAGCGTCCACGGCGCGATCCAGTCGTGGCGGTTGAGGAAACGCAGCTCGGGATACTTCGCGAAGTCGCGGATGGCGTCGACCTCCGTCGCGCCGTACCGGTCGCACAGGATCCATCCGACGTGACTCCACCAGAACCCGCGTCGCGGCGAGTGCAGGTCGCGTTCGGTGTCGGCATGGCGATGGTGGTGGCGATGGTGTGCGGCCCACCAGAGCACGCCCTTCTGCGCCGACGACTGCGCGCCGAAGGCAAGGACCGCCTGGAAGACGCGGCCGGTTCGGAAGCTGCGGTGCGAGAAATAGCGGTGATAGCCGGCGGTGACGAAGAACATCCGCACGAACAACGTGACCGCGAGGAGCACCAGCGCGGTGGTCGACACTCCGGTGAACACGGCGAGCAGACAGAGGGCGTGAACGAGCAGGAAGCTCGTCGAGCTCACCCAATTCACCCGCTCGTCGGCGGGCTTCACGCTCGGACTGGCGGGCCGGGCCGGGGGCGCCGGACCCCGAATCGCCGCGCCGGGAGCAGTGGAACGTGTCGTCGTGGTCACGGGTGCCAGCCTACCTACCGGTAGGTAGGCTGGCGAACCGGGCGCCGGACGTGACAGATGCCACGAAATGCGCGCCCCGTGCCACCTCTGGGCGGTGCCTGGCGCCTACCCTGGAGGAGAGCGCAGCGCGTCCCCACGGCGTTTCGGCGCGGGTGCCGGCCTGATCGGGCGGCACCGTCGCCGCCGGGTGCCTGGGATGAGACGTCGATGCGCTCGAGGTCCTGATCGCCGCCCCCGCTGGTGGCGGTCCCACGCGACGCCTGGGTGCCCCGGGTGCCGCCCGGATGAAGGAGCCGCCGTGGCGACGAAACGACCCACCTTCGCGAAGCGTCAACGTGAGCAGGCTGCGAAGGCCAAGGCCGCGGCGAAGCGCGACCGGCGGCTGGCCCGAGCCGAGGAGAACGGCGACAGCGACGGCCTCGCCCACGCACAACCCCAGGTCGAGATGGCCGAGGTCCTCGCCCGCGTCGATGCCCTCCAGGAGCGCCTCGAGCGTGGCGCGATCAGCTTCGAGGAGTTCGACGAGCAGAAGGCGGCGCTGCTGCGCATGCTCCCGATCGAGTAGTCGCGACACCGACCCGTCCCCGCGGAGGCATCCATGCCGGTGCACGTCGACCGGGACGGTCCGGTCACCGTCGTGACGATCGACCGACCCGAAGCCCGCAACGCGGTCGACCGGCCCACGGCCACGGCACTCGCGGCCGCGTTCCGGGCGTTCGACGCCGACGACGCGCAATCCGTGGCGGTGCTCACGGGTGGCGGTGGCACGTTCTGCGCCGGCGCGGACCTCAAGGCGTTCGGCACCGAGCGGGCCAACGCCGTCACCGAGGACGGTGACGGCCCAATGGGCCCGACCCGTATGGACTTGCACAAGCCGGTGATCGCCGCGGTCGAAGGACACGCAGTCGCGGGCGGTCTCGAGCTCGCGATCTGGTGCGATCTGCGGGTTGCGGCGCGCGATGCCGTCTTCGGCGTCTACTGCCGGCGTTGGGGTGTGCCGCTGATCGACGGCGGCACGGTCCGCCTGCCCCGGCTCATAGGGCAGAGTCATGCGCTCGACCTCATCCTCACCGGCCGCGGCGTGTCGGGCGACGAGGCCGAGCGCATGGGTCTGGCGAACCGCCTCACCGAACCGGGCGGCGCCCTCGCCGCGGCCATCGAGCTCGCGCACGCGCTCGCGCGCTTCCCGCAGACCTGCATGCGTGAGGACCGCGCCTCCAGTTCCGAGCAGTGGGCGCTGCCGCTCGGCAACGCATTGCGCAACGAGCTGCAGCACGGGCGGCGGTCGCTTGCGTCCGCCGAGCTGGCCGCGAACGTCGAAGGGTTCGTACGCGGCGCGGGACGCCACGGAACCGACGTGTAAGGGCGGCGGCACGTATTGCACACGCGCCGCCCACGGCGACTCGCGTACGGTGTGCCGGTGAGCCGTGCAGTACGCCTCGTCGACTTCGCGCTCGGCGTCGAGGGTGTGGCCCTCCTTCGCACCTTGTTCGACGCCAACCCGGATGCGCGGGCGGCGCGGCTCGCGGAGATCGCTCGACTCACGAGCGACGAGAAGTTGGGCGCGCTCGCGCTCGACTTCCCCGAGCGGTCACCCACCGCGGGCTACGCCGAGTGGTCCGAGTTCTACGACGAGATGCCGAACCCGCTCATCGAGGGTGAGCAGCAGGCAATGGACTCGTTGCTCCACGAACTCGTCCCCGGCCGCGCGCTCGACGCCGCGTGCGGAACCGGCCGCATCACCACGCTGCTCGCGGCGCTCGGTCATGACGTCGTGGCGACGGACATCACGCCCGCGATGCTCGCGGTCGCACGCCAGAAGCTTCCGGCCATCGATTTTCGCGTCGCCGATCTGCTCGACCTGCCCTTCGACGACGGCACGTTCGACGTCGTGACGTGCTCGCTCGCGCTCGCCCATCTCGAGACGCCGGATTCCGCCGTCGAAGAGCTCGCGCGGGTGACAGCGCCGGGCGGGCACATCATCATCAGCGACATCCACCCGATGGCCGTGTTGCTGGGCGGCCACGCCAGCTACATGGGCGCGAGCGGCACCGCCGGCGTGATCCATCAGTACGTTCATCTTCCGAGCACCTACCTCGAGAGCTTCGAGCGTGCGCGCGTGCGGGTCGTGCGCTGTCTCGAGCCGCTCCATGACGGGCGAACGGTCGCGAAGGTGCCGTCGTTCGGTCTCGTTCCGAACGCGACGCGTGCGGCGTTCATCGGCATTCCGGTCGCGATCGTTTGGAAGCTCGAGCGCCCGCGATAGGTGCTGGTGGATCCGCTCGACGCGACGCTCGACGGCTACGAGCCACGCGACGCGAAGGAAGCAGGTGATGTGCGGCGCGTGCGCGATCTGCTGGCGCGCCCGAACCCGTGGTCGCGGACGGAACCGTTGCACGTGACCGCCTCTGCGCTCGTCCTGCATGCGCCGACCAAGCGGGTCCTCCTGCGGTGGCACGACCGCATGCAGCAGTGGATGCAGGTGGGCGGCCACGGCGACCCCGGCGAGCGCGACCCGTGGCAGGTCGCGCTTCGCGAAGCCCGCGAGGAGACGGGCCTGCAGGACTTGCACGCGCTCGCACCCGGCGAACAGGGACGAGCCGCGCAGATCGTGATCGTTCCCGTCCCGGCATACGGCGACGAGCCCGCGCACGAGCACGCGGACGTGCGCTACCTGCTGGCAACCAGTGAGCCCGATGCGATCGCCGGCGAGACGCCGACGGCTGCACTGCGCTGGCTGTCGATCGACGAGGCCATCAGCGATGTCGACGAGGACAACCTGAAGACCTTTCTCGTGCGGGCGCGACAGGCGCTCGAGGGCTCGTGATCGGCTCGGCTTCGGACGAATCGCGTGCCGTCCCTACGATGGTCGCCATGCAGCTCGGTGACATCGCGAACCCCGGCGCGGCGCGGTACGGAAAGCCGCTCGACGGCGTACGGGTGCTGGCCGCAGAGCAGATGCAGGCGCTGCCCTACGCGACCCAGATGCTCGCCCGCCTCGGCGCCGATGTGGTGAAGGTCGAACATCCGACCCACGGCGAGTCGGGTCGGGGCTCCACACCGGCCATGGTCGATCCCCAGGGCCGCAAGGTCGGCGCCACCTACCTGCGCAACAACCTCGACAAACGCAGCGTCGGCATCGATCTGAAGGCGCCCGAGGGCCGTGACCTGTTCCTCGCGTTGGTGCCGCATTTCGACGTGATCGCCGAGAACTTCAAGGCCGGCACGATGCAGCGCATGGGCCTCGGGTACGACGTCGTCAGCGAGATCAACCCGCGCGCGATCTACGTGTCGATCTCCGGTTTCGGCAACACGGTGGACACGCCGTACCGCGACTGGCCCGCGTACGCGTCGATCGTCGAGGCGATGTCCGGCATCTACGAGTACAAGTCGGGGCCCGACACTCCCCCGGTCACCATTCCGGCCGGCGCGCTCGGCGACCTCAGCTCCGCCCTGTTCGGCGTCATCGGCGTGCTGGCCGCGCTGCGCCACCGCGATGCGACCGGTGAAGGAGAGCTCGTCGACATCGCCATGCTGGACGCGATGGTCGCGATGACGGACATCGTCACGAACTTCTGGTCGATGGGGGTCCAGTCCGGTGGTCACGGCGAGCTCATCTGCGAAGGGTTCAGGGCGAGCGACGGCTATGTCGTCATGCAGATCGTGCGAGAGCACCAGTTCGAACGGCTCGCGCAGCTCGTCGGCCGTCCCGAGTGGTTGACCGACCCCCGGTTCGCGACGCGCGCGGGCTGGGCCCGTCATCTCGAAGACGTCGTACGGCCCGCGGTCGAACAGTGGCTGTCGACCCGCACGAAAGCCGCGGCGTCGGAAGAGCTCACGGCCGCGGGCATCGTCGCGGGACCGAGCAACAGTGCGGCCGACGTTGTCGCCGACCCTCACGTCGCGGCGCGCAACATGCTCGTCGAGGTGCCCCGCACCGACGGTGTCGACCAGCCGATCCTCGTGCCGGGCAACCCGGTGAAGCTCTCGCACATGGCCGAAGGGCCCGAGACCCGCGTGCCCTGGGTCGGCGAGCACACCGACGAGGTGCTTCGCGCCGAGCTCGGCCTCGACGACGACACCCTGGCCAAGTTGCGCGAACGCGGCGTCATCACCTGACGCCGGGGCCGATTCCGGCGTCGTTTCGCCTCGATA
>JAMXLJ010000091.1 GCA_024281095.1 Acidimicrobiia bacterium | reverse complement strand
GCAGTTCGAGACCCGGGTCGCCGTGGGCACGCCCGTCCACGGTGTGCGCATCGACCCGTTCGGGTCGTTCGACGGCGCCGCGGTGTGGTTGACGCCGTCGGATCCCGGCGGCAAGTAGCGCCCGAAGAGCGCCCGGCACCGTACGGTAATCTGACGGTTCGCCCCGGCCAGACGGGGACCACGTCGGAGTGGCGGAATCGGCAGACGCGCTAGCTTGAGGGGCTAGTGCCCGTAAGGGCGTGGGGGTTCAAGTCCCCCCTCCGACACAAGCGTTCTCCGACTGGTCGGCCAGTCCGAGCTCGCTGAGCAGCATGTTCAACCTCGGTGCACCGTGCACGGTCACCTCGAGGTGGTCGGGAAAGATCGCAATCTCGTTCACGAGCTCGTCGACGAGCACGCGTCGCTCGTGATCCGTGGCGGGCGTCTGAGAACCTTTGCCCTACTGAGGTCTGATGCGTTTCGGGACCGGGCTCGCGTTACACCGACCGTCGGGAGGCCGTGAGCTGTGCGCCCGGTCCGGACGGGCGCTGTGAGGGGGCTGCCCTCAGCACGGCCCGGACGCCGGTTCGAGCTGTGGCGGTACGAACGCCGTGTTGCCCGACCAGCAGACGTTGGTGTTGAGGTTGTCCCAGTACGACACCGAGCCCGCGCCACCGTTCCACACGTTGTTCTTCACGACGACGCCATGGGTGTTCCCAAGGTTGACACCCGTGATGTTGCGTCCCCACGTCATCGACACCTGGTTGTTCGTGACGACGACGTTGTTTGAGTTCTGGATGAAGAAGGCGCCTCCGCCGCTCTGGTCCACGCCTGTGGTCTCGATTGGTCCGCTCACCCGGTTCCCGCTGATCGTGAAGTTGTCAAGGGTCCCAAGGACTGCCGCCTGGATCTTCATGGGCTTGTCGATGAGTACGTTGTTCAGGATCTTGAAGTTTTTCATTGGGACCGGTGTCCCCCCGATACTGAAGAACATCAGGCGGCCGGCGCGGATGGTGTTGTTGCTGATCGTCAAGCCGCCGACCGCACCGGTGTCCTGCGGCTCCAGGTCAATGGTCGCGTGGGCCACGTCGCTGATCGAGCTGCTGTCAAACGTGATGTTGCTTCCACCTCCGATGTCCCAACCTTGACGGGCGCTGCGGTCAAAGACGGAGTGCTCCACCAGGACGTTGTTCGTGAACGGCCCGATGTAGACGAAGTCTCCGTACACGTCGTAGGCCTGCACGCTGTTGAGGTGGAACCCGTTGGTCTGGGCCACGACGAAGGCGTGCTGCGCCTCGAGGCTGTAACCGAGCTGATCGAGGCCCAGGTTCGCCGCTCCTCGCACGGTGAGGTCCTGGAGCGTGATGTTGCTCCCGGCGACGAAGAAGAACTGGCTCCGGGTCCGTGCCGCACGAGGACCGAGTTCCGTGCCGTCCGTCAGCGGCCTGAACGTCGAGCCGTTGCCCTCGAACGTGAGATTGTTGCGCGCCTCGATGCGCAGCGTCCCGTCGATGCGATAGCAGCCGTTGCGGGCGAACTGAAGGACCGAACCGTCCGGCACGGAACTGATCCACCCGAGCAGGGCCCCGGTGACGTCGCGCGAGCAATCGCTCGGAATCGATGCCGGCACCACACGGTTGACGCCGGTCCCGGGCACCCCATCGAAGGAGCCGCCCGACAGCCCTGCACACCCCGAGACCGTCAGAACGAGTGCCGCGCCCGCGACGACCGCCCGGAAGGCGGAACCCGGGTGTTGGCGGTACCTGCGTGCCGCGCGTCCGACTCCAACAGACATGACCCCTCCGTCCACGCTCCGTCACCCAGCGTCAACATTTGCCCACGGGTGACGTCGCCCCACGCGCGTATCGGCAACCAGCAGAACGAATCTTGAGCGCAGGACCCTAACGACGCGCATTGGCTCAGCTCGCATTACCAGTTCCTGGGCGTGACCGATCGTTCGACGTCGTTCACGACGTGCAAGAGGCGCTCGCGTGGACGTTCGCCGCTCATCGCAGTCGTCGCGGCGGACTTTCGTGACGGACAGTTGACGTCAGTTCGACGACCCAATCGGGCACCACGCCACCACCGATCCACGCCGCCGTCGAACCTCGTGCCGCACCGCTCGACCAGCGCGCTTCACTTCCTTCGGCTCACCTCGGACTGCTTCAGTTCGCGCGATTGGCAAGTCGCAACCGATCACACCGATCCGCACAGACCAGACAACCTCGCTCGTTGTCGGCGGGCGGGTCGGCATATACCCCCGTCCTATACATCGAAGGCCTCGAGAATCTGCGCTCTGGAGTTCAAGCGCTCGTCAGTGAGGTCTACCGGAACGACTTCTCGGAAATCCTTCGTGATCTACTGCCGATGGCCGCGATCCCGGACAGGTTGATGCTTGACCTAATTGCTCAAGTCCGTAGTCGACCGGCCTACCAATCGGCTGTCCACATCTGGTTTGTCACTCCGGACCTTCGAGTCGTCATTGCCGTGCAAGTCTGACCATGGCCTCACCCGCCAGTCGGACTTTCCGAACTTCGGCCCAGCTTGTCGCTCGTCGGCCCAGGGAAGTGCACGCCAGGCGTTGCTCTCGACGTGCGCCCTCCGATACGTGGGGTAACTCGCACAACGCCCGGTTTCACCGAGCGATCAGGGGCAGCCAGATCGACAGATATGCGCTCCCGTCAGATCTCCAGCCACACATCAGCGGAGGTGTCGTTGCGGGCGAAGTGAATGTGCCAGCAACCGGACGTGACGAACCGAAAACCCGTTCCCCACTCGTCGCCAGGCCGGTCGTAACTGCTCGCCGAATGCGCTTCCGGGCCGAATACCAACGGTTGTCGTCGACCGTCGGGAGCCGTGAAGTCGATACGCAACGGGCCGCTCCCGGTCATTCGCCAGACGATCTTCAACTCGTCACCTACGCGCGGCGGAACATGGCCCGGCCCGAGTGCAAGTCCCCAGAGTTGAGCGTCGCCGCTCTGACCATGTATCTCGTTGGGTGCACCGCGGACTGCGAACCGAGTCGGCATCGCGCAAGTGGGACTGGCCGAGATGGTCGTCGATGTGGCCCGGCTGCTCGTCACCTGTGGCGTCGCTGACCGGCGAGGCGACCCGCTACACGCAACGCCGACGACCAGCAAAGCTGCGGTTCGCTTCACGCCCCGAACACGTCCGGCTGCCCGAGCTTCCACCCGCACAGATTGCCCTGAAAGATGATTGGGTGCGAGCGCGTGTTGCTGCTCGTACGATTTGGGGTGCTGGTGGCCAGCGGTCCCGTGCCCAACCCACCACGCTGTTTGAGCGACACACCACTAGTAAGGACGCTCCTCGTCCCTCGCTACCTCAACCCGACGAGTGGTGAGTCACGCTTCGGCGAGCGGGTCGAGCAGGCCGTGCTGCACCGCGAACAGCGTCGCCATCGCCCGGGTCGACGCGCCGATCTTGGTGTAGATGCGTTCGACGTGAGTGCTCGCGGTCTTGGGGGTGATGTTCAGAGCCTGTGCGACATCGCGGTTCGACGAACCGCGCGCGATGAGGATGAGCACTTCGATCTCGCGCGGTGTGAGCCCTGCCGGCCCGCTCTGGCGCTTTCTGCGCTTGTGCCCCGCGGCGACGAGCACCGCCTCGACTGCGTCGCCGTCGAGATGGCCCGAGGTGACCTCGGCACGGAGTTCCGCGGCGGCTTCGTCGGGTGACTTGGCGGGCCGGTAGGCACGCGGCTCGGTCATCGCGTGGTAGGTGTCCGCAGCTGCGATCAACCGGGCGGGCACCGGGATCGACGGCGCGCTGAGTGTGCGGTGGTAGCCCGAGCCGTCAGAACGTTCGTGATGTGACGCTGCAATCGCGCCCAACTGTGCGAGCGTCGCGGGCCGCGCCAGCATGCGCTCGGTGTAATAGGGGTGCAGGCGCACGCGTTCGCGCTCAGCCGTGGTCAGCGGTCCGGGCTTGTCCCAGATCGTGGCGGGGATGCCGTGACCGCCGATGTCATGGAGGAGCCCGGCGCGTCGAGTCATGACGACCTCATGGTCGGGAAGCCGCATTTCGGTGCCGGCTGCCGCCGCGAGGTCGGCGACCCCCCGGGAGTGCCCGGCGAAATACGGCGATCGCAGGTCAGTGAAGTCGGCGAAGGCTTCGAGCGCATTGTCGATCTCGGGCTCGGTCAAGCGGGTGCGCAAACCCGGTTCCTTGTCGATGAGCGCGAGCCAGTCCGTTTCTTCGTCGGTCACAGCCAGCAGATCCTGCGCGTGCCGGCAGAACTGGTCGACGATGTCGGGATCGAACTGTGCGCCCCGCCGCTCGCGCGCGATCTCGAGCGCGGCGTCAACGCCGTGCTGGTGATAGTGGACCTCGACAATGTCGGCCACATGGAACAGCCGGATCGACAGAGCGATCTTGTCGCCGCGCACCTCCGGCGGTACCCCCTTACCGTCCCAGCGGGCGAACATCTGCTTGAGCGGCCCACACACCTCGGGACCGAGCCCCAACTGTTCGCCGAGTCGCGAGGTCGAGACGCAATGCGAGAGGAGTCCTCGCTGAACGGCCTGCCCGCGAGTCGTGATGAGCGTCGTCGCGAGGCGGATCCGGTGCAACGCCGGTGAACCGGCGCCGACATGGCGCAGCATGAAGCCGAGCATGGGAAGGCCGGCGAGATCGACCTCATAACTGTCGGCGCGGAACGCGATGTCGTCACCGAACCATGTCGCGACCTCGTGGCTGTCAGCGACGCAGCCCACCCACGCCAACAACGCGACGTAATACAGCGCCACGCGCTCGGACTCATCGAGGCCGATCCGCTCGCCAAGACCGGCGGCGATGCGCCATGCCCGCAATACGTGTTCCATCGGCTGGCCCATACCGAGGTCGGTACCCAGCGAGAAGGCGGCGACGAGCTCGGCCAGCCGGAGCCCGTCGCTGTTGCGGTCTGTCATCGGTCTCAGCGTATTTTGTCGGGTGAACACCGGACGACACCCGGTCCGCGGTTCCGTATCGTCGACCACGTGCTGAACACCAACGACACCGCATGCGGGCCGCCCGTCGTCGAGCCCGCCCGGTGGTCGATCGCCGGCACCTTCCTCGAAGGCCTCACCACCCGCGACTACCGGCGACTCGCCACGTCCTTGGACAAGGGTGTGCGATTCCGGGCGCTTCTGCCGTCGGGGCCGTCGGAGTGGCACGGCCGCGCCGAGGCCACCGACGTGTTCCGCTCGTGGTTCGGCGACGCCGACCGCTTCGAGCTCGTCGACGCGACCGTCGGCGAGATCGTCGGACGCCTCCAGATGACCTGGCGGATCCGACTGCAACCGGCGCCCTTCGACATCGGCGACGGCTGGCACATCATCGAACAGCACGCCTTCGCGGAAATCACCGAGAAGATCGAAGCGCTCGACCTCATCTGCTCCGGCTTTCGGGCCGAACCGACGAGCCGCTGAGAACGAACCGAGGGACGACGATGAATCTGAACCAAACACTCTGGGAAAAGGGCGACTTCACCCGCATCGCCGAGAGCATGCGCACCAGCGGCGAAGCGCTCGTCGACCGGCTCGGCATCACCAAGGGACTCGAGGTGCTCGACCTCGGCTGCGGCGACGGCACCACCGCAGTCCCCGAGGCACGTCGCGGCGCCAAAGTGCTGGGCGTCGACATCGCCCGCAACCTCGTCGAAGCCGGCAACAAGCGCGCCGCCGACGAAGGCCTCGACAACCTGCGATTCCAACAGGGCGACGCGTCCGACCTGAGCGACCTCGCCGACGACCAGTTCGACCTGGTCGTGTCGATCTTCGGCGCAATGTTCGCACCGAAGCCCTTCGACGTCGCCAAAGAAATGGTGCGAGTGACCCGATCTGGGGGCCGCATCGTCATGGGGAACTGGATTCCCGGCGATCCCACCCTGGTCGCCCAGATCCTCAAGATCAGCTCGGCCTACTCACCGCCGCCGCCCGAAGGATTCGTCAGCCCGGTGACCTGGGGCGTGGTCGACAATGTCGTCGAGCGCTTCACCGGGGCCGGCATCCCTGCGGCCAACATCGCATGCGAGCCCGACACGTTCATGTTCGAGGCGCCCGTCTCGCCGACCGAGTACCTGAAGTTGTTCCGCGACTACTACGGCCCGACCATGAACGCCTTCGAAGCCGCCGCGTCGAACGGCCGGGCCGACGAACTCTTCGCCGAGCTCGACGCACTCTTCAACGCGCAGAACACGACCGGCGACCCGAACAGGACCGCCATTCCCGCGACGTACCTGCGCGTCATCGTCAACGTCTAACCCGCCATGAACCCGGCGTCAGTGAACTCGAGACAGCCGGGCGATTCCGATATCGGTCACAGACCGACGACATTTCGCCGGAGCGCATCAGCCTGGCACGGTCAGGCGGCGCCGTTCCTATAGGACGTCAAGTCAACCGAGGGCGCGGAGGAGAGACCGGCGGCCGAACCGACGTCGAGCGCCCGCACGACCTCCTCCGGCGCGCACGCGTAACAGTTCGACAGCCGCGAGGCTGCCGCTGCGTGGTCGATCCCGACAGCGGCTTTTCCGCAACTCTCGCCGAGCTGTGGTCGATCCGGCTCGCGCTGGCCGCCAAGGCGACGCGTGCCGATTGCTCGCCGCCGGGGCGTCGCCTAGCAAGCGAAAGCGCCGGCCGCGGGTGTGCATCCCCCATTGCGGATGACTTGCTGAGGTGCCGTTCTTGGAAGCGCGGTGCTGGTGGTGCGCTTCGTTCAATTCGGGTGATGCGGTCGCGGCTGATCGAGCCCGAACATGGTCAGCAGTTGCTCGCGCGAGAGGTGTGACCGTCGTCGGGCCACGGTGGCACGGCGTGACGCGGAGGTGGACATGACTGCCATGGAGATCGCGCCGACGCGTGCACCCGTCAGCGGCAAGTGGTGGTGGGTGTTGCTCGTAACCGGGATCCTGTGGATCGTCATCGGGCTGTTCGTGCTTCAGAGCCACTACACGTCGGCGGTCCTCATCGGCTATCTCGTAGCCGGCTGGCTCTTCTTCGCCGGGGTGGCGGAGTTCCTCGTCATGGGCGTGACGGCCGGGTGGAAATGGCTGCACGCCACGCTCGGGGTGTTGTTCCTGCTCGGAGGGGTGGCCGCTGTTTACGCGCCGTTCCAGACGTTCACGGTTCTCGCGTCGCTCATCGGTGTGTTTCTGGTCGTGAAGGGGACGTTCGATTTCGTCATCGGCATTGCTGAGCGTCACGCGGTCGATCTGTGGTGGATGACCCTCATGGCGGGCGTGATCGAGATCGTCCTCGGCGTCTGGGCCGTGGGGTATCCCGGACGCTCGGCCGCGCTGCTCATCATCTGGGTCGGGGTCGGAGCGATCATCCGCGGCATCGCCGAGATCGTGATGGCGTTTCGCGTGCAGAGGGCGCCGGAGGCAATCGCATGAAGACACGACTCGTCGCGCTCATCGGAATCGTGATCATCGCGTCGGTCGTGATGGCGGGATGCTCGACTCAGGCTCGCGCAGAGCGCAAGGGCAAGCACGCTGGCGATCAGATCTGCAAGGCCAAGGACGCTCGCAACGCCAACGATGCGCAACGGCACGTCCGCAGGGCGAGGAACGATCTTGCCGATCTCGCCCGTTTTACGGGCCACGACGTTCGCGAGGACATTCGCGATCTCGACCGCAACCTCGACCAGATGTCCCGCGGGAATGCCACACAACAAGACGTCAACGCCATCGTCCGCAGTGTCGAGAACGCCCGGTCGTCAGCGCATGGGAACGCCACAGCCGCCTACGACGGCCTGCTCGAAGGACTCGCCGAATGCGATTAGTTCCCACTGACGGAGGTCGTCTACATCCGCATCGTCGGCTCGCGCGCGGGTGCGGAGTGGTCGTCCGGACCGGATGACGTCAGGCGTCGAAGTCACTCCCGAGGCGGTTCGCTGTCATTGCGGAACCGCTTGACATACCGTCGTGAATCGAGCCGTCTCGCCAGCGGCGTGTACGGGAGCTCCAGGATCAGCAGCACGACGGCGGCCGTGACCGCACCGAGCAGGATGTGTCCGGCTCCCACCACGATGCCGAGTGCGGCAGTGGCGAAGATCGCGGCGGCGGTCGTGATGCCGCGGACGAGCGTGGTCTCGGCCCGGAACACGACGCTCGCGCCGATGAACCCGATGCCGGTGACGAGGCCGGCAATCGCCTGCGGCGATGCGTGGAACGCTACGCCGGTCACGGCGGTCGCGGCGACCGCGACGAGCCCGAAGGTTCGATCGCCGGCGAGCGCGCCGCGCAGCGCGCGCTCGAAGCCGATCACATGCCCGAGCACGGCTCCGACGAGCACGCGTGCGATGAGCGCCAAATCGCTCGGCACGCTGGAAGTGTCGTCCCATTTCGCGTGACAGTGATCACCCGTCCCGGGTGATGTCGAAGGTGATGTGCAAACGCGACACTGCCGGCTCTGGCGAAAGGAGCTCCCGGCAGCGCTCTTGCCGTGCTCATCCAGCGTCGGGGAACCGCGTCGGGTAGGTCGATCGACTCATTTCCGCGACCGTGCGTAACGTCACGGACAGGCCGGTCGATGCCAGAGTTATGGGCGACGCTCCGGCCCGTGACACGTTTGTCGACCAGGCGAACCGCTTACTCGCTCTGGCCGATCAGCTCGCGGGCGCCTTCGAGGCCTGGCGAAGTCACCCTCAGACCAGAACGTCGGCGAGGTCACACGATTGTGACGGTGAGGGACCCTCGTTCGCCGCTCACAACTGAGCACGTCCGAACGGATCGCGAAGAAATTTGTACCCATTGGGCCGCCAGGGCGCGACGATCCACGTGGCGAAGCGGATGGGATACGGGCCCGGTGGCATACCTCGGGAGACCTGCCATCGGGTTGTGCCGACGAAGCGCAGCGCGAGTAGCGGATGAGCGATACGCAGGACACGACCCTTCGTGAGATGGTTCCCGCCGGTGACGTGCGCGCGGGTGACTGGATCTCGCCGTGTGACGAGGAGCCGGCCGAGCCGATGCAGGTGTACTGGCGCACCGGCGAACGCGCCGCGAACGGTGATTTTCGCTGGTCGTTCAAGACCAGTGCCGGATTCCGGCACTTCGATCAAGACGCCTGGGTCTACCGGGCGCCGCGTGCCCGGCTGCCGGCATCGGCCGGTGTCGACCATCCGGAACCTCTCACGGTCGCTCCAGCCGACGCGATCGACCAACAGGTGCGGGCCGAGCGAGCAATGCTGCATGCAATCATTCGCGACACCGTCGTCGCGCTGCCCGTCACCATCGCCGTCCTGGTGGGCATGATGGCGTGGGCGCTCCGCAACAAGCAGCCCTGGTATGCCTGGGTCGGGCTCGGGACCGCTCTGGGGATCTACGCGGCCGGCTTCTTCGGCACCATCGCCGGCGTCATGCTCTCCTCACACGTCCTCGATGATCTCGACGACGCGGCGATGCACGAGCCGGCGGGGCAGTTGCGTTCAGAGCTTCTTGCCTGACCGAGGCCGTGGCGATGAGTTTCGCCCGCTCGTGCAGTCTGTGGAGCCATGGAAGCAAAGAATCTCGCTGAAGTAGAGGGCCTGCCGCTCATCGAGTGGTCCCGGGTCGACACCGAGGTCGCAGAACGGCTCGACAACTGGGACCCCGGCGCGCCGGACCGCCCGACGTGCTGGTTGACGACGATCAATGCGGATGGAAGTCCCCACGTGACGAGCGTCGGTGCGCTGTGGCACGCGGGCTCGTTCTGGTTCCAGACCGGCGAGCGCACGCGCAAGGCACGGAACGTCGCTTGGAACGCGCGCTGCTCGATGAGCGTCGCCACGCGTGGACTCGACGTCGTGGTCGAGGGAGAGGCACACCGCGTCACCGATCCGAGACTGGTGTCAGAGGCGGCATCGTTGTGGGCGCAGGGCGGATGGCCGGCACGGGTCGACGAGTCGGGAACGGCGATCACCGCGGATTTCAACGCGCCATCGGTTGGCCCGCCGCCGTGGTTCGTCTACCAACTCACACCGCGCGCGGCAACGGCAGTCAGCGCCGTCGAACCTTATGGTTCAACCCGCTGGTGGTTCTGACCCCGGAAGGTCGCCGGCCATCGCGCCGGTCAGGCCGGTTGGAGCCGGGCGATCATGCTGTCGTAGCGCTGGTGCCGGAAGGGCCAGATCCATTCGCCGGGCACCTGTTCGACGATGCGACCGGTCTGGGTCTGGTGGTTCTCGGTGTAGGTCATGCTGACGATCCGCCGGACCGGCAGATCGACGACCGGGTCGAACGGCGACTCGCGCAGCGTGATGTCGCCGTCGATGCGCTGCCGCAGTCGGTCTTCCTGCGTGCGCCTGACGTGAACGAGTGAAGGGTCGGCGTCGAAACCGTGGCCTTCGGGGTCGAGCAGGAACTTGAAGTAGAAGGCGAACCGCTCGTTGAGCGGCTCGGGTTGGAGTTGCTCCGCCACCGTGCCGCGTATCTCCACGATGTCAACGCCTTTGCGGTTCATGACCGCGACCACATTGGTGCCGTCGTAGAGGACGGAAGCGTGGCCGATCTTCTTGGGCTCACCGAAGGTCTCACGGCCACCGAGGACGGCAGCTTCGCTCGTCATGATCATCAAGAGGTCGTAGACGCCTTCGACGTCACCGTGGCGGCACTTGACCGAGAACGTGCCTGCGCCGAGCGGCTCGCCGTTCGGCATGTCGACCTGCGCGAAGTTGAGGCGGACGTGCGGCTCGGTCGGCTCGAGTGGGCGAGGCAGCACCGATGCGACCACGTCCGGATCGGTTTCGTAGAACACGACGAGGTTGCGGGACCACATCTTCGGGCCGTCGGGGCCGACCGCGACCTCGGGCTCGTCTGCTGCAGCGGCGTATCGGGCCATGTGCGTACCTTCTCTCTCGATTTTCGGATCGAACTGTGCGAGGTCAATCGGTGACGGCGACGACAGCCTCACGGCCGGTGAGCCACGGTCGTCCGGCCTGTTTCACCGGCTCCCATTTGGCGAAGACCGATTCGTCGGTCTGGCCGAGGTCGTCGGGTGTGGGCCCGATGCGCTGTGCGATGGGGCGGAGCTTGTCGAGATCGAAGCGGTAGAACTCGGCCTGGTTGAGCCCGAGCATCTGCGCGGTCTCGTCGATTGGCACGTCCCAGAAGCGGTCCTTGAGGAACCGGCGCGTGTACGGCCACGTGCCCTCCGGGTGCGGGAAGTCGTTGCCCCACATGATGTTGCCGACACCAATCTCGTACCGGCGACCGATCTCGCGGCGACGGGTGTTCGACGAACCGATCTTGCAGTTCCGGTCGAAGTACTCGCTCGGGAGCATCGTGAGGATGCCCTTCGCGTCGACCAGCTTGCGCATGCCGTGCTCACGCGTCGCCATCATGTCGACGCGCCACAACAGGTCGGCCGCCCAGTAGCTCCCGGCCTCGGTAATGGCCAACTTCAGGTCGGGGAAGCGCTCGAACACCCCCGTGAGCAACATGAACCAGAGCGGACGCGCAGTGAAGAAGATGGTCTCGTAGCCGTACACGCTCATCCAGCCGCGGACGTCGCCGTAGTCCTCGTGCGGCGCCGGCCCGGAGTGACAATGGACGGGGAGTGTGAGCTCTTCGCACACCGCCCACAGCGGATCGTAGGCGTAACTCGTGTACGACTCGTGGCCCGTCCAGCGGGGCGGGATGATGATCCCTCCGGTCAGTCCTTCGCCGTGCGCACGTCGAATCTCGGCGATCGCGCCGTCGAGATCGCCCAGGATCGGCGCCACGATGAGCCCGGCCCGGCGATCGGGACTGTCCTGACACAACTCGGCGGCCCAACGGTTGTAGGCGCGGGCTCCCGCGAGCAGATGGTCGGCATCACGGGTCGCCACCGGGTTGAATCCCGCACCGAACGGCGCCCCCATGGTGCCGGTGACCGCGTCGGGACCGGGGAACAGCACCTCCGCGCAGACACCGTCGTTGTCGAGCTCCTTGTCGCGGGTCGCGGCATCCCAACCGCCGCGCAGGCCGAGGTCGTGAAGGCTGTTGCCCTCGTCGTCCTCGCCGAACCACTCGTCCTGAAACTCGTCGTCGCCGATGAACCGTCGGGTCTCCGCCCGACGGTCGTCGATGATCCGTTGGCGCTCGGCGAGCTCCTCGTCGAATGCGGCACGGAACTTCGGGTCGAGATAGTCGCGGTACACCGGTGAGTTGGGGCCAGCGTGGCAATCGGCCGAGATGACGACGTAGTGATCCATTGCCGCTCCCGAATCTCATTCGAACGCGCTGCCGGTCGGAACGGTCGGTAGCTCCCCGCGCCCGATGCGCTCAGCCCGGCGTCGCATCAACTCGCCGTTCGACACGGTTTCCAAGCTGATGATGAACCTTTCCTCGCGGATGCCCTGGAGCACGACCCGCCCCAGCTCCAGGAGGTCGGCGACGGGCACACCCTTCTCCTGCATCTGCGCCTTGAATTCCTGGTAGTCCCATTGCTCGTCGACCATCGGGCGCTCGCGCGCCAGCTCGGGAGGCCGGTTTCTCGCGCTGTTCCACAGCCGTGTCTCGAGGAGGCCGTTGCCTCCGGGATAGAACAACGCGGCGTGAAGCAGGGTGTCTTCGTTGGCGAGTGCGTTCGCGAGGCATTCGGTGTATGCCGTCACCGCTGCCTTCGACGCCGCGTACACGCCCAGGTCGGCCAGCGGCTGGAACCCGCCATTGCTCGATGACGTATTGACGATCCAGCCTTCCTGGCCGCTGTCGATCATGCGGGGCACGAACGACGCGACACAGTGGCCGACACCGAAGAGATTGACGCCGATGCACCATTTCCAGTCGTTGGGCGTCCAGTGCCACGGCTTGGCGACGCCGCCTCCGCCGACACCCGCGTTGTTGAACAACAAGTGACAGACGCCGTACGTGTCGTAGACCTGTCGCGCGCACGCGTCGACGGACGCGGGCTGGGAGACGTCGGTGACGATGCCTGATACGTCGCCTTTCCCCGCCAGCCGTTCGAGCGTCTCGTCGAGCGCCGGCCGCTCGACGTCGGCGATCACGACCACGGCCCCTTCCTCGAGCAGCGCCTGCACGATGCCTTCGCCGATGCCGCTCGCTCCGCCCGTGACGACGGCGACCTTTCCTGCAAAGCCATTCACCGTGCACCCCCCGGTCCCACGGCGACTCTTCGCCGCCGGCGTCCGTCGACGCGGACACGACGGCGAGACGGGCGAAGCGACGCAGCGATTACCCTATCTCCTCGCGAACGCGTGCAATACGGACGCGGAACGGATGACCGGGGGGTCGTTGTGGACCGCTACATCGTCATCTCCGCCGACACTCACGCCGGCGCCGATCTGCGCGGCTACAAACCGTTCCTCGAACGCAGGTACCACGACGAGTTCGATGCGTGGGCCGAGACCTACGTCAACCCGTTCGGCGACCTCGAGCGGCCCGATGCCGATCGGAACTGGGACAGTGCCCGGCGGGCGCGCGATCTCGAAGCCGACGGCATTGTCGCCGAGGTCGTGTACCCCAACACCGTGCCGCCCTTCTACCCCAAGGGCGGTCTCACCGCCACCGCGCCCGCGGCGCAGGAGTACGAACGCCGGCTCGCAGGCTTGCGCGCGCACAACCGATGGCTCGCAGCATTTTGCGCCGAGCTGCCGGGCCGCCGCGCGGGCGTCGGTCAGATCCTGCTCAACGACGTCGACGAAGCCGTGCGCGACGTGCACTGGATCGCGGACAACGGTCTGACCGGCGGCGTGCTCCTGCCCGGAATGCCGCCAGACGTTCCCATCCCTCCCTTGCACGCGCCGGTCTACGACGCGGTGTGGCGGGCATGCGAGGAGCGCGGGGTCGTGATCAACGCGCACGGCGGCAGTGCGTCACCCGACTATGGGATCTATCCGGCATCGCTGTCGATGTGGCTCATGGAAACGAGCTGGTTTGCGCACCGTCCGCTGTGGACCTTCATCCTCTCGGGCGTATTCGACCGGTTCCCGACGTTGCGGCTCGTCATGGCCGAGCAGGGAACCAGCTGGGTCCGCAACGCACTCAACACGATGGACCAGTTCTACCCGCAGATCGCGAAGGGAGGGATCGGCGAGCTGCGGTTCGTCGAGCCCTTCCTGCTCGACAAGATGCCGAGCGAATACTGGGAGACGAACTGCGCGGTCGCCGCGAGCTTCATGCACCGTGAGGACTGCCTACGACGTGAGCTCATCGGGGTCGACCATGTCATGTGGGGCAGCGATTACCCGCACCTCGAAGGGACGTTCCCGTTCTCGAGCGAAGCGCTCCGCAAGACCTACGCAGGGCTCGACCCCGAAGAAGTGCAAGCAATGCTCGCCGGGAACGCGGCACGGGTCTACGGATTCGACCTCGACCGTCTCGCGCCGCTCGCAGCCCAGTACGGACCTGTCGTGTCCGAGGTGTTCCACGGGCTCGACGTCACCCCGACCGGTGCGACGAGCTTGGCGTTCCGAGACCACATGACGACCAACGTGTAGACGCACCCTCGTCGGTCATCCCCTACGAGCGGGCACATGGTGGCGTTTCCGTCTGCCAGCCGCGCGC
>JAMXLJ010000090.1 GCA_024281095.1 Acidimicrobiia bacterium | reverse complement strand
GGATCGCTTCGCGCTTCTCCGTGTCGGAGATCGTCTCGGCGAGCTCGTCGAGTGCCCCGGAGCGCACGCCATCGCCGCCCATGACCGCCCCCCTCGTGTCGCGACGACGTGATCGTACGACGGCTCCCCGGCGCGGCTGCAGAGGCGAAACGAAAACTGGGGATTGTCCTAGTCGAGCCGTACGCGGTTTGGCCGGCAGATGCAATGTGGCGGTTTACTGCGCGTCCGGCTGCGGTTGCGTAGGTGGCGGCGTCGTCGTTGTCGTCGTCGTCGTGGTCGTCGTCGCCGTGGTCGTCGTCGTCGTGGTCGTCGTGGTCGTGGTGGTCGTGGTCGTCGTCGTCGGCACGGGCATCGTGCCGCTCGGTGCTTTCGGCGCGGCGGCGATCGCCGCGGTTGCAGTTGTCGGGGTCGGCGCGGCGGTCGTCGTCGGGGTAATCGGTATTGTCGGTGCGGCCGCGGTCGACGGAACCGGATTGCCCGGTGTCGCGGCGGCGGGCTGCGGCGAATCGTGCGTCGCAGTGGGCGCCGGCACGAACGCCGCCGGAGTCACGCGCGTCGCCGACGATGCCGCAGACGGTGCCGGGCCCGTCACCGCCGCGGGCCCGGGCGAGGCGCCGGTCGTGGCGGTCGAGCTCGGCGGTCGTGACGCGACCGGCGTGGTGGACGTCGGTGGAGCACCGCCCTCCGTCCAGCGGTTCGCGGCGATCGCACCACCGGCAAAGGCGATGAGCGCGAGCAGGACGAGGGCCGCGAAGAGCCGGTCCTCGGGACGCTGGCGGGTGAGCCGGCGAAGCATCGACGTTCGGGACGGAACCACGCGCGCTGCCCTCCGCTTGTGGACGTGTTTCCACCCGGTGACCTGCGGATACCCGCGATCCACGGTGCGACAAACCACGGGCGATGACGTTGAATCCGTCGAGACAGGGCAATACGTGGGCCACGCCTCCGTGGCCCGAGGCCCAGTCGGCTACGGAATGTGCACGCCGGAGACGGCGCGGGCGACCACCAACCGCTGGATCTCCGACGTGCCTTCGAAGATCGTGTAGATCTTCGAGTCCCGGTGCCAGCGCTCCACGGGGAACTCCCGGATGTAGCCGTAGCCGCCGAGGATCTGGATCGCCTGCTCGGTGGCCCACACCGCGACCTCGCCGGCCTTGAGCTTGCTCATCGAGCCTTCCCCGGCGGTGAAGGGCTTGCCGTTGCGCGCCATCCAGCAGGCCCGCCACACGAGGAGCCGAGCTGCGTCGATCTCCATCCTCATGTCGGCAAGCTTGAACGCGATCCCCTGCTTCTCGATGATGCGCGTGCCGAACGCCTTGCGCTCCTTCGCGTAGTCGAGGGCGAACTCGTACGCGGCGCGAGCGATTCCGAGCGCCTGCGCGCCCACGATCGGCCGGCTGGCCTCGAACGTGCTCATCGCCGCCTGCGTGCGCGTGCTCTTGCCCTCTCGCGCACGGGCGAGGCGCTCGTCGAGTTTCTCCTTGCCGCCGAGCAGGCAGTTGCCCGGGATGCGCACGTCGTCGAGGACGACCTCGGCGGTGTGACTGGCACGGATGCCCATCTTCTTGAACTTCTGACCCATGCGAAGCCCCGGCGTGCCCGGCGGAACCACGAAGCTCGCGTGCCCGCGCGCCTTCAACTCGGGGTCGACCGCCGCGACGATCACATGCACGTTCGGCACCTTGTCGATACCGCCGTTGGTGATCCACGTCTTCGTGCCGTTGAGGACCCACTCGTCCTTGGCTTCGTCGTACACGGCACGCGTGCGCAGCGAGCTCACGTCACTGCCGGCGTCGGGCTCGCTCACACAGAAGGCGGACACGTGGATGTCGTCGGGCGTGCCGAAGCACTGCGGCACCCACTCCGCGATCTGTTCGGGCGTGCCGCTGCCGACGATCCCCGACACACCGAGCGTCGTGCCGAAGATGGCGAGACCGATGCCCGCGTCGCCCCAGGCCATCTCCTCCATCACGAGAGGGAACGTCAGGCCCGTCGGATCGCTGAACGCGTTGGCGACGAACTCCCAGGAGTACAGGCCGATGTTGGCCGCTTCTTCGATGATCGGCCACGGGGTCTCTTCGCGCTCGTCCCACTCGTGAGCCGCCGGGCGCATCACGTCCTCGGCGAAGTCGTGGACCCACTTCTGGATCTGGAGCTGGTCCTCGTTCAGCTCGAGGGAGAAATCGGCCATCTCGTGAGGCACCTCTGTGGTCGGCGGCCGGTCGGGCGACCGCAAGTTACTCGTCGGTAACCCATCATACCCTCGCAACCGGCGGGCAACCCATGGACTCGCGCCGGTTGCAGGGGCACCAGGACACCGAGGTCCGGGGTCCGGGTCCTCGGTCCAAAACCGGGCGAGGCGCGATCCGGCCGCGCGCGACCATGGCCCGTGCTCCAAGTCCGTGAGCTCACCGTCGAGGTCGGTGGGCGCCCCACCCTCACCGGTGCGTCCTTCAGCCTGCGGTCCGGCGACAAGGTCGGGCTCGTGGGCCGGAACGGCGCGGGCAAGACCAGCCTGCTACGCGTCTTGGCGGGGGACGCGCAGCCTGCGTCGGGCATGGTCCTGCGCAGCGACGGGTTCGGCTACCTCCCCCAGGACCCGCGCCCGCGCGGAGTCGGTCCCGACACGCTCGCACTGCAGCACGTGCTCTCCGGGCGAGGTCTCGACGAGGCGATCCGACGCATGGAACGCCTGCACGACCGCATGAGCGCGGAGCCGTCGGACCGCAACGTTGCACGGTTCACGCGAGCCGAAGAGGAGTTCCGCGTCGCGGGCGGCTACGCCGCCGAAGCGGACGCGCGCCGGCTCGCGCACGGGCTCGGCCTGCCGAACGACCGGCTCGACCTTCCCCTTGCCGCGCTGTCGGGAGGCGAGCGACGCCGGGTGGAGCTGGCGCGGATCCTGTTCGCGGGAGGCGACCTCCTGTTGCTCGACGAGCCGACGAACCACCTCGACGTCGACGCGAAGCGCTGGCTGATGGGCTTCCTGCGCGCGTATCGCGGTGCGCTGCTCGTGGTGAGCCACGACCTCGACCTGCTCGACGAGTCGATCACGCGCGTCTTGCACCTCGACGAGGGCGAGATGATCGAGTACCGCGGCACGTACTCGCAGTATCTGGAGGCCCGGGCCGCCGACGAGGAGCGTCGCCGCCGTGTCGCGGCCCGGCGCCAGGCCGAGATCAATCGCCTCGAACGCGTCGCGGACAGCATGCGCGGCCAGACCGCGAAGCGGGCCCGCACCGCGAAGTCACTCGACAAGCGGGCCGAGCGACTGCGCACTCAGGCCGGCGCGGCTGCTCCCGCGAAACGGCGAGCCAAGCGCGTGGCGTTCACGTTCCCGAAGCCGCCCCACGCCGGGCGCGTCGTGCTCCAGGCCGGCGAGCTCGAGAAGTCCTACGGCGGGCCGCCGGTGTTCTCCGACGTCACGTTCGACGTCGGCCGTGGGGAGCGGCTCCTCGTCATGGGGCTGAACGGTGCGGGCAAGACGACGCTGATGCGCATCCTTGCGGGCGTGACCGCGCCCGACAGCGGCGAAGTCACATCGGGCCACGGCGCGTCGATCGGTTACTACGCGCAGGAGCACGAGAGCATCGTCGCCGGCCGTCAGGTCCTCGCCCATCTGCGCGAGCACTCGAGCGAGGGCGACGTCGTGCTGCGCGGGATCCTCGGCGCGTTCGGCTTGAGCGGCGATGTCGCGTTCCAGGACGCAGGCACGCTGTCGGGCGGCGAGAAGACCAAGCTCGCGCTGGCGCAGCTCGTCACCGGCCGCCACAACGTGTTGCTTCTCGACGAGCCCACGAACAACCTCGACCCGCCGTCACGCGACGCGATCGGCGACGCGCTGGCGGCGTGGCCCGGAGCGATCGTGCTCGTCAGCCACGACGCCGCGTTCGTAGAACGGCTGCAACCACATCGGGTGCTGCTGATGCCCGACGGCGAGGTCGACTACTGGTCCGACGACCTGCTGGAACTGGTCTCGCTCGCCTGAACCGCGTTCCGTCGGGACGGTGGGGTGTCACGGCGCGAGGCACGGACTGGTGCCGCAGACCTCGACGACCGCGCCATTGGTGCGCAGGAACTCCGACTTCTGCAGTCGCGCCGCCACCTGGCTGCGCGGCTTCTCGTGCGGGTCGGGCCCGTAGACCGAGTCCGGCTCGGGCGGGAGGTTCGCGTCGGGCGGTGCGTGGTTGCCACTGTCCCACACCACCAACGCGGACCCGTCGAACGGGAACCGCGGAATCGCGGGAATCCCCCACAACGGCACGAGCGCGGTGTCGCGCCCGGCCGCGAGCGCGGGCTGGCGCACGAACGCGCCGATCGTGCGCGCCTCGACCTCGGTGGCGACGTTCGCGACCTGGTGGTCGCCGAACGCCATGTGGAGGAGGACCTTGTGGGCCGGCGTGTTCTCGTACGGATGGTTCGTCATGTGCTGCGCGTAACCGTCGGCCTCGGCGCGGTCCCAAAGCATCTGCACGATCGAGATCGACAGGACCCGGTCGAGCTCGTCGGGATACGCAGGGCCGAGGATCAGCTTGAACGTGTCGAAGTCGACACTGCGCTGCAGGAGGGTGCTGTAGTTCATCCCGGGCACGCCGAGCACGGCGCGGGTCCACTGGTTCGACACCGCGGTGGCCGCGCCACCGAGGATGCCACCTTGCGAGTTCCCGTCGTAGAACACGTCACTCGTGTCGAGCACCGGCGTGTGCGACGCGCCGGCACGGAAGGCCGCGTTCGCGACGAATCCGGTCGGTGACCGCATCAACTTCGCGAGGAACAGCGTGTTGAGGAACCCCTGCTGGGTTCGGTCGGCCATCTTCGGGAAGTTGGAGAAGTCTTGGAGCGACGAGATGGCCGTGCCGACGTCCTCGTCGGCGAAGCCCGACCACTTCGTCGCGCAGAACACGAAGTTGTGCTCGTTCGACATCGCCTTCACGTTGCCGGCGTCGACCTCGTCGTTGCTGCCGAGCAGGCCGTGGCCGTAGACCCCGGCCCGGGCCGGGTGTACCGGGTCGTTGCCGTCGGCGGTGGTGGCGCGGGGGATGTTGCAGATGAACGACGCGGTAAACGTGCCGTTCCGTTGCGGGAGCCCGTCGGGCCCGGTGTGGAACACCGAGCCCGGGGCACCCGTGCCGGTGAGGTAGTTCGGCACGCTGAACGTGCCGGTGACCTGACGGAAGATGTTCGCGTCCACGTTGTCCTTGACGTTCGTAACCGTGAACGCGGGAGCGGCGTTGCCGAGGCTCGCGAACGCATCGTCGCGGATGTGGAGCATCCGTTCGGAGAGGTTCCGCGTGCTCGCGACGGTGAAGTCCCACGCGAGCGTCAGGTCGCTTCTCTCGACCCCGGCGCGGTCGAGGGTGCGGAAGATCGACTCCATGTGCGAGCGCCGACCTTCGATCACCGGGCTGAAGGTCGGGATGCGGTCGCGGTAGATCTCGAAGCCGCGGGAGGGCGCGATCGACGCGCCCGAGTGGTCGCGCAGGTCGCGCAGGGCCACCACGTAGCGGTGACCCTCGATGAAGTTGCGAGCGGGTCGCACGATCAGCACGGGCGCGTTCGGCGGGTCGGCCTGCGCGTCGAGCTCGGCGAAGAAGGGCCAGCGCCGGCCCGTGGTCGCGTCCAACACGACAATCGGCTGGTTGCGCTGCAGCGACCGCCCGATGTCGGTGATGGGCGCCGCGCCGCTCTTGCCGAGGTCGAGGTTCGGGACGAACGCGAGGATCGCCGAACCCGGGCTGAAGCCGTCGTTACGGTTCCACTCGGTGGGGTCGATGTGCACACCGCTCTTGTTGGCCGGCATCGACGCAGCCGCGAAATCGACCCGCCGGCCCGTGTCAGTGCTCTTGTCCGGGGTGGTGAACCAGTCGTTGGGGAACGGGAGCAGACACTTCTTGCTGTCGAGCACGTCGCAACGGGTCGCGGTCGCGAGGTCGAGTGCGGGCTCGAACGAGAACGTGGAGAAGACCCGGTCGCGCTCGTCCCGCCCCCGTGCCGGGCCGGCCGTCGCTTCGATCGTGCTGAGCCCCGGAATCAGGTCGGAAGGCGCGAGTGCGCCCGTGAACGTCGAGCCGTTGCGCGCGAGCCGGCTCGTGAGGTCGATCACCTTCGTGTCGCCGTGCCGTCCGGTCGTCAGCCGCACCCGCAGGGTGGCGGGGTCGAGCGGCGGGTCGACCCGCACCGCCACCGGCACCGAGCCGGACGGGTCGACCTGGCTGCGGTCCGCCGGCGCGAGCACGTGCACCTGCGCGCCCGAGCGCGTCTTCGGGATCGCAGGTCTGCCCATGAACGCCGCGCACGAGATGACGAGTGCTGCGGCCGCAACGATCGCGATGGTGCGCCTCATCGAGCGCCTCCCCCCGTCGATGAACTGTTCGTGACCGTAGGGAGGGGGCGGGTGTCAGGTCAAAGCCGTCCGTCGACGAGCCCGTCGACGAGTCGCAGCACCGTGTCGAAACCACGACGGCTGCCCGGCGCGACTGCGGGCAACAGCAGCACCTGCAGACCGACGGCGATGGCGCCGCCATCGGTGAGCGGGTTGTCGCCCACCATCAGCACCCGATCTGCATCGCGCCCGAGCTGTGCGCACGCGGTCGTGAAGAGCGCGGGCGCCGGCTTCGCGGCGCCGTGCTCGTACGACAGGACGACGGCGTCGAAGAGGTCGAGCCATCCGAAGCGCTCGAGCACGAGGCGGTAGTCCCAGCCGGTGTCGCTCACGATCCCCATCGGCACGCCCGCACCATGCAGCGCGCGCAGCGTGGGCTCGGTGTCGGTATAGGGAACCCAGCGGGCGGGATCGACCTCGCGCTCGTAGAGCGCCCGGCCCAGGCCGTCGACGAACACGTCGGCCGCGGCGTACAGCGCGGTCCACGCCTCGCGATGAGCTTCGGGCGACAGGTCGCGACCCTTGGCGATCTCCTCGGGGGTGCGCGCCCGCGCCTGTATCGCCTCCCATACCTCCGCGGCATCGGCTTCCGCGACGACGACCCCGAGCGCACCGGCCTCCTCGACGATGCTGCGATGACCGCCGGCGCGGCCGACGAGCGTGTCGCCGATGTCGAACAGCACGGCGTCGATCGTCACGAGACGAACTTCGGCGGTCGCTTCTCGAGGAAGGCGGCCACGCCTTCGCGTGCATCGGGGATCTGGCTCGCGGCGGCCATGACCTCGGTCGCGTACGCGTACGCCTTGGCCTGGTCGAGATCGATCTGCGCGTAGAACGCCTGCTTGCCGATGGCTTTCGACTGCGCGCTGCCTCTCGTGGCCCGCCGGATCAGGTCGTCGGTGGTCGCGACGAGCTCGTCCCCCCGCACCACCCGGTTGACGAGACCCCACTCCGCCGCGGTCGCCGCATCGATGGTGTCGCCCGTGAGCGCGAGCTCGAGGGCACGCTTGCGTCCGATGGTGCGGCCGACGGCGACCATCGGCGTGGTGCAGAACCAACCGCCCTTGCCCCCGGGAACGGCGAACGCCGCGTCGTCGGACGCGACCGCGAGATCAGCGGTTGCAACCAGCTGACAACCCGCTGCGGTCGCGAGACCGTGGACCCGAGCGACGACGGGTTGTGGAATCGCCTGCATCGTCGACATCAGCTCCGCGCACGTGGCCAGCAACGCGCGCATCGCGGCGAGATCGGCGCCGGCCATGTCCGCGAAGTCGTGACCGGCGGAGAACACCGGCCCACTGCCGGCCAGGATGATGCCGCGGGCGTCGCTCTCACCGGCTCGCCGGAACGCGTCGACGAGCTCGCGCAGGTGCGCCAGTGACAACGCGTTGCGGCGCCCGGGCAGGTTCATCGTGATCGTGACGATGTCGTCGGACCGTTCGACGAGGATGCATCCGTAGCCGGGGTCGTCCATCACGCACCTCCGTTCACCGGGGAGAACGGTAACGGGTCCGGTCGGCGCGCGAATCGGCCGTTTGGAGTGCCCGGGACGCGGGCAGGACGGCCACGTGCAGGAGGCGCCCTGGACCGTTCGCGCCCGCTCAGAGGGCAAGGAGCCGCGTCGGGTTCGACAGACCCGGGCGGCCGCGTGAAGCTGCGGCGGCTCGTGCATCTTGCGCTTCTCGCCGCGCCCGTCGCCCTTGCGGCCGCGCTCGTACCACTGTTCACGCCCCGGGCGGCCGACGCGTCGGCCTCCGCCGCATCGGCCTCCGCGGCGTCGTTTCGGCGCCCGGCCCGCGCGGCCCAGACCGCGGTCGACCCGAAGCCCATCTTCTTGAGGGACTGCGCGATCTGCCACGGCAACGACGCGCGCGGCACGCCGAACGGGCCCGACCTGCGCGGGTTCGGTCGCGCGTCGCTCGACTACGAGCTCTCGACGGGGCGCATGCCCCTCCCGGCGCCCGACGCAAAGGTGGTGCGCCGCATGCCGCGATATCCGGCCGATGTGCGTGACGCCCTGGTCACGTATGTGTTCGACCTGGCTGGCGGGGGCGGCCCGGACATCCCCGTACTCGACCAACAGCATGCGGATCTCGCCCAGGGTGGCGAGCTCTTCCGGCTGAACTGCGCCGCGTGCCACGCGTGGTCCGGAAGGGGCGGCGCGCTCCTCGCTCGTGAGGCGCCGAGCACCCATCCGGCGACCCCGCTGCAGACGGCCGAGGCGATACGGGTCGGCCCCGGGATGATGCCCGCGTTCGGCGAGGCCGCGATCACGCCGCGCCAACTCGACGACGTCGTCAAGTACGTGCAGTACATCCGTCATCCACGCAACCGCGGCGGCTATCGCCTCTGGTTCATCGGCCCGCTCGCCGAGGGTGGAGTCGCGTGGATCGTCGGCATGGGCCTGCTGCTCGTGGTGACCCGGTGGATCGGGACGGGACGATGAACGAACCGCACGCGTCGCGCACCGAGGAGCCGGGCCTCCCGTCCGACGCGGCCAGCCGCAACGACCCGGGCGGCACCGCGGCGATCCTGATCGGGTTCCTCTTCTCCTTCCTCGGTGGCCTCGGCCTCACGATCGTCTACGCGCTCGGCGGTCAACCGCAGGCCGAGGGGGTGCTCCTCGCGGTCGGGCTGTTCGGGCTCGGCTTCGGGCTCGTCACGTGGGCCCACCGCTTGATGCCGCACGGCCCCTTCGAGGAGCCGCGCGAGCTGCCGACGAGCGAAGCGGAGCGCGAGGCGTTCGAACGCGACCTGGAGCAGGGCGGCGTGATCGGGCGGCGCAAGATCCTCATCGGCGGCCTCGTCGCCGCGGCCGGCTCGCTCGCCATCGCGGCGCTGTTCCCGATCCGCTCGCTCGGGCCGAGCCCTGGTAAGTCGCTCGTGCGCACGCCGTGGCGGCGCGGAAAGCGCCTCGTCACCGACGCCAACGTCCCGATCCGCGCCGCCGACGTGCCGGTAGAAGGGCTCGTGACCGCGTTCCCCGAGGGCTCGCCGGGATCCGCCGACGGCCAGATCGTGCTGATCCGGGTCGAGCCCGGCTTGCTGCAACCCACCGGCGAGCGGGCGACATGGTCGCCCGAAGGTTTCATCGCGTATTCCAAGGTCTGCACCCACGCGGGATGTCCGGTCGGGCTGTACCAGGCCGAGACCCATCAGTTGCTGTGCCCCTGCCACCAGTCGGCCTTCGACGTACTGAACGAGGCGAAGGTCGTGTTCGGGCCGGCGTTCCGCGCGCTGCCGCAACTGCCGCTCGTCATCGACGCCGAAGGGTTCCTCGCCGCGCAGAGCGACTTCCACGAGCCCATCGGGCCGTCCTTCTGGAACCGCGGATGACGCGCCGGCGCGTCGTCGTACTGCTCGTCATGGCGGGCATGATGCTCGCCGGCTGCGGCGGGAACCGGCAGTCTCCCAAGATCCTCGGCGGCAACGGCAGCGAGTCGCACCGCGTGTCCGGGCTGTGGTGGCTCATCTTCGGCCTGGCCGCGTTCGTGTATCTCGTGGTCGGCGGCTTCATCGTGCTCGCCGCAGTGCGCGGCCGCGGAACACCGGCCGGCCGACGTTCGCGCATCACCGATCACGGCTTCATCTGGGTCGGCGGCATCATCGCCCCGCTCGCGATCCTCATGACCGTCGCCGCGTTCACCGTGAACACGACTTCGGCCCTGCGCAAGCCGTCGTCGCGTGAGCTGCGCATCAACGTCGTCGGCAAACGGTGGTGGTGGGCGGTCGAATACCCGACGCTGCGCGTCACGACCGCGAACGAGATCCACGTGCCGGCCGGACAGCCGCTCGAGTTCCGCATCGACTCCGACAACGTGATCCACAGCTTCTGGGTCCCCCAGCTCGCCGGGAAGATGGACGCGATTCCCGGGCAGCACAACTACCTGCGGTTCACCGCGACGAAGCCCGGGACGTACCGCGGCTTGTGTGCGGAGTACTGCGGCACGCAGCACGCGTGGATGGAATTCCTCGTGGTCGTGCAGACACCGGGCGACTTCGGCCGCTGGGCGACGCGCGAACAGACCTTGTCGAACCAGTCGCCGTCGAACGAGCAACAGGCACGCGGCCAGGTCGTGTTCGAGAGCTCCGCGTGCGCCGGGTGTCACCGCATCCGCGGCACCCAAGCTCAGGCCGACCTTGGTCCCGACCTCACCGACGTCGGCCAGCGCACGACCCTCGGCAGCGTCCGCATCCCCAACACCACCGGCAACCTGGCCGGCTGGATCGGGAATTCGCAGACGCTCAAGCCGGGGAACCTCATGCCGCCCCAGTACCTGTCGGCGAGTGACCTCCAAGCGGTCGTCGCCTACCTGCAGAGCCTCAAGTAGGAGCCCGCATGGCCGTCACCGACGACCCCGCACTCGCACCCGCGCCCGACCCTCACGAGCTCCAGGAGGGATGGGGTGAGGAGGCGCCCGGCATTCCCGGGTTCTTCTCCACGGTGGACCACAAGCGCATCGGCAAGCGCTACATCTACACGTCGTTCCTGTTCTTCTTCTTCGCCGGCATCGTCGCGCTCATCATGCGCATCCAGCTCGCTCGGCCCGAGAACCACTTCCTGTCGCCGACGACGTACAACGAGTTCTTCACGATGCACGGGACGACGATGATCTTCCTGTTCAACACCCCCGTGCTCGCCGGGTTCGGCAACTACTTCGTGCCGCTGATGTTGGGAACACGCGACATGGCGTTCCCGCGCATGAATGCCTTCAGCTACTGGATCTTCCTGCTCTCCGGCGCGTTCATCTTCGCGGCCTTCCTGCTCGGCCATTCGCCCGACGGCGGCTGGTTCGCGTACACGCCGCTCACCACAAAGGCGTTCTCGCCCGGAATCAACATGGACTTCTGGGGCCTCGGAGTCGTGCTCGTCGGCATCTCGACGACTGTCGGGGCGATCAACTTCATCGTGACGACGTTCAAGATGCGCGCGCCGGGAATGACGCTCAACCGGATGCCGATCTTCGTGTGGTCGATGCTCGTGTTCTCGTTCATGGCGATCTTCGCGGTGCCGGCGGTCACCCTCGCCGCTGCGCTCCTCGAGCTGGACCGGCTCTTCGGTACGACGTTCTTCAACCCGACCTTCGGCGGCAGCACGTTGCTGTACCAGCATCTGTTCTGGTTCTGGGGCCATCCCGAGGTCTACATCCTCTTCGTGCCCGCCACCGGCATGATCTCGATGATCATCCCCGTGTTCGCCCGGCGCGCGCTGTCGGGGTACCACTGGGTCGTCACCGCGCTCGTCGTCGTCGCCTTCATGAGCTTCGGCGTGTGGGTGCACCACATGTTCGCCACCGGCATCCCGCCGCTCGCGCTCTCCTTCTTCTCGGGCGTGAGCCTGCTGATCACCATCCCGAGCGGCGTGCAGTTCTTCTCCTGGATATCGACGATGTGGCACGGCGTCGTGCGGTTCACGACGCCGATGTTGTTCGCGATCGGCTTCCTGCTCATCTTCCTGCTCGGCGGGATCACCGGTGTGATGGTCGCGGTCACGCCGTTCGACTGGCAGGCCACCGACAGCTACTTCGTGGTCGCGCACTTCCACTACGTGCTCAACGGCGCGGTCGTGTTCCCGATCTTCGGCGCGCTGTACTACTGGCTCCCGAAGATCACCGGGAACATGCTCTCGGAGCGTCTGGGGAAGCTCAGCTTCTGGATCATGTTCATCGGCTTCAACGTCGCGTTCTTTCCGATGCACATCCTCGGCTTCCTCGGGATGCCGCGGCGCATCTACACGTATCCGAGCGGGCTGGGATGGGACGCGATCAACATGATCATCAGCGTGTTCTCGTTCGTGTTCGCGATCGGTGTGCTGCTGACACTCGTCAACTTCGTCTGGAGCAACCTGCGCCCACATCCTGCGGGGCCGAACCCCTGGGGCGCGGACTCACTGGAGTGGGCCACGAGCTCGCCGCCGCCCGAGTACAACTTCGCCGCCATCCCCGTCGTGTCGGGCCGTCATCCGCTGTGGGACCAGCATCCACTCGCCACCGCGGTGCCGGGTGACGACGTCGTGACGCCGTCGTTGACGCCCCGCGGCACGATGGAACGCGAGACGCCGTTCACCGAAGGCCTCAGCGGCGACCCCGAGGCCCTGATGCACATCCCGCACGAGACGTACGTGCCCTTCGTCGCCGCCGTCGGGATCCTCGTGCTCTTCTGCGGCCTGCTCGTGAAGGCGGTCCTCGTCGGCGCGCTGGGCCTGCTCGTGGGCCTCGTCGGCATCGTCTGGTGGGCATGGAAGACGGGTGAGTGACATGACCGACGCCGTCGTCCCCGTTCCCGGTGGCCCCACCGTTCGGGTCGAGCCCGTGCCCCGGCGCGGCTACTCGACGGCGTGGTGGGGAATGGCCACGGTCATCGCGACCGAGTCGATGATCTTCATCGGGCTGCTGTCGACCTACTTCTTCCTGCGCGCGACGGCGTCGGAGTGGCCGCTCGGCGGACTCGAGCTCCCTGAGCTGAAGTACACCTCGATCTTCTCGGTCGTGCTGATCGGGTCGAGCATCCCCGTGATCTTCGGCGAGCGCGCAATCGAGAAGGGCCACGTCGGTGCGCTCAAGGTTGCCCTGGGGTTGGCGTGGCTGATGGGCGCCGCATTCCTCTATCGCACGGTGATCGACTTCAGAGAGCTGCACTTCGGCTGGCGCGACAACGCGTACGGGTCGATCTACTACACCACCATCGGGCTGCACGCGCTCCACGTGCTCGGCGGCCTCGCGATCTCCGCGGTCGTGCAGATCAAGGTGTGGCTCGGGCGCGTCGACCGCGAGCACCACATCAGCGTCGACGTGTTCGCCTTGTACTGGCACTTCGTCGACGTGGTCTGGATCTTCGTGTTCTCGTCCCTCATCCTGTCCCCCCACCTCGGTCGATGAGCCTGCCGAGCCTCCGCCTCCGCGAGTTCCCGCATCGCGGCTTCGCCGTCTGGTACGCGCTCGTCGCACCGATCCTCGCGTGGACCGCGCATCTCGTCGTCCTGGCTTCGCTCGTGGGGTACTCCTACGAAGCCAAAGGCGTGACGGTCTGGATGCACATCACGACGGCCGTGACGCTCGCCGCGACGCTTCTCGCCCTGTTCCTGGCGTGGCGGATGGTGCGGCACGCACGCGACTACGACGAGAGCGATCCCGGTCCCGAAGGGCGGGTGCGGTTCCTCGGGGAGCTCGCCGTCCTCATCGGCGTGATCAACCTCGTCCTGATCGTGCTCGAAGAGGTGTACCTCGACGTGTTGCACGGAGTCGGCCGTGGCTGAGCTCGGCCCGCTCGCCCTCGTTGCCGCGATCGCGGTGGCCTACGCGTCGGGCGTGTCGCGTGCGTGGCAACGCGCCGGCCGGGGCCGCCTCGTCAGACCGCGCCAAGTGGCCTTCTTCTCGGCGGGCCTGGTTGCCACGCTCGTCGCACTGGTGGGCCCGCTCGACGTGCGTGCGGGCACCAGCCTCACGGCCCACATGGTCCAACACGTGCTCCTGCTGAGCGTCGCGGCGCCGCTGCTCGCGATCGGAGAGCCCGCGGTCGCGCTGATCAACGCGCTCGACGACCGCACGCGTGCCCGGGTCGCGCCGTGGTGGCGACGAGTGCTGCGCAGCCAGCACGGGCGCGGCTGGGCGGTTTGGCTCGGCGTGACGCTCGCGATCCAGACCGCAATCCTGTTCTCCTGGCACATGCCCGCGCTCTACGACGCCGCGGTGCGCAACGCCTTCCTGCACGGCATCGAACATCTCTGCTTCTTGTCGAGCGCGGTCGCGTTCTGGTGGGTGGCGGCGGGAAGCGGCTGGCCTTCCCGGCGTGCCGCCGCGGTGTTCGCCGTGTTCGCGGGCTGGTTCCCGCCCATGGGGCTCGGCGCGCTCATGACGATGGCCCGCACGCCTTGGTACCGCGTCTATGTCGTGCACACCGCGGCCGGCGCGCTCGGCGACCAGCAGATGGCCGGCGTCGTCATGTGGGCCGTCGGCGGCCTCGCGAGTGTCGTGGCCGCCGCCGTGCTCTTCGGCACGTGGCTCGTCGAGATCGATCGCCGGTACCCGCCGGGTGAGCCGGTCGTGGTCCCGCCAGTGGAGGCAATGCGATGAATCGGAGGACCCGTGCGAATCGTCGCCGGGCTCGCGTGGCCGCGGCGGGCGGCATCGTGGTCGCGGCGCTTGCCGTCGCGGGTGCGTCCGGTTGCCAGAGCGGTCTGGGCGCGCCGGTGCGGATCGTGCCCGGCGGGAGTCCCGACCTCGGACGCAAGGCGATCCGTCATTACGGCTGCGGGACATGCCACGAGATCCCGGGCGTGCGCAGCGCCAACGGCCTCGTCGGCCCGCCGCTGATCAAGTTCGGCAAACGCGGCTTCATCGCCGGAGAGCTCACGAACACCGCCGACAACCTCCAGCGCTGGATCCTCGACCCGAAGGCGGTCGAGCCCGGCACCGACATGCCGAACCTCCACGTGACCCCGGACGACGCCCGCAACATCGCGGCGTACCTCTACACACTGAAGTAGCGACCATGCTGATACGACGACTGTGGCAGTGGTTCGACGAGCGCCTCGGTGCATCGCGTTTCGCGCGCCACAGTCTCAACAAGGTGTTTCCCGACCAGTGGTCGTTCATGCTCGGCGAGGTCGCGCTGTATTGCTTCGTGATCCTCGTGCTCACCGGGATCTACCTGACGTTCTTCTTCAGCGCGAGCTCGCGCGAGGTCGTGTACCACGGCAACTACCACCCGCTCAACGGTGTGCGGATGTCGGAGGCGTACGAGTCCACCATTCGGATCAGCTTCGACGTGCGCGCCGGGCTCGTGATGCGCCAGATCCACCACTGGGCGGCCAACCTGTTCATCGCCGCGATCGTCGCCCATCTCTGTCGCATCTTCTTCACGGGAGCGTTCCGCAAGCCACGCGAGATCAACTGGATCATCGGCGTGACCCTGTTGCTCCTCGCGATCGTCAACGGGTTCGCGGGGTACTCGCTGCCCGATGACCTGCTCTCCGGCACGGGCCTGCGCATCGCGTATTCGATCGCGCTCTCCATCCCCGTCATCGGCACATGGATCGCGTTCCTGACCTTCGGAGGGAAGTTTCCGGCCACTGACATCATCGGCCGGCTGTTCGTGATCCACATCCTGCTGGTGCCCCTTGCGATCATGGCCCTCCTCGGCGCGCACCTCGGCGTCCTGTGGCGTCAGAAGCACACGCAGTTCCCGGGCCGCGGCCGTCGCGAGGACAACGTGGTCGGCTCGCGCCTGTGGCCGACGTACGCGACGAAGAGCGTCGGGCTGTTCGCCATCATCCTCGGCGTCCTGTCCGCGCTCGGCGGCTTGATGCAGATCAACCCCGTGTGGCTGTACGGGCCCTTCCGCGCGCCGGCCGTCACGACCGCCGCCCAGCCCGACTGGTACATGGGCTGGATCGAAGGTGCACTGCGCATCACACCGCCGTTCTATGTGCATCTCGGCCGGTACGACGTCCCCGAGCTGTTCTGGCCCGCGGTCGCGGTGCCGGGTGTGACGTTCCTGTTGCTGTACATGTGGCCGTTCATCGAAGCGCGCTTCACACGCGACCACGAGGCGCATCACGTGCTCGACAACCCGAGTGACCGTCCGGTGCGCACCGCCATTGGCGTCGGCGTGCTCACGTTCTACATCGTGCTGCTCTTCGCCGGCGGTGACGACATCATCGCCGAGGTGATGGGCGTGCCGATCTACACGGTCGTCAACGCGTTGCGCGTCCTCGTGATCGTGTTGCCCATCGCAACCGCACTGTTCACCTGGAAGCTGTGCCGCGACATCAGGGCCAGCGGCCACGTGGAAGCGGCCGAAGAGCGCGTGGAGCCGCCGATCGGGCCGTTTCAGCTCCCGGCGGAGGAGGAGCTCGAGCGCGAGCCCGAACCCGTGACACGCACGGGCGGGTTCTCAGGTGGAGGAGACCCCGACACGTCGGGGCACTGAGGTCGTGCTCGGCGCGCGCCCGGCGAGTATCAGGGCCGCGACGAGCGTCACCAGACCGGAACCGAGCAACACGACGCGGGTCGGCGGCAGCTCGCCGACCAGGGGCCATCTGACGTGTCCGATCGCGTCCGCGGCAACACCGGCCGAGATGGCCGCCACACTCAACCCGGCATGGATGACGGTGTGAAAGGCCGCAAACGCCATCACCCGATCGTCGCCCTGCACGCGTGACTGCAGCGCGCTCATCGCCGATGTCAGCGTGATGCTCGTCGCGGCACCGAACAACACCGCGCCCACGAATGCGACGCCGAGGCTCGGCGCCAGGCTCATCCCCGCGATCACGAGACCCTGTATGCCGAGCGAGCGGACCACTGCCTTCACCGGATCCGGCGCCAGAGCCCGCAGCACGACGAGCCCGACGCCCGCGCCGACGCCGAACAGCAGGATCAGCACCCCGAAGCCGGTGTCGCCCGCATGCATGACCTTGCGCACGAACACGATGCCGGTGCTGAACAGCGTCCCGAGCCCGAGCGCGGCAACTCCTGCAGGAAGGATGAGGCGCCGGATCACGGGGAGCCGGAACGCGCCCACGAACGTCACGGCCTCGTCGTCCTTGGTCTCGGCCGCGATCCGGCGGTCGCTCTCGGCTAGCTCTCTGATGGACCGGATCGCGAGGAACGAGACCACGAACGTGCCTGCGTCGACGAGGAACGCCACCGTGGTCGCACCCCGGCCCCGTCCGAGCAGCGTCGCGACGATGCCGAAGATGCCCGCGCCGATCGGGATGGTTCCGTAGGAGCTCGCGAGCGCGAGCCCGTTCGCGAGCTCCAGGTCCTGCTCGCCGGCAAGGTCGGGAATCGCGGCGTCGCGCGCCGGCAGGAACAGCAGGCCCGCGACCTCGAGGAGGAATGCCCAGAGGTACACCCACCACAGCGATCGCACGAGCGGGATCAACGCGACGATGACGACGCGCGCGACGTCCATCACCATCATCGTGCGCTTGCGGTGCCAGCGCCGGACGACACGCGCGGTGAGCGGACCGGCGATCATCACGGGCGCGAGCCGCAGCACGAGCACCGCGCCGACTGCGGTCGAGGAGCCCGTGATGTCGAGCACGAGCGCCATCAGCGCGACCGTGCCGAGCCAGTCGCCGACGCCCGACACCGTCTGCCCGACGAGCAACGCCCGGAAGCCCGGTCGATCGAGAAGTCGCTTCATCGCGCGCTCAACCGACCGGGGCCGGTGATCGTCTCACGCCCTGTGATTACCCACCGGCGATCGTCTCGGCGACCTGCTTCGCCTCTTCGAGCGAGACGCCGGCCCGGCCCGCGACCCAGCACGAAACCGGCGCCGCGGTTCGCGCCGAAGCGTGGGCAGCCGTACCCGCGAGCGCGAGGAGCACCTCGTACTCGGCATCGGTGGGCGCGGGGACGCCCAGAGCCGCCGCGAAACGGGCGATCCACTCACGGTCGTCCATCGGCCGGACGTTACACGCGTCATCGCCGGAGACCGACTTCCCGGCGCAGTCTGATGGGTAGAGCCCCAACATCCGTCATCTCGTCGACATCGTCGGGCACGTGGCGCAGCCGTGGGGTTACGTCGTGGTGTTCCTCGCCGTCACGCTGGAGGCGTCCGCCTTCGTCGGTCTCGTGTTCCCCGGCGAGACGATGCTGCTCGTCGGCGGCTTCCTCGCCTCGCAGCACAAACTCTCGGTCGTGGCGTTGATGGTGCTCGGCACCATCGGCGCGGTCATCGGCGACTCCATCGGGTACGAGGTCGGCCGGCACTTCGGCGAGCGCCTGCAGCGCACGCGGCTCGGGCGCAAAGTCGGTGAGGAGCGGTGGGAGCGCGCAAGAGAGACGTTGCGCCGTCACGGCGGCAGCGCCGTGCTCATCGGACGCTGGGTCGGAGTGCTGCGCGCGTTGGTACCGGCTGCTGCGGGCGACTCGGGCATGCCGTACCGGACATTCGTCGTGTGGAACGTCGCCGGAGCGATCGTGTGGGCACCGACAGTGGTCGCGATCGGATACGTCGCCGGAAACTCGTGGGAACAGGTGGATCGCGCGCTCGGCTGGGGATCGCTCGCGGTCGCGGCGGTCCTGGTCGGAGCGTGGTTCGCCGTGCGGGAGGTACGGCAGCGGCGAAGTCGCGGACGCGCGGCGGCCGCGACTTCGTCCGGCGCCTCGGCAATCGGGAGGGACACGGGCCGGTGATGTGGGAAAGACTCCCGACGTCCGATCAGTGCCAGAGGAGGAACGGTGGCAAGCGAGGGATACCACGAGCCGATCGAGTGGCTCGATCAGGCGACCATCGAGAAGCACCGTGCGGTGCAGTCGATCGTCGAAGAGCTCGAAGCGGCCGACTGGTACGACCAGCGCGTGACGGCCTGCAAGGACGAAGCGTTGCGCGAGATCCTCGCTCACAACCGCGACGAGGAGAAGGAACACGCCGCGATGGGGCTCGAGTGGTGGCGCCGGCACGACCCCGTGCTCGACCAGCACCTGCGCACCTACTTGTTCAGCGACGGCTCGATTGTCGGGGAGGAGAAGCTCGCCGAAGCCGATGACGCGAACGGCGGCGTCTCGAGCGCCGATCTCGGCATCGGCAGCCTGCGCGAGGAGGCCGTTCGATGAACCACTTGCTACGCGAGCTCGCACCGGTACCCGAAGCGGCCTGGGGCGCGATCGAGGAGGAAGCATCGCGGGCATTGCGGCACTTCCTCACCGCGCGCCGCCTGCTCGACTTCTCGGGGCCGCACGGATGGGAGTACTCCGCGACGAGTCTGGGGCGCGCCGAAGCGGTCGCCGAGGGCCCCGGGTCGGGAGTCGAGGCGCGCACACGGATCGTGCGTCCACTCGTGGAGTTGCGGACACCGTTCGCGATGGACCGCGACGAGCTGGACGCGATCGAACGCGGCGCGCTCACTCCCGATCTCGACGCCGTCACGGACGCGGGGCGCCGGGCCGCACTGGCCGAAGACAACGCGATATTCCACGGGTTCGCCGGAGGCGGCATCAAGGGAATCGTCGGGAGCGCACCGCACTCACCGTTGCCGATCGACGACGACTACAACCGTTATCCCGGCACTGTGGCGCGTGCCGTCGCGGTGTTGCGCGAGGCGGGCGTGGAAGGTCCGTACGCGATCGCGCTCGGCCCCCGCTGCTACACCGGGGTGATCGAGACAACGGAGCACGGTGGCTATCCGGTCCTCGAGCACATTCGGACGATCCTCGGCGGCCCGGTCGTGTGGGCGCCGGCGGTCGACGGCGCGGTCGTGGTGAGCCAGCGCGGCGGCGACTACGAGATCGTGTGCGGACAGGACTTCTCCCTCGGATATCTGTCGCACGACGACAGGTCGGTGCGGTTCTACATCGAGGAGAGCATCACGCTGCGGATCACCGGCCCCGAAGCGGCCGTCCGCCTCTACTACCCTTCATAACGCGTGTTGTTCGCGACGCGGTCCGTCCGCGACGTTCGGCGCCTCATGAGACGGGCCCGTGAACTCGGACCCGGCGGGGAGCAGGCCGGGGCACCGTGAGCCTCATGAGGGCGCGTCACGGCCGGCGCGTCACGGCCGGCGACGGTGACGGGCGGGTCCGTGCCGCGGCGGCCTCCGGTCCGGATTCACCGCCGTCCGGGCCCCCGCGCGTCGCGGCGCGCAACACGCTCTGGGCGCATCCACTCCTCATCGCGCTGACGGTCGGCGCGGCGTCGTTGGAGGCGGGGATCCTCGTGCTCGTCGCGCCGCACTCGGCACGCGGCCTCGCGCCCCAGGTCGTTGCGCCGGCACCGTTCGGTGCCTTCCACGACCTGCGATGGCTGCTCGTGTACCACCGGTCGTGGTCGGCGCTCGCCATCGAGCTCGGCGTGTTGCTTATCTTCCGCGCGACGGTCGACACGCTGCTGCTGCGCGCGGCATGGCCCCGAGGTCTCACCGGCCCCGCGTGGGCCGCTTCGTGGCGACGGATGCTCGTGTTCACCGTCGTCGCGCTCGTTGCATTGGTCCCGTGGACCGTGCTGCTGTTCGCGCTCGCCGTCATCCCGATCTCGTGGCTGTTCTTCGCCGCCATCCCGCCCGCCATCGCGACGATCGTCATCGTGCATCACGGTGCCGCGCGGGCAGGCTGGTGGCGCGCGATGCCACCGCTGCGCACGTCGGCGTGGATGCTCGCGACATTCGGTGTGCTCACGGCGGGTTCGGCCGCGATCGCGCTGAGCCCCGTCTGGCCGCTCGCGGTGCTGTCGGCCGCGGCCACCGGGCTCTTCGACGCCTGGGCGTGGTGCCGCATCGTCGAAGGCGTCCACACCTCCGCGCAGGCCGATACGTTGCGCTCCCGTCCGGTCCGGCGCTGGATCCCGGTCGCGCCGATCGCACTCGCGTCGATCTTCGCCGTCGTCATCGGTGGCAGCGCGATCGGATTCGCGGTGCACCAGCGCGCGCAGCCGCTACCGGCGGGATCGCCGGCGCCCGTGGGCACCGGGGACCCGGTGCTCGTGGTGTCGGGGTTCGCGAGCCAATGGGACGGTACGCCGGTCGAGATCCTCGGCAAGCGGTACCGCCAGTGGCGGTTCTCGTACCGCGGTCTCGGCGACAACGGCCAGCCGCTGTCGTACGGCTCGTCGGACACGCAGAAGTCGCTCGCGCAACTCGACCGCTTGATGTCGCAACAGGTCGACGCGATCCACGCGCTCACGAACCGTCCGGTTGCGGTCGTCGCCGAGAGCGAGGGGTCGCTCATCGCGAAGACCTACCTGCTCGCGGCACCAGCCCCGCCGGTACGCCGGCTCGTGTTGCTCAGCCCGCTCGTCCGGCCCGGACGCGTCTACTACCCCGGTCGCAGCGACGACGGATGGGGCACGTTCACGGGGTGGGGAATGCGTGGCGTCTCGAAGATCCTCGCCGGGCTGTCACAACTCGAGCTCTCACCCGATTCGCCGTTCATCGAGGACGTCGACCGTCACGGCGCCGCCCTGCGTGATGCACTCGCGTGCGGGCGCCGCGGCGTGCAACAGGACGCGTTCATCCCGCTCGCCGACGCGGTGACCGGACCGTTCGACGACGACGTCGACGTCACGAACCCGAACGGACTGGGCTCGGTGCGGGTCTCGGTCGTTCCTGCGTTCCACGGGGGGTTGCTTGCCAGCCACACCATCCAGCAGGCGATCTCGGCCGTGCTGCAGGGCCGCAATCCGGGCGTGAAGTCGTGGGCCGGCGCGAGCACCGTCATCCGCAGCGCGGCGGCGGCATGGCAGGTTCCCGACCTGCCGGTCGACTTGAACCCGGTGTGGAACGGGACCACGAAGGCGGGTCTCTCGAGCGCCCTGCGTGCCGCACGCTGCGACGCGGTGCGCACCGAGCTGCAGGCGATGGTGGCACGAGGGTGAAGATCAGTACCCGCCGGGAAAGTTCGCGTGCTGCAGCGCATCTCCGTCGGGAAAAATTGGCGTGATGAATGCCGTCCTCGTCTTGCTCGTGTCGCTGCTCGTCGGAGCGATCCCGTTCTCGGGGCTCGCGGCGTGGCGCCTCCGGCGGGTCGACCTGCGCGAGTACGGCACCGGCACGGTCTCGGGGAGCTCGCTGTACCGCATCGCGGGTTTCGGCCCGATGGCGGCCGCGGGCATTTTCGACGTCGCGAAGGGCGCGGTGGGCCCGCTGCTCGCCGGGCACCATCGACCCGAGCTCGCAGCCCTCGCGGGCGGGCTCGCGGTCGTGGGTCACGACTGGTCGCCGTTCCTGCGGGGCGCGGGGGGTCGCGGTCTGTCGGTGTCGCTCGGTGTGCTCCTCGTGCTCGGCTGGCCCGGCATCGTGCTCGTGATGGGGCTGTTCGTGCTCGGCCTCGTCGTGCGCCAGTCCGGCTTGGCGACGTTCGTCGGGATGCTCCTCCTCGCGCCGATGCTCGGCGTGCTCTACGGCGTACACGGAGTGTGGACCGGCCTCGCGCTCGCCGTCCCGATGTTCGCCAAACGCATCAGCGGCAACCGGCCCGCGCCGTCGCCGAAGCCGGCCGCGTACGTGAGCCGTTTGTTGTTCGACCACGATCCAGGTGGGAAGACCGAGACCGAGCGCGAAGGCGACGACGCGTCACGATCCGTCCATGGCGGCACGCTCGACGGGTACCGTGCTGGCAGCGCCTCGATCGATCCGACCGATTGCCCGGGCAAGCCGACGTAGCCGCCGCACCGGCCTGCCGGCGTCGTCACGAACGGCGGGGGTGTCGGGCAGGCCAACGACGAAAGGAGCGCTGCGTGAGCTCAGTCCCCGGAGCACCGCACGCGCGTCGGACGCGCCGGCTGGGTATCCGGTCATGACGGTGTCGATCATCACCGATTCCGCCGCCGCACTGCCCGCGGAGCTCGTGGAGCGCCATGGGATCACGGTCGTGCCGATGTGGCTCACGCTCGCCGGCGACAACGTGCGTGACGACAAGCTGTCGATCGACGAGGTGCTGCGCTACGACGAGGTGTCGACGTCGGGCCCGAGCCCCGGCGAGTTCGCCGACGCGATCTCGTCACGCATGAGCGACGACGGGGTGTTGGTGCTCACCATCGCCGCGACGATGAGCTCCACGTTCGGCGCGGCCCAGACCGGCGCGGCATCGGTCGACGGCACCGTCGCCGTGCTCGACACGTCCACCGCGGCCGGAGCCCAGGCGCTCGTGGTGCTCGCCGCCGCGCGCGCAGCCGAGCAGGGCGGCTCGCTGCCACAGGTCGAAGCTGCGGCCGCCAAGGCGATCGACGGGGTGCGCCTCGTCGCGATGGTCTCCGATCTCGACCACCTGGTTCGCAGTGGCAGGGTCCCCGAGATCGCCGGCTGGGCCGGTCGTCGCCTCGGGATCCGTCCGCTGTTCGAGTTCCGGGACGGCAAGCCGCACCGCCTCCGTCCCGCGTTCAGCGTCGACGCGGCGAAGGACAGGATGGTCGCGATGTTGCGCCGGTCCCGTGTCGGTGGTGCGAGGCTGCACGTGGCCGCGTTGCACGCGCAGGCGCCGGAAGAGGCCCGCGAGCTCCTCAGCCGGGTCGAGGCCGAGCAGGATCAGACGCCCGCGACCTCGTTCGTGGGTCAGTTCGGCACGGTGATGATCGCCCACACGGGCCCGGGCCTCGCCGGCCTCGCGTGGTGGTGGGAGAGTTAGCGCGCCGCTCAGGCAGGGAGCGACGCCGGCTCGGCGTCGGCGACATCGGGCGAGAGCCGGGCCGGCTCAAGCCCGTCGCGTTGATGCAGCGCCCACGCGACGGCACGCACCACGGCCGGGACGGCCGCGTCGTCATACGCATGCCCCATGGCCGGCACGACCTCGATCGAGCGTGGTTCGGCCGCCGCCTCGAAGAGTCGGTACGCATCCCGAAGCGGGATGAAGCGGTCACGCTGGCCGTGCACGACCGCGACGGGCACCTGCACCCGCGACACCAGCTCGGCCGGCGGCTCGCTCCGGCGCCACGTGGACGCGAGGCGAACACGGAGATGACGGCGCGCGAGGAGCCGGCCCAGGCGGGTCCGCGTGAGGCCGGCGGCGATCATGGCCCGGCCGTTCAGCGGCATCGTCCATCTCGCCGGGCTGCTCACCGACACGACACCGGCGAGGTCCGGGTCGACACCCGCCGAAGCCGCGTAGCGCAACACCGCGACCGCGCCCATCGACGCCCCCACGAGCACGACGGGACGGCCACCGTTGCGGGCGACCTCGACCGCCGCCGCGACGTCGTGCTGCTCGTGGTCTCCGAGAGTGCAGTGCCCTCCCGATCGCCCGTGACCACGCGCGTCGTACGAGATCACGAAGAGCCCGTGGCGGCTGAGCTCCTCCGCCACCGTGACGACGGCCGGCTGATCACAGGTGGCCGCGAAGCCATGGACGAGGACGACACCGGCCTCGGCCGATTCGTCGGCGCCCCAACACCGTCCGGCGAGGGAAACGCGATCCGAGGTCAGCAGCCGAGCGCCCGACGAGCGCAGGTTCATCCGGCGGTCGCAGGGATGACCGCGGGCCGCTGATGGCCGTGTTCGGCCATCAGCCGGTGGAACCACCAGGTGGACAGCCCGATCGCGCCACCCGTGAGCGCCCACGACACGCCCGTACGGGCGACCATGAACGTGCCGACGGACTGACTGAACAGCAGCCAGAGGGCGATCGAGGCGTTGGTGAGGCCGACGAAGGCCCAGAGCAGCGACACCCGCTTGAAGAACTTGCCGATGTGGTCCTCGGCGAGCAGCCATGCCGGCAACGGGCAGAAGTCGTGGGCGAGGCGCTGGGCGAGTGGCTGGCCGAGCGGGACCGAGATCAGGAAGGCCGACGCGATCAGGATCTGGCCGAGCGTCGGCTGGAGGAAGTAGATGACCACGCTGTGCGTGGCGAACGACACGGCGGTGCGCGCGGTGACGGTCACGACGCTCAGCATCAGGATGCCGGGCACCCGGCGGCCGGTGAGCAACCGCCTAATGACCGCGCCATAGGTCCACACCAGACCGACGAGCACTGCACCCCACACCCCCACCAGCTGGAGGAACAGCAGGAACAGCCCCAGCGGGATCAGCGTGCTCTCGATGATGTGCGGGAGAGCGTGACGGGCGAGAACTCGAAGGCGGGGTATCTCGAAGTGCTGCGACATGACTCCATCGAGATGATCGGCCGGATTCGATGGTGACGCATCCGGTCGGCTGTTGGTGTGCAGCCCACGTGCGCTGCTCGACTCCGCCACAGTTGACCTATCGGCGCAATGCCCTCGGTCTTGAGCGGCTCGGAACTCCTCCACTGCAGCCGCAGCGCATGACGTTGTCGGCCTCCGAGCGTACCCCGGTACCGTCGCCGATCCACATCGGGTTGGGTAAGAAACGGCCAAAGATCGCCCCGTTGCACCGCGTGCGACACCGATCCGGGAGGCACCCATGACGCTCACCGGCACCGACGCGCTCCAGCGCGCCGTGCGGCGCATCGAGGAGGCGCGCGCCCTCGACGCACCGGGAACCGCGTTGCGCGCCGTCGCCGGCCGCCTCACACGCTCGAACGAGATGAAGAACGCCCTGTCCGGCACCTGGCTCGGACACCGTTTGCATCCGCTGCTGACCGACGTCCCCATCGGGGCGTGGACGAGCGCGGCCGTGCTCGACCTCGTAGGCGGCCGGAAGGCGACGGTCGGGGCGCGCCGCCTCGTCGGGTTCGGGATCCTCGCGGCCGTCCCGACCGCGATGGCCGGCCTGTCCGACTGGGAGGACACCTACGGTGGCGAGCAGCGCACGGCGACCGTCCACGCGACCGCGAATGCGGTCGCGTTGCTCCTGCAGGTCGCGTCGTGGCGAGCCCGCCGGCGGGGCCACGGCCTGCGGGCCCGCACGATCAGCGCGGTCGCGCTGGCGGCCCTGGCCGCGGGCGGCTACCTCGGCGGTCATCTCGTCTACAACCAGCAGACCGGCGTGGACGAGCCACCCGACGACCTGCCGCAGGACCGCTGGTACGACACGGTCGCGTTCGACCAACTGGCCGAGGACCGTCCGCACGGCATCACGCTCGACGGCGTGCCGGTCGTGCTGGTGCGCGCCGGCGCGACCATCCACGCGATCTGTGGGCGCTGCACGCACCGTGGCGGGCCGCTCGCCGAGGGCACGGTCGACGTGCGGGTCATCCGGTGCCCGTGGCACGGCAGCGAGTTCCGCCTCGACGACGGCGCGATCGTCCGCGCGCCTGCGACCACACCCGAGCCCGCGTACGAGACCCGTGTGCGGGACGGCCTCGTGCAGGTGCGGGCCCGCGCGTCCGGTGATCGGGGCGCCGAAGCTTCGGCGCCGGGCTCTTAGACCGCGCGCTGGCGGCCGTGCTGCACGGTCGGGCTCGCGACCATCGCCGCGATGTGGTGACTCGCCCGTAGCCACGTCCACAAACGCGCCGCGAGCACCATGAGCAACGCACCCGCGGTGACGATCGTCGCGCCCGTCACCTGTTCGAGCCCCGTCGCCGCCGTGGGATGCGAGACGAGCACGCCGCACGCCGCGAGCGCGGTACAAGCGGCTGCGACCAGGGTGACCTCGCGCGGACACTGCGCGTGCAGTCGCCACGCGGCCCACAGCTGGGTGAGGCCGCGCACACCGCACCAGATCGCGATCAGCACCAGAGCCGTCCCCGTCGTCGCCGCCGGCCAGCCCAGGGCCACGATGCCAGTCGCGGTGCCGGCGATCGATTCGACCAGCAGCGAGCGCGCGTCGCGCCGGGTGCCGTGGATCGCCATCACGACACCCAACATGCCGTCCACGACCGCGAAGGCGCCGAACGCAAGCGCGAGGAGTGCGACGGGAAGGTGCGACCTCGTGAGCAACGTCGCACCGAACGCCGCGGCCGCGGCGCCACGGACGAGCACGACCCACCATGTTCGTGTCAGCAAGCCGTACATCGCGCCCTCGTGCCGTCGCGCTCGGATGCTCTCATCGGCTAGGTACCCCGTGCCAACGCGCTCGACACGGCGGATCGCACTGCGAGGCCGACGGGTCGACAACGGAGCCGGCAGCGGCGAGTCTGGTCCCGTGCGACAGGTCCCCATGCCCCAGCATCCGGGCTCCGAACGCCACGACGATCCCGGAGCCGGGTCCATCGGCTCGATCTGGTCGATCGG
>JAMXLJ010000089.1 GCA_024281095.1 Acidimicrobiia bacterium | reverse complement strand
CGTCATCGCGGTGTTCGGCATCGCCAACACACTGGGGCTCGCGGTGATCGAGCGCACGCACGAGATCGGCTTGCTGCGCGCGGTGGGGATGACCCGCCGGCAGCTGCGGTCGTCGATTCGTTGGGAGACGGTGATCGTCGCGCTGTTCGGCGCGGTCCTCGGTCTCGTGATCGGCGTGTTCTTCGGCTGGGCGATGGTGACCGCGTTGCGTGATCAGGGCATCGACCAACTCGCGTTCGCGCCCACGTCGCTGGTGGTCATCCTCGTGCTCGCAGGCCTGTTCGGCGTGTTCGCCGGCATCCTGCCCGCGCGTCGGGCCGCGAAGCTCGACGTGCTGCGGGCCGTCACGACGGAGTAGCGCCGGCGTCGGTCGAACTCGCGTCGTCACGCGACGTAGGGCCGGCTGCCCAGTTTGACAAGTAAAACCTTGGTCTTCACCCGATTTCCGCCGCTCCGCAGCTACGATGGGCCCGTGGCCAGCCCGTCGACCCCGCTGGATACGTTGCCGTCGACGCGGCGGGCGTTGCTGGAGCACCTCAAGGAAAGCGGCGAGGCGTCGGCCGAGGAGCTCGCGACGCGCCTCGGTGTCACTCCGAGCGCGGTGCGCCAGCACCTCGGCGCCATGCAGGCGGACGGCCTCGTCGAGCGCCGCGAGCTCCGTCACGGTGCGGGGCGGCCCCGCCACGTCTACCGCACCGGCCGGGCCGCGGAGAACCTCTTCCCGAAGGCGTACCACGACCTCGCCAACGAGCTGCTCGACCATGCCGCGGCCGAGGACCCGGAGCTGGTCGAGCGCCTGTTCGAGCGCCGCCGCCGTCGCCGCACCGAGCAGGCGCGCGCCCGCGTCGCCGGACTGCCGTTCGACGAGCAGGTTGCGGAGCTGGCCCGCATCCTCGACGAGGACGGGTACCTCGCGTCGTGGGAGGCCATGCCCGATGGGACCTTCCGCATCATCGAGCACAACTGCGCCATCCTCGACGTGGCCCGTCGATACGGCAACGCGTGTGCGTCGGAGATCGAATTCCTGCGCCGGACGCTGCCGGACGCGCGCATCGAACGGGTCGCCCACATGATGCAGGGCGCGCACGTGTGCGCGTACGAGGTGTCGCCGAGACGGGTGCGCGGGGCGCGCTCGACGCCGTGAAGCGGCCGCGGGGCGCCGCGGCTCACTCGAACTGTTTCCGAACCCGCTCGTCCTTTTCGCGAACGGTGTTCGCGAGGTCGCGCTGTCGGACCTCGAGCATCTCGCGCAGCGACGGGTTCGACGCCGCGAGGATCCGGACCGCGAGCAGCGCGGCGTTCGTCGCGTTCCCGATCGCCACGGTCGCGACGGGAATGCCGGCCGGCATCTGCACGATCGAGAGCAACGAATCGAGCCCGTCGAGCTGTTTGAGCGGCACGGGCACACCGATCACGGGAAGCGAGGTCATCGACGCCACCATGCCGGGCAGATGGGCCGCGCCACCGGCGCCGGCGATGATCACGCGCAGGCCGCGTCCAACGGCGCCGACCGCGTACTCGGCCATCGCGTCGGGTGTGCGGTGGGCCGAGACGATTCGCACCTCGAACGGCACGACGAAGTCGTTCAGGACGTCGACCGCGGCCTGCATCACCGAGAGGTCGGAGTCGCTGCCCATGATCACGCCGACGAGTGGCGTCGTCATCACCCGACGTTACCCCGTGCCTCGACGTGGTTGTGGCGACCGTGCGCCGGCTGCGTCGTCGATCGCAGCGGATCGTCGGGGATCGCTGCGGATCGTCCCGTCCGGAGGTCGGATAGCGTGCACGCCATGCGCACGCGGCTGACCGATCTGCTCGACATCGAGCATCCGGTGATGCTCGCCGGGATGGGCGGAGTGTCGTATCACCGTCTCGTCGCCGCGGTGTCGGAGGCCGGCGGCTTTGGATGTCTCGGCGCGTCGACGATGTCGCGCGACGAGCTCGTCGACGAGATCCGCGCCGTCAAGGCCGCGACGTCGAAGCCGTTCGGCGTCGACCTGCTGACCGCGATCCCGGAGCAGCTCGAGGGAAACGTCGAGACGTTGGTGCGTGAGTCGGTGCCGGTGCTCGTGGCGGGGTTGGGAATTCCGCGTGATGTCGTGACGACCTGTCACGAGCACAACATCCTCGTGGTGAACATGTGCGGCAAGGTGCGCCACGCGATCGCCGCGGTCGAGGCCGGCTGCGACCTCGTGGTCGCCCAAGGCACCGAGGCCGGCGGCCATACCGGCACCATCGCCACGATGCCGCTCGTGCCCCAGATCGTCGACGCGGTCGGCGACAGGGCGCCCGTCGTCGCGGCCGGCGGCATCTTCGACGGGCGCGGGCTCGCGGCCGCGCTGTCACTCGGGGCCGACGGGGTGTGGATCGGCACCCGGTTCATCGCCACGCCAGAGGCGCGATCGGCTCCCGGGTACAAGGACGCGTTGCTGCGAACCGCGGAAGACGGCACGGTCGTCAGCCGCGCGTTCACCGGCAAGACGCTGCGCGCGGTGCGGAACAAGACCACCCAGCATTTCGAGGAGCATCCCGACGAGCTCGCGCCGTTCCCGACCCAGCTCGCCAACGCGGTGAACGGCGGGTGGATGCATCTCGGCGCCGACGAGAGCACGCCAGGGGTCGATCCGGAGCGCGAGTGCTATCCGGCCGGCCAGGGTGTCGGCGCGATACGCGAGCTGGTGCCCGCAGCAGACTTGCTGCACCAGATCGTCGACCAGGCGCAGGCAGTGATCGACCGGCTGGCCGCGATCCGCACCCCGTCGTAGGTTCCGCAATGGCCCGTCGCATGGTGATCGTCGGCGGTGACGCGGGGGGAATGACCGCGGCCGCCGTCGCACGCCGGCGGCGTGACGAAGAAGACCTCCAGATCGTGGCCTTCGAGCGCACCGCCCACACGTCGTATTCCGCGTGCGGGATCCCGTACCTCGTCGGTGGTGTCGTCACCGATGCGGACGATCTCGTCGTCCGGACGCCGGCGTCGCACCGGGGCCGCGGTGTCGATGTCCGCATCGGGCACGACGTCGTGGGTCTCGATCTCGCACGGCGGGAGATCGTCGTCGTCGCCGACGGGTCCGAGCGGCGGGAGCCCTTCGACCTGCTGTTGCTGGCGACGGGTGCGCAGCCGGTGCGACCGCGTCTGCCCGGCATCGAGGCCCGCAACATCTTCGGGCTGCAGACACTCGCCGACGGCCTCGACATCCGGCGAATGCTCGAGCACGAGCGTCCCGAGCATGCGGTGGTCGTGGGCGGCGGCTACATCGGGCTCGAGATGGCGGAGGCGCTCGTGGCGCGCGGCGTCAAGGTCGCTGTCGTCGAGGCGGTCGACCAGCCGATGTCGACGCTCGATCTCGACATGGGCGCCCTCGTTGCGGACGCGTTGCGCGCGATCGGCGTCGAACTTCACCTCGGCAGTGCGGTCGACGGCTTCGACACGGGCTCGGATGGTGCGGTGAGTGCGGTGCGGGCCGGAGATCGGGCGCTTGCCGCCGACATCGTGATCCTCGGCCTCGGCGTCAAGCCCGCGAGCACGCTCGCGCGCGACGCGGGCATCGAGGTGGGTACGAGCGGTGGCATCGTCACCGACGCACAGATGCGCACCTCCGCGGAGGGCGTCTGGGCCGCGGGCGACTGTGTCGAGGTGCGGCACCGTGTGTCCGGTGAGGCGGTGTCGATCTCGCTGGGCACGTACGCGAACCGTCAGGGCCGGGTGGCCGGCATCACGATGACCGACGGCGTCGCGACGTTCCCGGGTGTGATCGGCACCGCGATCGCCAAGATCTGCGCGTACGAGGTGGCCCGCACGGGGCTGCGCGAACAGGACGCAAGACGAGCCGGCTTCGACCCGGTGTCAGCGCGCGTCGAGTCCACGACGCGCGCCGGCTACTTTCCGGGGGCGGAACCGGTCACGGTCAAGGCGATCGCGGACCGCGGCACCGGACGCCTGCTCGGCGGCCAGATCGTGGGCAAGTCCGGCGCCGGCAAGCGGATCGACGTGCTGGCGGCGGGAATCTGGAACGAGATGACCGCGGAAGAGTTCGCGATGCTCGACCTCTCGTACGCGCCACCGTTCGGCCCGGTGTGGGACCCGGTCGCGCTCGCGGCCCGAAAGGTCGCCGACCTCGTCGCGTGACGCCCCCCTTCATCAGTTGGGACGATTTCCCCCGTATTTGGCGGAAGATCGTCCCAACTGACCGAAGGTCAGGGTCAGTGGGTGCGGGCCTGCTCCTCGGAGAGGTCGTTCTCGTACATCATCTGCACGAGCTGCTCGAACGACACTTTGGGCTTCCACCCGAGCGCCGAGTGCGCCTTCGACGCGTCGCCCATGAGAAGGTCGACTTCGGCCGGCCGCTCGAATCGCTCGTCGTGACGCACGTAGGGCTTCCAGTCGTCGTAGCCCGCGACGCGGAACGCGACGTCGAGGAACTCGCGCACGGTGTGGGTCTCGCCGGTGGCCACGACGTAGTCGTCGGGCTCGTCCTGTTGCAGCATCAGCCACATCGCCTCGACGTAGTCGCCCGCGAAGCCCCAGTCGCGTGCGGAGTCGATGTTGCCCAGGCTGATCTGGTTCTGGCGGCCCAGCTTGATACGCGCCAACGAGTTGGTGATCTTGCGCGTGACGAACTCGAGCCCGCGCCGGGGGGACTCGTGGTTGAACAGGATCCCTGAGCTCGCGTGCAACCCGTAGGCCTCGCGGTAATTCACGGTGATGTTGTGCCCGAAGACCTTGGCGACGCCGTAGGGAGAGCGTGGGTGGAACGGCGTCATCTCGTTCTGGGGCGTCTCCCGAACCTTGCCGAACATCTCCGACGACGACGCCTGGTAGAAGCGGACCGGGTTGTTCTGTGTGCCGCCGACGATCCGCACCGCCTCGAGCATGCGCAGCACGCCGAGGCCCGTGATCTCGGCGGTCAGATCGGGCTGTGTGAACGACAGCTGCACGAAGCTCATCGCGCCGAGGTTGTAGACCTCGTCGGGCTGGACCTGTTCCACCAGCGCGATGAGCGACGAGAGATCGCGCAAGTCGCCGTCGACCAGCTCGACCGACGGGTTCTCGTTCAACACGAGCTCGGCTTTCGGGTTGTTCTGGCCCCGAACGACGCCGAAGACCTGGTAGTCCTTGCCGGTCAGGAACTCCGACAGGTAGCGGCCGTCCTGTCCGGTGATGCCGGTGATGAGTGCCCGCTTCAAGCCAGTTCCTCTCGTCGGCGTGAAGAGCGCAACCTACTCGCGCCGGCCCCATTCGGGGTCGAGCTGGCGCAGGAACTCGTCGCAGCGCTGCTCTTCGTCACGCTCTCCGATCTCCGCCGCCGCGGCACGCAAGCCGTCGAGCGCGTGCAGAAAGCCCCGGTTGGTCGCGTGGGCGAAACGGACGTAGCCGTTGCCGCGCCACCCCGCCTGGCGCAGCCGGTCCAGGCCACGGTGGTATCCGACGCGGAAGTATGCGTAGCGCTCGACCGCGTCGCGGCCCAGCGTGCCCATCGCGGCCCACGCGTCGAGGAAGCGCGGCCAGCGCGCCACGACGGACGCGACCGCCTCGCGCCGCCGCTCCGGCGGTTCCGCCATCGCATGTTCGAGCGCGTCGACCGCCTCGGGCGCCTCGGGCGGCAGGACCGTGTCGGGAGGCCCTTCAGTGGAGAGCTGGACGGGTAGGTCCGGCATGACCGTTGAATGTAGACCGCAGGGCAGGATTCACAGGGCGTACCGGTAGCATCGTTCGGATGTCCGACACGACGCAGGTTCGTCCGGCTGCCGGGGACGCGAGCGTCGACGGCACCGAACCGCAGTCGGGGACTCGCCACGGGGCGCCGGCAACGGGCGGGTCTTCGGTACCCGACGAGGCCGCCGCCGCCACGCCGAAGATCACCACGCTGCTGCTCGTGCGCCACGCCGTCACCGCGCAGACCGGGCCGATGCTTTCCGGTCGAACTCCGGGGATCGACCTGTCCGACACCGGCCGCACGCAGGCGGAGGCGGTTGCGCAGCGGCTCGCATCGCTGCCGGTCACCGCGGTGTACGCGAGCCCGATCGAGCGCACGACCCAGACTGCGGAAGCGATCGCCCGCCACCACGGGATGGTCGTGCGGCCGCTTCCCGGAGTGATCGAGGCTGATTACGGCGAGTGGACCGGGGGCAAGCTGGCTGAGCTTGCGAAGACGGAGTTGTGGAAGACGGTGCAACTCGCGCCGTCGCGGGCAAGCTTTCCAGGGGGGGAATCGCTCGCGGGGATGCAGGCGCGCATGGTGACCGCGCTCGAGGAGGTCGCGACGGAGCACGAGGGGAGCGTCATCGTGGTCGTGTCGCACGCGGATCCGATCAAGGCCGCGATCGCGCACTACACGGGCGTGCACCTCGACTTGTTCCAGCGCATCGTCGTCTCGCCGGCGTCGGTCACTGCGGTCGCGCTGTCGGCCCACGGCGCGGCCCTGTTGAAGTGCAACGACACGGGCGACCTCTCCGACGTGGTGCCGCCGTCACCGACTGCGTCGTCGACAACCGCGCCGGGGCCCGCCGGCGAAACGGACGCCGGCAGCGGCACGTCCGAGCACGAGGTGCAGGATGGGTGACGTGATCGAGCTCGACGGAGTCGACGCGCTGAGCGCGGGCGCAGTCGGCGCGCCTGGTGCGCGCGCGTTCTACATCCAGGCCGGCAAGGACGGCGCCCGCCTCACCGTGCTCGTCGAGAAGGAACAGATCGCGCTGCTCGCCGCGGAGGCCGTGGCCTTCCTCGACCGGCTCGCGGAGGACTTTCCCGAGGACGGCGGCGACGTCAGCGCGGTGCGCGAGGAGGCGACGATCGCGGAGCCCGCCGTGCCGTTGTTCCGGGCCCGCATGATCGGGCTCGGCTTCGAGCCCGACCGCCGGCTCGTGCTCCTCGAGCTGCGCGAGAGCTCCGACGACGACGACGACGAGAGCGCCGGCGACGATGACGACGACGAGGAGGGGTTCGTCGCACGCATCTACGCGACCCGGAGTCAGATACGCGCAATGGCCGCGAGCGGCGCCGCGGCGGTTGCGGCCGGGCGTCCCACGTGTCCGTTGTGCGAGCAGCCGATCGACCCGGCCGGACATCAGTGCCCGCGGTGGAACTGAGCCGGGAGCATCTCGCCGAGGGCGAGCTCGAGGTACTCGGTCGCATGCCGTGGTCGTCGAACGGCACGTTTCTCGCGTGTGTCGACGGTGACGGTGTGCAGGCGGTCGTGGTCTACAAGCCGCGCCGGGGCGAGCGGCCCCTGTGGGACTTTCCGCAGGGCTCCCTGTGCGCCCGCGAGGTCGCCGCGTACGTGCTGTCGGAGGCGCTCGGCTGGTCGATCGTGCCCGAGACCGTGCTGCGCGACGGGCCGTTGGGGATCGGCAGCGTGCAACGCTTCATCGAGCACGATCCCGAGGAGCACTACTTCACGCTGCTCGAGACGCACGAGGACGTGTTCCGGAAGTTCGCGGTCTTCGACGTGCTGGCGAACAACGCCGACCGCAAGGCGGGTCACTGCCTGCGCGCACAATCCGACGGCCACGTGTGGGGCATCGATCACGGCCTGACATTCCACCCGCACGACAAGCTGCGGACCGTCATCTGGGACTTCGCCGGCGACGACCTCGATGCCGAGCTGCTCGACGCCGTCGAGCGGGTTGCCACCGACGACTGCCTGCGCGAGCAGCTCGCGGCGCTGCTGTCACCAATGGAGGTCGACGCGCTCACTGACCGGGCCCGTCAGCTGCTCCGCACGAAACGCTTGCCGGAGCCCGAGCCGGGCTACCACTCCGTTCCCTGGCCGTTGGTGTGATGCTGCGCATCACACCAACGGATGCCTCCTCGTCGCGCTCGCAAGCTCACCGCTCCTGCTTGGCGCCCTTCGGTAAGGGCGCCTGGCTCGCTTCGCGCCGTCCGGGGCTGCTCCGCTCGCCGCGCTGCTAGACGGCGGCAAGCGCGCCTTCGGTGTAGCGCGACTTGCACAGTGAGCGCTGCAGCTTGCCCGACGACGTCTTCGGCAGCGTTCCCGGTGCGACGAGTACCACGTCGGCAGCGGGGATCCCGACCGCGTCGCGCACGCGGGTGGCGACTGCGTCACGAATCAGTGCGACGTCCTTCTCCCGGGTCTCGGCCACGACGACGACCGCTTCCCGTCCGGCGCGTCGCGGCGCCCCGAAGGCGATGACGTTGCCGGTGCGCACACCGTCGATTCCGCCAACGGCGCGCTCGACGTCTTCGGGTAGCACGTTGCGGCCGCCGACGATGATCACGTCCTTCATCCGGCCGCACACGACCAGCTCGTCGTCGACGGTGTACGCGAGGTCGCCGGTGCGAAGCCAGCCGTCGTGGAAGACCGCCTCGGTCGCGTCGGGCCGGCCGTAGTAGCCCGTCATCACCGACGTGCCCCGGATCTCGAGCTCGCCCACGCGACGCTCGCCGTGCTCGGTGCCCGCGACGGGGTCGACGATGCGCATCTCGAGGCCGGGCACCGGCCGGCCGAGGCGAGCGAACCGTCGCGCCTGCGGCCCGCCGTCGGCGACGACTGCGCGACCGTCGTGCTCGAGGGCGCGGCGGTCCACCGAGTCCGTCACCATGCCGGTCAGCGGTTCGGGGAACGTTCCCGCGATCGCGAGCTCGGCCATGCCGAACGCGCAGAAGACCGAGCGCGGGTCGAAGCCCTGCGGTCGCGCCGCGGTGGCGAACGACTCGACCGTCCCGGGGTCCACCGGCTCGGCGCCGTTCAGTGCGATGCGCCAACGAGACAGGTCCAGCCCACGGAGGCGGTTCAACGCGCGTGTCGCGAGCGCGTACGAGAAGTTGGGTCCCGCGGTGACGGTCGCGCGGAAGTCCGACATCCACCGCAACCACCGGCCCGGCGCGGCGAGGAAGTCCTGGGGCGCGGCCAGCACCAGATCGGTGCCGGTGAGCATCGGGATCGTCAACAGCCCGACCAGGCCCATGTCGTGGTACAGCGGGAGCCACGACACGAAGACGTCGTCGACGTCGAGTCTCGCTGCGGTCGTCGCCGCGTCGACGTTCGCCAGCAGACGCGACTGGGGGAGCATCACGCCGCGCGGGTCCGCGGTCGAGCCGCTCGTGAACTGCAGCAGTGCGAGCGCGTCGGGGTCGGCCTTTGGCGCGTCGTATCGGGCCGAACGGCGCGCGAGCTCGTCCAACATGAGGATCGGGGGCTCGCCGTTGCGCGTGTCGAGGAACGCGGCGAGCTCGGGATCGGCCACGAGCAGGTCGATGTCGGCGTGCAGGACGCGCGACCGCGTCGCCCGCACGAACTCGTCGATCGAACCAAGGCGCAACGGAAGGGGCAGCACGACGACCGTCGCACCGGCGAGCCACGTCGCCTGCACCGCGGTGACGAAGGCCCGGCTCGTCGGCCCGAGCAGCGCGACGTGCGCACCCGGCCCCACGCCTCGCGCTTGGAACACACCGGCCATGCGCCGCGCGTCGTCGTGGAGGCGGGCCCAGCTCACGCGTTCGGCGGTGTACGCATCGACACCGGCCGGGCCGACGAACGTGATGCCGCGCGGCGAGCACGTCGCGTCTTCGATCCGGGTCAGGAGGGGGGTCACGATCGTTCGACCGCGGCGTTCCCCCCGGCGTTACGTGCGCAGCGCCCCGGCCGGGTCGTGGAAGAACCTGGAGCGGGCGAGCACCTCGTCGGCGCCGGAGTCACGGGCCCTCTCCGCCGCCTCCCCGTCGACGTGCGGCCCGAAGCCGACGATGCGGGCCGCCGGTGCGGCCGCCCGGACGGCCGCCACGTCGCCGACGTGACGGGCGAGGTCGATCACGATGATGTCGGCACCTTCACATTCCGTGGCAGCTCGCACGAACTCCACCGCGGACAGCGCGCCCTGCAGGCGGGACCGGTCCATGAGGTCGTCGACCAGCGCCACCGTCCGCATCGGGGTCGAGGGTAGGCGGCGCAGCATGGCCGCACCGACGAGACCCGCGAACAGCGACCCCGCGAGCAGGGCGATCTTGGTGATCGCGAGTTGGTCGCCCGTGGTGAACGCAAGGTCCGCGACGACGAGCGGCACGGTGAACCCGAGCCCCGTGAGCATGCCGGCCGCGAGCAGATGGGCGCGGTCCATTCCTCTCGGTCGGGGCGCGAGACCGAGCGCGACCGCGCCGGCTGTGGCGGCGATCACGCCGGCGGGCTTCCCCACGACGCGCGCGGCGACGATGCCCGTGCCGATCGACGAGCGGAACGTGTGGCTCAGCGACGTGCGGTTGATCTCCACGCCGAGATTTGCGAGCGCGAACACCGGCACCACGACGAAGCTGCTGAACGGGTGGAGCAGGGTCTCGAGCCGCTCGAGGAGGGGCCGCCCGCGCACGGGGGCGGCGGGCACGAGCAGCGCGAGCACCATGCCGCACACCGTCGCCGGGATGCCGGAGTGGACCGTGCACCACCACGCGGCGACGGCCGGCGCGACGAAGACGACGGGATGCGACGCCTCGACCCGGTTCAACGCGACAACGACTCCGAGCGACAGCAGCGCACCCGCGAGCCACTTCGGGTGCAGCGTCGCGGAATACGCGAATGCGAGCACGATGATCGTCGCGACGTCGTCGGCGATGGCGAGCGCGAGGAGGAACAGCTTCACCCGCGACGACGCGTGGCCACCGAACAGGGCGAGCACACCGAGCGCCAGCGCGATGTCGGTTGCCATGGGCACCGCCCAGCCGCGTGGCGCGGAGCTGCCGGCCACGACGAGGTACACGACCGCCGCGCCGGCCATGCCGCCGAGGGCCGCGACGGCCGGCAACGCCGCCGCGCGGCGGTCGCGCAGCTCGCCTCGCACGAGCTCCCGCTTGATCTCGAGGCCGACGACGAAGAAGAACACCGACATCAAGCCGTCGTTCACCCAGTGACGGAGGTCCTCCATGCGGCCGAGCGAGCCGGTGCCGAGCACCAGACGGTGCTGCCAGATGTCGCGATACGACGCGGCCCACACGTTCGCCCACACCAGCGCGACGCCCGCAGCAACGAGCAGCGCGGCTCCGCCGGCTGCTTCGGTGCGGAGGAACTCGGCGACGGGGGCGAGCAGCCTGCGACGGGGCACGGGGCGCCTTTCGACATGACGCGCGATGACGTGTGCCGACCAGGCTTCCCGGCTCTCCGCCGGCAAGCGTAGCGCCGGGTCAGGCTTCGACCAGCCCCGGTTCCTTCACCGCGAACTCGGGCCAGCGCTGGCGCGACTTCTTCGCCAGCTTGTGCATCAGCGCGATCGCGTCGGGGTCGTCGTCGCCCGGGCGTACTTCGATCCAGCCGTCGCGCAGCATGTTCTCCATCAGCTCGCGCCCGATGTCGGTGCGGACGATCGTCAGCGTCCAGTCGTTGAACTTGCCGATACCGCCGGTGGAGATGTCGGCGTGCTCGGCCGCGAAGTCGGGACAGAGCTTGCACCCCTCGCGCGTCCACTGGTGGCACTCCTTGAGCGGCACCTCGTGGTAGTCGCCGTTGTGCATCCAGATCTGCAAGCGGCCCTTGATGTTCATCTTCTTGATGTCGGCCCGCTTCAGCCCGTACTTCGCGTCGAGCAGCTCGTCGAAGATCGCGTCGTCGAACGTCTTCGAGCACAGCAGCCCGATGTTGAGCGACAAGCGCCGCGCGACCTTGCCCGCCTTGCGCTGCTTCATGACCGGAGGCACCGACGACTGGCAGCTCATGCCGACGAGCGCGATCCGTTCGGCGCCCTGCTCCACCGCGTCCACGTACGCCAGCGTGTTCGCCGAGTAGGTGTAGCGGCTGCCGGCGGAGGCGATGATCTCGTCCTTCGTGCGGGCGACGCCCGGGACGGCCTTCCACGTGGAGCCGTCGCCCTCGAGGTAGCTCACGAGCGCGGCGTCGATCACGTCGTGTTCGAGCGCGTACAGCAGGATCGCCGAGACGAGCCCGCCGTCCTGGCCGACCTCGTGGAGGACGGGGTCGGCGGCCTTGGCGAGGCAGACGTCCTTGAAGATTCCCGAGAGCTCGTCGGCGCGCCGCGGCCGTCCGAACATGAACGCGTCGATCTCGGGCTCCCACGCGCGAAAGCGGGGGCAAGCCCGGGTGCAGGACGTGCAGCCGCGCTCGCCGTGGCTGCAGTCGCCGGGACCCCCGAAGTCCTCGAGCTGGAACGGCTTGTAGACGCCTTCGTCGTCGTTGTAGCCGAGCACGTCGTGGGGACAGGCGATGACGCAGCCCGCACAGCCGGTGCAGAGGCCGCTCGTGACGACCTCGTCGTACAGGTGCTTCCAGTGGAGCTTCTCGGGCGGCATGGTGTCTCCCTGGGGGACGGGAGTGATGAGTCTGGCACGGCCACCCGGGCGCTGCCGAAGGGTGCCGCGGGACCGTGCGTGTCGCGGCGCGTACATTTCGCGGGATGAGCACGCAGGGCTGGGGCTCGCCGCCGCCCGGACCACAGCCGCCACCGGGTCCGGTGTACGCCGCCGCGCCGTATGCGCCACCGGCGCCATATCCGTCGCAGCAGACCGAGGGGCTCGCGATCGGCGCGCTCGTCGCCGCGATCGCTTCGTTCGTCGTGTGCCCCGCGGTCCCCGCTGTCGTCGCACTGGTGCTCGCCCAGCACGCCCGCAACCACATCGACGACGCGATGGGAAGACTCGGCGGCACCGGCCTCGTGACCGCGGCACGCGTGATCGCCTGGATCAATCTCGGCGTCGTGATGTTGGTCCTGCTCGGTATCAGCATCGCCGGGTTCGTCATCGGCGCTCGCGGCTGATCGAGCCTTTGCCGCCCGCTACGCTTCGCGGCGCTCGAGAGGGGCACCCGTGGCCAAGATCACCGACATCCTCAGACGGGGCGTCAGCTATTCGTTCGAGTTCTTCCCGCCCCGCACACCCGAGGCCGAGGCGACGCTCGAACGAGCGCTGCGCGAGCTCGAGCCGCTGCAGCCGTCGTACGTCTCGGTGACGTACGGCGCCGGCGGCTCCACCCGCGAACGCACCCACGACCTCGTCGTGCAGATCTTGCACGACACCTCGATCACGCCGATGGCTCACCTCACGTGCGTCGGCCACACCCGGGGAGAGCTTCACGAGATCGTCGTGCGGTACCGCGACGCGGGCATCGAGAACGTGCTGGCGCTCGGAGGCGACCCGCCGAAGGACAGCGATCTGCCGCCGGGCGAGTTGCCGTACGCGGTGGAGCTCGTGCGTCTCATCCGCGAGGTCGGCGACTTCGCCGTGGGCGTCGCCGCGCATCCCGAACCGCACCCGCGTTCGCCGAGCAAAGAGGCCGACCGGTTCCACACCGCGCAGAAGCTCGCCGAAGCGGACTTCGCCATCACCCAGTTCTTCTTCGAGGCCGAGCACTATTTCGACCTCGTCGAGGGCCTGCGCAACCATGGCGTCGACAAGCCCGTGATCGCGGGCATCATGCCGGTCACGAGCCTCTCGGGCATCAAGCGCATGGCGCAGCTGCAGGGATCGGAATTCCCGGCGTGGCTCGCGGACCGCCTCTACGCCGTCGGCGACGATCCCGAGGCGGTGCGCGCCGTGGGCGTCGAAGAAGCGACGAAGCTCTGCCGCGCGCTGCTCGACGGCGGCGCGCCGGGGCTGCACTTCTACACGCTCAACCGTTCGACCGCGACCCTCGAGATCTACGCCAGCCTCGGCCTCACATCCGCGCGCTGATCCGGCCCGTGGCGCCCGTCCTGTGCCCGGTGGTGATCGGACGGGATGCCGAGCTCGCCGCGCTCGACACCGCGCTCGCGTGCGCCGCTCGACGCGAGGGCCAGACCGTCGTGGTGACCGGCGAGCCTGGTGTGGGGAAGTCGCGGCTCGCGCGCGAGGTGGCATCTCGTGCCGCGCCGCTCGGTATTCGCGTGGTGTCGGGTCGCGCGGTGCCGTCGTCGATCGCGACGCCGTACCGCCCGTTGTCGGAAGCGTTGCTGCAACTCTGTCGTGATGCGGGCAGCGACGCCCGGGCCGCGCTCGCGGCGTGGCTCGAGACGCCCGGGGCGTCGGGTGCCGTCACGGAGCACGCACGCGTGTCACCGATGACCCGCGGCGAGTCGCTGATGGACCTCCTGCAACGCCACGCGCCGGCCGGCGCGGTTCTGATCCTGGAGGACCTGCACTGGGCCGACCCCGACACCGTGGCGGTCATCGACTACCTGGCCGACAACATCCACGACCAACCCGTGATGATCCTGTGGACGTTGCGCAGCGCTCCCCGGTCCGACGCGCTCGACGCCGCACGTCGTGTGCGGGGAAGGCCGGCAGTCCTTCACATCTCGCTCGACCGGCTGCCGGACTCCGACGTCGAAGAGATGGTTCGTGCCTGTTGTCCCACCGCCGGCCCCGAACTGCTCGAGCGAGTGCGCGCCGCCGCCGAAGGTGTGCCGCTCCTCGTCGAAGAGGTGCTCGCGTCACCGGGCGTGCCGCAATCGTTCGCCGACACGGTGCGCGAGCGGTTGGACGAGCTCGACGACGACGCGCGTTCGGTCGTCGAGACAGCAGCCGTGCTCGGCCGGCATTTCGATTGGGAGTTGCTGGCGCCGGTCAGCGCGCAGCCACCGGATGTCGTCACCCACGCGTTGGCTCATGCTGTCGACTCGCTGCTGATGAGTGCGGACGGTGGCGGGCTCCGCTTTCGGCACGCGCTGACGCGTGAGGCCGTCCTCGACACGATGCTCCCGCCCCGGCAACGCGCGATCGCCGCCACGGCGCTCGCCGCGGTCACCGCCGCGCACCCGCGGCTCGACGGCGCGGCCCGCGAGGCGGCGATCGGCCTCGCGATGCGCTCCGGCGACGCGCCCCAGGCAGGAGCCCTCCTGCGCGACGCGGGCCGCGACGCGCTGAGCGTCGGCGCGCTCGCTACCGCGATCGACGCGCTGCGGCGCGCGACCGAGGTGTTCTCCGGACAACCGGAACAGCCAGAAGTCGGGCTGCTCCTGATCGAGGCGCTGGCACTGGCCGGCCGGGTCGACGAAGCCGCGGCGGAGACCGGCCGGCTCATCACCCGGCTCGACGACGGCGCGGCGGCCGATGCGATCCGCGTCGAGGCGCACCTCCGCCTCGCGCAGGCCGCAGTTGCCGCGTCGCGCTGGTCGATGGCGCGCCATCAACTCGACGAAGCGCGTCGGGTTCTCGGCCGGAGCGAGCAGCCGTCGGCGCGAGCCCGACTCGCCGTGCTCGACGCTGACGTGGCGCTCGCCGCCGATGACGTCGACCGCGCCCGGTCGCTGGCCGAGAAGGTGCTCGCCATCGAAGGCGCTCCTCCCGACGTGTGCTGCCACGCCCTCGAGATCATTGGTCGCGTGCACCGCTTCGACGACCTGTCCGCTGCACGCGCCGCGTTCGAGCGAGGGCTGGTCACTGCCGAGACGGCCGATCTCCCGTTGTGGCGACTGCGCGCGTTGCACGAGCTCGGCACGATCTTTCTCCTCGACCACGCGGGCGTCGACCGACTCCTCGAGGCCCGGCGTGCCGCCGAGGAAATGGGCGCGATGAGCACCGCGGCCGTCCTCGACCTTCAGCTGTCCGCCGGCTACACATGTCGGTGGGACCTCGACCGCTGTGACAGCCACGCGCGTGCCGCGATCGAGCTCGCAGAGCGATTCCGCCTCGACCAGGTGCGGGCCAAGGCGTTTGCGATGCTCGCCGGCAGCGCCAGCATGCGCGCCGACCTGGCGTCGACCGACCACTGGATGGCACTGGCGGCCGCTGCGGCACCGGACGACCGCATGATCGAGGGCTTCGGGTGGGTGAACCGCGGTTTCGCGGTCCTGCTCGGCGGCGATGCCGAACGCGCGGTCGAGCCGTACAGCCGGGGCGCGACGATCCTCTCGAAGCTTCCACATGCCGAGCCCGCTGCACCTCGTGCGGTGTGGCCGGTGCTCCTTGCGTCGCTGGGTGATCGCCGTGCGGGGCACGCCATAGCCGAGGCGCGACGGCTCGGCGTGTCCGCGTTCGGACTCAACGTCGCGTTGATCGGCTACGCGGAGGCGGTCGTGGCCGGACGCGCCGGCGAGGCTCGACGCGCCGACGACATCGTCGCCACGGTCACGCCGGGGTTCGTCAATGGCGACGGCTGGGCCGATCTCGTGCGATACCTGGCCGCACCATCGGCCGCCGCCCACGGATGGGGCAACCCGACGGAATGGTTGACCGACGCGCGCGACGGGTTCGTCCGCCGCGGGCTCCACGCCCTTGCCACCCACTGCACGGAACTCGTCGCGGACGCGGATGCCAATCCGTGGGCTGATGCCGGGATCACGCCGCGTGAAGCCGACGTGCTCCGACACGTCATCGAGGGCTTGTCGAACAAGGAGATCGCGGCGAGCATCGGTGTCTCGCCCCGCACCGTCGAGAAGCACGTGGAGAGCCTGCTGCGCAAGACCGACGCGCGTTCGCGCACCGAGCTCGCGTCGACGATGGCGACTCGAAGGGCCTTGCCTCGCCGGTCCGGCACTACGTAGGCCGTCGCCGCGATTACGTGGTCTCCCCGATGTGCGCGCGACCCCGGTCGAGCGATGCTGACCCGGTCCGTTCATCGAGGAAGGCAGATGCCGATGACCGCGCCCACTGCAACCACCGTCGGGGTCAAGAACCTCCAGTCTCCCGACGAACGCCGCACCACGGATCACGGCGTGCTCGAGGTCGTCAACCTCCCCGGCGCGACGATCGTCCGTGCCGTCTTCCAACCCGGTTGGAAGTGGTCGACCGACATCAAGCCGGCTGCGGGCACCGACTCGTGCGAGGTCGCGCACAACGGTGTCGTCCTGTCCGGACGATTCCACGTGCGCATGGAGGACGGCCGCGAGATCGACCTCTCGCCGGGTGACGCGCACGTCGTCGCCCCCGGTCACGACGCCTGGGTCGTCGGCGACGAACCGTGCGTCATCCTCGACTTCGCCGCGACGGGCGCACCTGCGAGCGGGAAAGTCTCCCGGTGCCCGTGTGGCGTCGAATTCCGCGTCGCGGGCACGGACGGCGTCGGGCACTTGGTCGCTGCGGTGCAGGAGCACGCGCGCGGTTCTCACCGTCACGACCTCACGACCGACGAGGTCCTCGCGCAGGTCGAGGACGCATGAGCGCGCGGCCGGCACCCGTGAAGCCGGGATCGCAGTGGTGGTTCCTCGGCGTCCACGTCACGGAGCTGAGTGCGGCCGACGAGCCGACGGTGGTGGCCGAGGCCGTCCTCCCGCACGGGGCGGCACCGCCGTTCCACGTGCACGCCGATCTCGACGACAGCTTCTACGTGCTCGAGGGGACCATGGTCGTGCGTTGCGGCGGCGACGTGACGATCGCCGGCCCGGGCACGTGGGTGCCGTTCCCGCGGGGTGTGCCGCACACGTTCCGCGTCATGAGCCCGCGGGCCCGGGTGCTCCTCGTGCACGCCCACCGCGGCTTCATGGACGCCGTGCACGACATGGGCGACCCTGCCGGGGACGGGCGTCCGCACTCGGCCGGCGGACCGGCACCGGAAGCGCTGAACCGGATGATGGCCGAGCACGGCATGCGGACCGTCGGGCCGGCAATGGAACAGGACGAGGCCACGCGGTGGCTGCAACGCCTCGGGTGGACAGGGCGGACCGTTGCGCGGCCGGCCTCGGACGCGGCTCAGGGCCGCGACAGATCGCGACCCTGAGCGCCGGCGGAGGGAGTGGGATTTGAACCCACGGTGCCCGGAGGCACAATGGTTTTCGAGACCATCCGATTCGGCCGCTCTCGCATCCCTCCGGGGGGGAGTGTAGGGGCGGCTCCCGACGCCCCGCCTGACGGACACGCCGTCTCAGAGTGACGACTCGGGTCGCCGGGCGGCGAAGAACCCGCTCATCAACGCGGCCGACTCCGCCGCTCGCACGCCGTCCACCACGACCAGCTCGTGGTTGAGACGCGGATCCGCGCCGAGGTTGTAGAGACTGCCGAGCGCGCCGGCCTTCGGGTCCGGCGCGCCGAACGCCACCGCGTCGAGGCGTGCGGCAAGCGCGGCGCCCGCGCACATGGGACACGGCTCGAGCGTCACCACGAGCGCGCAACCGTGCAGTCGCCAGGTGCCGGCGCTCGCCGCTGCGTCTCGCAACGCGAGGATCTCCGCGTGTGCGGTCGGGTCGCCGCGCAGCTCCCGCTCGTTGTGCGCCCGGGCGAGGATCTCGCCACTCTCGAGCCGCACGACGAGCGCCCCGACGGGGACGTCGTCGTCGGCGGCGGCCGCTCGCGCCTCGTCGAGCGCGACACCCATCCAGCGGTCCAGCTCGGAAGGATTCACCGGCGCCATCCTGCTAGCCGAGCAGGGACAGGCCCTCGCGGCCCGTGAGCGCGCGTTCGTAGGCGAGCGTGTCGTACGCCTCGAACAGCCCGTACGAGACCTCGCCGTCGCACTCGAAGCGCATGTGGTGCTGGTCGAGGCCGCAGATGCGCGCCCGCACGTCGGGATCGTTGCCGTCGTACGTCTCGCCCGTCACGACACCGTCGCCCACGTATACGCCGTGCCAGATGTCGCCCTCGGGTGTGCCGCCGTTCGGGCCGCCGTACATCCCGCAGCGGAGGAACGCGATCTGGTTCCCGAGACGCTCGAAGGTCATGGTCTTCACCTCGCCGGACGGGAGCTCCATGTCCACCTCACCACCGAGCAGCAGGCGGGTGCCGTCCTCGAAGCGCAAGCGATGTGTACGCCGTCGCAGCGTGGAGCTTCCCGGCCGCGGGTCGCCGAGATTGCGCAACAGATGGTCCGTCCACACGCTCCAGTTCGGGAACTGCACGAACGCTCCCGACAGCGTGTGTTGCCAGCCCGACCAGCGGCCGCGCCCGCCGACGCCGTCGCGCGTTCCCCAGTGATGATCACGTGTCCCGTTGAAGTGTGCCGGTGTGAGCTCGAAACGCCGGTCGTGGACCCGGACCCACCCTTCCTGCACACCGAAGCCGTCGTAACCCGCCACGCCACCGAAGGGGCGGCCGGCGGCGATCATCCCCGCGCCGAGGTTGCGGAACACCGCACGCTTCGTGTCGAACCAGTGGATGTCGTAGCTCGTCCCATGCTCGTTGTCGTCGAGCGTGAGGCGCCACTCTCGAAACGGCTCGACGACCTCGTACGCGAGCGGGCCGACCCGCATGTCCATCCGGTTGTCGCCGAGCAGCCGGTGCGCGCGCACGGTCGTGTGCCGGCCTTCGTGAACCACGATGGCAAAGGCCTCGGCGGTGCCGAGATTGGGGTAGAACGCGAGGCCGCAGACGACGAGGAGCTCGCCCGTGTCGTCCTGCGCGGTGAACCAGACCCGTTCGTACGCCTGCGCGTCGGTGGTCCACATCACCCGCACGGGATGCGGATAGTTGTGGACCAGGTACTCGTCGAGACCTGACATCGGCGAGTGTTCGGGGCCGGCGTCGAACACTGCTACGTGCTCCTCTCGGTCTGTTCGTACTGCTCGACCTTGCCGTCGACCCATCCGAGAACGGGGTTGTCGTCGCCGGCCACGCCGGGATACGCGATGCCGCTGACAGCCGCGAGGCGGGCCTGACGGTCGTTGATCGCCACGGAGCGAACCAGCGCGAAGACCTCGTGCCACTCGAGATCTCGGACGCGACGGCCGAGCGCGGCTTCGAAGTGGGCGACGGCGTCGTCGTGCGCCATGAATCCCGGCACGGACGCGCGCGCGTACCGGTCCGTGAGCTCCTCGAGCGCGAGGTACCAGGCCAGGTCCATCTCGGCCGGGCCGATGCTCGCGAGCTCCCAGTCGATGAGCGCGACGAGCGCGCCACCGTCGTCGTACATCACGTTGCCGAGGCGGGCGTCGCCCCAACAGAGCGACGCCGGTGGCTCCGTCGCCGGCACGTGCTCGCGGCACCAACGCACGTGGTCGACCAGCCGCCGGGCGGGTGAACCGTCGGCGGCCCAGTCGACGTAGCTCGACCACCAGTCGACCTCGGTTGCGAGCGCGCCGTCCGCGCCCCGAAGATGCTGACTGAGCCCGGCGGCACGCCAGTCCAGCCGGTGCACCATCGCGAGGGTGGCGAGGAACTGCTCCTGCACGAAGCGCTGCCGTTGCGGCGGCGCCTCGACGAGCCACGGGTCGCGCGACGGTGCCGCCCCCACGGGCCTTCCACTGACGCGCGTCATCACGAGGAACGGCGCGCCGAGCCACCGCAGGTCGGGCTCCAACGCGATCGGTCGTGGTACGGGAAGGCGCGCCCTGGAGAGCGCGTCGAGCACGATCGACTCGGTGCGCAGCGTGTCGCCCGGGAACGACGCGACGACGGGCGGCAGGCGCACCACGACGTCGTCGGACCGGTCGTCCCATTCGACCGTCGCGAGGACGGTCTCGTTCGACCAGCCCGCGGACGGGCGCCCCACGGACGATGTTCGGGCCCGCCCGCGCGCGGGATCAAGAGCCTCCGCCCATGATGCGAGCCCCTCGGCGAGCACTGTGTCGTCTCGCTGTGCGATTGCCATGCCGGAGCGGGAGATTACAAACTGTGCCGAATGCGCGACGGAGGCGCCGTTGACGGCGGTTGATCCCGTCATCGATCCCGAGACTCCGGGATGGTGCACGCGGCCTGACTACTACGACGTGCTCGCGCACTTGCGCCGTGACGCGCCGGTGCACAGGTACGCGCCCGGCGCGTGGACGCTCGCCCGGTACGCGGAGGTACGCGAGGTCAGCCGCGATCCTGGCCGGTTCTGTTCGGGGCGGGGCGTGTTGATGCACGACCCGCTGCGCAACGGCGGAACGATCCGCGGGTCAATACTCCACATGGATCCGCCGCGGCACGCGCCGTGGCGCCAGGTGGTGAGCCGGCACTTCACGCCGCGCGCTGTCGCAGCGCTCGAACCGCGGGTGCGGCGCGTGGCACGCGACGTGCTCGACGCGACACCGGTTGGCATCGAGATCGACTTCGTGGACGCGATCAGCGCGGCGTTTCCCGTCCTCGTCATCGCGGACCTGTTGGGCATCGGCGACGGCGACCGGGCCGACTTCCGGCGCTGGTCCGACGCCACCATCGAATCGCCGGACAACCCGGGTGCGAGTCTCGACGACGTCGCCCAGCTCTACGCGTTCCTCGGAGATCACGTGAAGGAGCGGCGCGCGAGACCTCGCGGCGACATTGTCTCCGTGCTCGTGACCGCGGACATCGACGGCGAGTCGATGAGCACGGCCGACGCAGTCGGCTACTGCCTCACGTTGCTCGTTGCCGGCAACGAGACGACCCGGCATCTGCTCTCCGGCAGCGCGCTCGCGCTGTTCGAGCATCCCGACCAGCGGCGCCGTCTGGCGCGCGACCCGTCGCGGATCCCGGCCGCGGTGGAGGAATGCCTGCGCTGGGTGACGCCGATCCAGATGTTCGGGCGCACCGCAACGCGCGACACGAGCGTCGGCGGTCAGTCGATCGCCGAGGGTGATTTCGTCGTGATGCTGTACGCGTCGGCGAACCGCGACGAGGCGGTGTTCGGACCTGACGCCGGAGCCTTCGACGTGGCCCGTCGCTTCGACAGCGCCCACCTCGCCTTCGGCTTCGGCGAACACCTCTGCCTCGGCGCCGCACTGGCGCGGCTCGAGGCGCGAGTCATGCTCGAGGAGCTGCTCGTGCGCCATCCGGAATACGAAATTGCCGGCGAACCGGCGTGGACGCGCTCGACGCTCGTGCGCGGCGTGTCGTCGTTGCCGGTCGTGCTCGGATGACAAGCATCGCGGAGATGCTCGCGGCGCGGGCGTCCGACGAGCATCCCGGCCTCGTGTTCGAGGACGAAGCATGGACATGGGCCGAGGTCGTGCAGGAATGCGCGGTCCGCGGCGCGTTGCTGGCGTCGTTGCGCTTGCACGGGCGGCCGTTTCACGCCGGCGTCCTGCTCGACAACGTGCCCGAGTACCTCTTCTTGTTGGGCGGCGCCGCGCTCGTGGGTGCAACGGTCGTCGGCATCAACCCGACCCGTCGCGGCGACGAGCTCGCGGGCGACATCAGGCACACCGACTGCGGGCTCGTCGTCACCGCTGACTCGTACGCACCGCTGCTCGACGGCCTCGACGTCGGCCTGCCAACCGAGCGCGTGATGACCGTGGAATCGGGGGCGTACCGCGGCCTCCTCGAACGCCATCGGCGCGGCGCCGCGGTGCCGGATGCGCTGCCCGGCGCCGACGCGTTGTGGGTGCTCATCTTCACGTCGGGGTCCACGGGTGCGCCCAAGGCGGTGCGGGCCACGCAGGGCCGCATGGCCGCCAATCGCGGCATGGGGTTCTCGCGCGACGACGTGCTCTACTGCGCCATGCCGCTGTTCCACGGCAATGCGCTCAGCGCGAACGTCGTGCCTGCGTTCGCGTCCGGTGCAACGATCGCGTTGCGGCGGAAGTTCTCGGCCTCGGGCTTCCTTCCCGACGTCCGTCGATATGGCGTGACCTACTTCAACACGGTCGGGCGTGCACTGTCGTACATCCTGAAGACGCCGCCGACCGAGCACGACCGCGATCACAAGGTGAAGTTCGCGCTCGGCCCGGAGTCCTCGGCACCCGACATGAAAGCGTTCCGCCAGCGATTCGGCATCCCGGTGTTCGAGGGTTACGGATCGAGCGAGGGCGCGATACGGATGATGCCCGTGCAAGCCGAGCGCCCGGGCGCGTTGGGCGTTCCGGAGGCGGACGCCGACGTGGTGGTCGTCAACCCCGACACGTTCGACGAGTGCCCGCGCGCGCGTTTCGACGAAGACGGACGGCTTTGTAACGCGCACGAAGCGATCGGAGAGATCGTCCGTCGCGACGGCGTTTCGTTGTTCGAGGGCTACTACAACAACGACGCCGCGAACGCGGAGCGGACGCGTCACGGCTGGTTCTGGTCGGGCGATCTGGCATACCGCGCCGACGATGGCGTCTTCTACTTCGCCGGTCGCAACGCGGACTGGTTGCGAGTCGACGGCGAGAACTTCGCCGCCGCGCCCGTCGAGCGGATCATCGGCCGTCATCCCGGGGTGGCGGGTGTCGCGGTGTACGGCGTGCCGGACCCTGTCACGGGCGACCAGGTGATGGCCGCCCTCGAATTGCGCGACGGCGCGGGGTTCGACCCTTCGGAGTTCGACGCCTTCCTCCGCGCCCAGCCCGATCTCGGGACGAAGTGGTCACCACGGTTCGTGCGCGTCGTCGATTCCCTGCCGGTCACCACGACCGAGAAGCTCGACAAGCAGCCGCTTCGGCGGGCGGCGTGGCAGGCCCCGGAAGTGTGGTGGCGCCCGGAGCGCGACGCGCCGTACGAGCGCCTCGATGACGGTGCCGCCGCCGCGCTTGCAGAGGAGCTCGAGCACAACGGCCGGGGCGCCCTGCTGCGCCGGTGACGGTCGAGCCGGGGCGCCCTGCTGCGCCGGTGACGCCCGAGCCGGCAGGTCCGTGGCGGAGGGAGTGGGATTCGAACCCACGGTGGGTTGCCCCACACACGCTTTCCAAGCGTGCCGATTCGGCCGCTCTCGCATCCCTCCCGGGCCCCGCATCGTACAAAGTCGCCCGCGGGGCACCGGCCGGGGCACTGGTAGCCTGACGGGGCGGACCGTGCTAGGCGGGGAGCTCGTGGTGCCCTGTACCCCAAACCCACGTGAGGGGGGCTGAATCCCCGTCCGAGGCCACGGTCGACGTGAGGAAGGCGACCCGATCGCCGACGCCGAAGACCGGGTCCTGCGCAACGGAATCTCGTGAACCGAGTCAGGTCCGGAAGGAAGCAGCTCTCAGCGGGTTCTTCCGTGTGCCGCAGGGTTGCCTGGTCCGAGCCGACGGCGGGCTGCGCGCCCCACGGCGCCTGGTCGACGACGGGTGCACGGTCCGCATGCGTCGGAGCCCACGCGGACCGGATGACGTGGTGTGGAATTCGCGCCCGTGCGTCGCTCGACCACACGAGCTGGTCCCGCGCGGGCCTCGCTAACCTCGCCCCGTGGCCTTCCAGTCGCTGTACCGCAAGTACCGACCGCAGCGCTTCGGCGATCTCGTCGGTCAGGAGCACGTCACCTCGGCGTTGCGCAACGCGGTACGCGAGGAGCGCGTCGGCCACGCCTACCTCTTCTCCGGCCCGCGCGGCACGGGCAAGACGACGACCGCACGCATCCTCGCGAAGGCGCTGAACTGCACGAATCCCGGCGCCGACGGCGAGCCCGACGGCGCCTGCGAGAACTGCGTCGCAATCGCGGAGGGCCGCTTCAGCGACCTGATCGAGCTCGACGCCGCGTCGAACCGCGGGGTCGAGGCCGCACGCGACCTGGTGCAGCGCATCAGTCTCGGCCTGGGCGCGAGCGCGCGGCGCAAGGTGTACATCCTCGACGAGGTCCACATGCTGACGGACGCGGCGTCGAACACCTTGCTGAAGACGTTGGAAGAGGCGCCCGAGCACGTCGTGTTCGTGCTCGCCACCACGGAGCCGGGCGCGGTGCTGCCGACGATCCGCTCGCGCACGCAGCACTTCGAATTCACGCTGCTGACCACCGAACAGCTCGCCGACCATCTCGCATGGGTGCTGGAGCAGGAGGGTGTCGAGTTCGATCGCGAGGCGGTCGAGGTGCTGGCTCGCCGGGGTGCGGGCTCGGCGCGAGACGCGCTGTCGTTGCTGGATCAGGCACTCGCCCTCACAACCGGCCGGCTCGACGCGTCGGTCGTCTCGCAGGCCTTCCGCGGCGCACCGTTCGAGCTCCGCGCCCAGGTTCTCGAAGCGGTCGCGAACGAAGATGTCGCGGGTGTCCTCGTCGCGATCGGCAACGTGCTCGACGCGGGTCAGGATCCCCGGCGTCTCGCCGAAGACCTGTTGCGCGCGCTGCGCGACGCGTTCGTCGCCAACGCCGCCGCGGGCCGGGTCCGCGTCGATGCGAGCGACGAGCAATTGGCGCGGCTGCGCGATCTCGGTACGACGATCGGCAACACGACGCTCGTTCGCGGCATCGAAACCCTTGGGCAGGCGATCGTCGACATGCGCGGCGTGGATGCCGCAGACCCGCGGCTCGTGCTCGAGGTCGCCCTCGTGCGTCTCGTGCGCCGTGAAGCGGGCACGCCGGTCCAGGTGCTCACGGAGCGGGTGGAGCGGCTCGAGCGGGCCCTCGCCGGCGGGGCGGCGGCGGCGCCGGCCCACGATCCTGGCGCGCCACGCGATCCGGCTCCAGCCCCCGTTCCCGCCGTACCGGCGCCGACTCCCGGGTCACCGGCACCTCGGGCCGCTGCGGAACCCGAGCCGGCACCGGAGCCCGCTTCCCGGGCGCCGTCCACGGGCCGCCCCTCGAAGCCGACGCTCGGCGCTGTCCGGGGGCGCCGGTCCGAAGCATCCGCGTCGCCCTCCGCCGCTCCGGCCGCCGAGCCCGAGGCGCCGGCCGCCGAGCCCGAGGCGCCGGCCGCCGAGCCCGATGCGCCGGTCCCCGAGCCCGCTGCGCCCGGCGGCGCTTCTCCCGGCGCCGCCGCAGCACCGGACGGGCCGGTCGACCTCGACGACGTGATCGTCGCGTGGAGCGCGGTGTTGCCGGAGCTGCCGCCGTCGTCGCGACGCGCGGTCCAGGATTTCCAGCCCGTCGAGGTCGACGGTGACGTCGTGGTGTTCGGGATCGCGCCGCACCTGCTCGACATCGCGAAGCCGCGCTTCCACCAGGAGGCGCACACGATCCGGGCCGAGCTGACGTCGCGGCTGCGCCGAAACGTGCGGTTCAAACTCGCGGCCCACGACGCGTTCACCTCGGTGAACACGGGCGGTCCGGCGCCATCGAGCCCTCCGCCCGGTCGCAAGCCGCCCGCTCGTCGTGCGCCCGCCGCGCCTGTGGACGCGGCACCGAACGGGCCTGGTGACGCGCCCCCGCTCGGCGAGCCTCCGCCCGAGCTCGACGACGAGGTCGACCTGACCGAGCTGCGCGATGCGCCGCCGGCCACGGCGGTAGATTCGATCTCCCGCCTGCAGGAGCGTTTCGGCGCGAGCGTCGTGGAAGAGCTTCCGAGGGAGTAGACCGAAAGACCCCGGCAACGGATCGAGGAGCGTTCGGTGGCGAACCAGAAGCAGCTCAACCAGATGATGCGCCAGATGCAGAAGATGCAGGAGGAGATGGCCGCCGCACAGGAGGCGCTCGCCGGCGAAACGGTCGAGGGCAGCGCGGGCGGCGGCGCGGTCAAGGCCGAGGTCACGGGCGGGCTCGAGCTGCGCGCGGTCCACATCTCGGCGGACGTCGTCGATCCCGACGACGTCGAGATGCTCGAAGACCTCGTCGTCGCGGCGGTGAGCGACGCGCTGCGCAAAGCGCAGGAACTGCAGAGTCAGCGTCTCGGCGGCGTCACCGGCGGCCTCGATCTCGGCGGCCTCGGCGGACTGCTCGGCTGACGCGTGGCGTCGGTCTACGAGGGCCCGGTCCAGACGCTGATCGACGAGCTCGGCCGGCTTCCCGGTGTCGGGCCCAAGTCGGCCCAGCGCATCGCGTTCTACCTGTTGAAGGTGGCGCCCGAGGATGCGCGCCGCCTCGCGGCGGCGATCGTCGAGGCGAAGGAACGGGTCACGTGGTGCCGCCGCTGCTTCAACATCGCCGAGGGCGAGCTGTGCGGTTTCTGCCGCGACGAACGGCGCGACGCGCGGGTGTTGTGCGTGGTGGAAGAGCCGCGCGACATCGTGGCGGTCGAGCGCACCCAGGAGTTCCAGGGCCGCTACCACGTGCTGCAGGGCGCGATCTCACCGATCGAAGGCGTCGGGCCCGAGCAACTGAGGATCCGCGAGTTGCTCGAACGCATCGCGAACGAAGGGGTGGAGGAGGTCATCCTCGCCACGAACCCGAACATCGAGGGCGAGGCGACGGCCATGTACCTGGCCCGGTTGCTGAAGCCCCTCGGAATCCGGGTGACCCGCATCGCGAGCGGTCTGCCGGTCGGGGGCGATCTCGAGTACGCGGACGAGGTCACGCTCGGACGGGCCTTGGAAGGCCGCCGCGAAGTCGACGCCTGACCTGCAGCTTCGCGAGAGAGCCAATTTCGCGGTCAAGGACGGAGCCGTGCGCGCCGATTCCCACTGAACACGTGTCGAGCGACGCCCGTGAGTCACACGGGTGCGGCGCTGGCAGGGCCGCGACAGCGGCTTGCGGGTGGAGCATGCGAGTGGAACGGGCGGCTTGGTGGGGGCCGCCCGTTCCACACGTCACAGTGGCCGGCCGGTCGCGTACTTGAACAACTGGTACGCCCACATCGCACCGAGCACCACCGGCACGAGCCAGGTGGCGTACGTGAGCCGGCGGACGCGCCAGCCGAGCAGCCATCCGGCCAGGAGCGCGACCGCGAGCATCACCGCGACGATGCCACCCGGGTTCAGCACCAGCGAGTGCGCAAGGTGGCCGTGCACGGCCGCCGTCACGCTGCGCGTCATTCCACACAACGGGCAGGGCACGCCGGTGAGGGTGCGCAGCGGGCACGGTAGCCCGGGCTCGACGGGAAGCATCGGACGAACCGCGGCGATGCCGAGCATCGCCGCGCCCATGGCCCGAAGCCGCGTCGCGTCGACGGTCTGGATCGTCGTCACCGCGCACGAGCGTACCGGCACCATGCGTCGACGTTGGGCCGCCGTGGCGCGGCATCACACGCCGCGTGCGGTCTTTGCGGCGACGAGGCCTTCGAGGAACGCTTCCGGGGGCCACCGGTCGTGCGGCCCGGCAACCTTGCCGCGCAGGCGGGTCGACAGGTCCCAGGCGAGCTGGTTCCGAGCCGCGGGTGTGAGCGAGTAGCGGCGTTCGAGGAAGCGGCGCACGGTCACGAGCTCGTCGATCGAAACCGCACTGACGTCCCACGTCGCGAACGACTGGTCGGGGAGTGCTGCCTGCGGCGGCAAGGCCGCGGCCGGCACCACCGCACGGCGCTCGCGCACGACGATCGTGCCCGCGGCAACGTCACCGAGACGTTGGTGCTGGCGTGTGACCACGATCATGACCGAACCTACGACGTACAGCACAGGCAGGAAGTCGACCAGGCGCAGAATGTTGCGGACCGCGCTGGTGAGGAAGTCGACCGGCCGGCCGTCGCGCCGCAACACGCGCAGCCCCGTCGCCATCTTCCCCGGTGTACGCCCGGCGTTGGCGACCTCGAACACGACGTCGTACGCGAACAGCACGAGGAACACGACGACGAGCACCGCGGCCTGCACGAAGCCGTTCGAGCTCCACGCGCTCGACGCGAGCGCGATGGCGATCACGAGCGCGGTCTGGATCGCAGCGTCGACGACGGCCGCGATGAACCGCGATCCGAGCCCGGCGAGCACCAACTCGAGAGACACACCCTCAGGCGTCGAGATCATCACCCGGTCGTCGAACGTCACGTGCTGCTGCTCCGCCGGCCGTCGGCCCCGTAGGCGATCGTCGCACGCTAACAATGGGGGCGTGGACCGGCAGCGCTTCGTCGCCGAGCGCCAGGACCGATGGGCCGAGCTCGACGAACTGGTACGACGGTCGGGCCGTCGCGCGTCGAAGCTCGGGCCCGACGGTGTTCGTCGGCTCGGGTCCTTGTATCGGGCCGCCTCGGCCGATCTGGCGTTCGCGCGCCGGCGCTATCCCGGGGACCCACTGGTGGGGCGGCTCGAGCACCTGGTCGTCAGGGCCCGCAGCCTCGTGTACGAGGGGGGTCGCCGCGGCGACTCACTGCTGCATTTCGTCACGACCGGCTACTGGCGCCGTGTGCGTGAACGGCCGTGGCTCCTGCTCGCATCGGTCGTGCTGATGATGGGGCCGTGGGTGCTGTCGAGCATGTGGGCGGTCCGTGATCCCGGAGCCGCCCAAGGCCTCGTGCCTGCGGAGTTCAAGTCGGTCGTCGCCCGTGACCGCGCGAATTTCGGGCTGACCGCGGACGAGAAGGCGCAGGCGTCGAGCGCGATCTTCACGAACAACATTCGCGTGGCCTTCCTCGCGTTCGCGTTCGGTATCGCGGCCGCCATCGGCACCGCGCTCGTCCTCGTGTATCAGGGTGTGATGCTCGGCACCGTCTTCGGTCTCACCATCGATGCCGGCAACGGCCGGCCGTTGTTCGAGTTCGTGTTCCCGCACGGCGTGCTCGAGCTCACGTGCATCGTCGTTGCCGGTGCGGCGGGCATGCGGATGGGTTGGGCGCTCGTCGCCCCGGGTCGCAGGCGGCGTCGGGACGCGATCGTCGCCGAAGCGCGTCCGGCCGCGGAGATCGCGCTCGGTACCGCGGCGTGCCTCGTGGTCGCCGGCATCGTCGAGGGCTCGGTGAGCACATCCGGCATCGGCCTCGGGCCTGCGATCGCGTTCGGCGTCGCGCTCGGCGGCGCGTACTGGGCCATGGTCTTGTGGCGAGGGCGCGCGCCTGTCCGCTCCGTGCCCACGCCCGACGACGCTACAGCCGTGCTCGCGACTTCGCCCTGAGGTAGGCCGCGACGCACGCGGCCGGCAGTCCGTCCGGTCGTGCCTCGATCACGTCGGCCCCCGCATGACGCAGCAACGCGCCGACGCGCCGACGGGCTTCCAGCACGTCGATCGCGACTGCAGCCGCGTACACGTCGGCGGGCGACCGCGGCGCGTCGGAGACGATGCGGTCGAGATCGGGATCGGTTGCTCCGGCGACGACGACGACGTGGCGGCGCGCGAGCACCGGCACCGCGTCGACGAGCGGCTGCGCGGCAGCCTCCTCGAGCAGGTCGGTCACGACGAGGACGAAAGATCGCTTCGAGCCGACGAGGCGGAAGGCACGCTCGTAGTCCGAGTCCACGCGGCTCGGTTCGAGATCGAAGATCGCGCGCACCACACCATCACCACCCGCGCGCCGCGGTGGCAAGTGCCGGCGAACGTCGTCGTCGAACGCGATCACACCGACGCGGTCGCCGACCTCGTCCGCCACCATTGCGACAGCCGTGATCGCGTCGAGCGCGGTGTCGAGCCGAGTGCGGTCACCGAGCGGCGCGCGCATGAGCCGCCCGCAGTCGGTCACGCAGGTCACGTCGCGGTCCTGCTCCATGCGGTACTGGTTCGTCATGGGCCGGCCGCAGCGCTGGGTCGCAGGCCAGTTCACGCGCCGCACGTCGTCGTCCGGCACGTAGTCGCGGATCGACTCGAAATCCGTGCCGAGGCCGAGGGGACCGCGCGTGCGCCGTCCTTCGTCGCCGAACCGGCCCCGGCGAACCGCGAGCGCGAGGCGACGGGCCGCGGGCACGTCGGGATACACGAGCACCTCGGCCGGCGACCGCCCTTCGCGGTACCACGATGCGAGGCCGAGCGGTCCGTCGACGCGGGCCGCGACAGCCGGAAGCGAGTGACGCCCCCGTCGTGACGCAATGATCCGGGCGGTGAGCCCGTCGTCGGCCTCGGGTGGCTCGACGACGATGTCAGGCACCTGGGGCTGACGCACACGCAGGCGGCCCGGACCACGCGGGCTGCCGGTGACGGTCAGCGCCGAGGGCACGCCACGCGCCACGACCGACGGCACCGTCCGGCGCACGATGGGCGTGCGGCGGGCGAGCGTCGCGTCGACGGCGAACGCGGCGAGCACGCCCGACGCGACCAGGAGGGCAACCGAACCGCCGGCTGGGAGCGCGACCAGCCCCGCGCCGACGAGCAGCAGCCCGGTCCGTCGCGTCGCCGTGAGCGGCGCGGCGCCGAGGGCGAGCACGAGCACCGCCCCCAGCGCCAGCGCGAACACGAGCGGTGCGCTCACGGACGGCTACCTCGGTACCGGCACCGATGCCACCGCGGCCTGCACGGCGTCGTCGGGGCGGTAGCGCTCGAGCTCGGCCTCGGGCCGGACGAGCAGGCGGTGCCGCAGCACCGGCCGGGCCATCCACGCGACGTCGTCGGGCGTGACGAAGTCGCGGCCGCTCAGCCGGGCGGACGCCTTCGACGCGGCGAGCAGGTGCACCGCGGCGCGGGGGCTCGCGCCGAGCGCGACGCTCGGAAGCTCGCGTGTGCGTCGCACGATCGCCGCGACATATCCGAGGACCTCGTCGGTGACGGTTGTCGCGTCGACCGCCTCGCGCATGCTGCGCAGCTCGTCTTCGTCGGTGACCGCGAGTACGTCGTCGAGCGTCGCCGGCGCGACACCGCGATGGTCCAGCCGCAGCAACGCGAGCTCGGCGTGCTCATCGGGATAGCCGACGTCGATCTTCATGAGGAACCGGTCGAGCTGCGCCTCGGGCAGGGGATAGGTGCCCTCGTACTCGATCGGGTTCTGCGTCGCGATCACCACGAACGGCTGTGGCAGCGGGTGGGCGGCGCCGTCGACCGACACCTGCGCCTCCTGCATCGCCTCGAGGAGCGCGGCCTGCGTCTTGGGCGGCGTTCGGTTGATCTCGTCGGCGAGCAACACGTTCGTGAAGACCGGGCCGGGCCGGAACGTCAGTTCCTGCACCCGCGAGTCGGGCGACCAACGGAGGGTCATCGTTCCGGTGAGGTCCGACGGGAGCATGTCGGGGGTGAACTGCACGCGCCGGAACGACATCCCGAGTGCGCGCGCGAGCGCGTTCGCGAGCAATGTCTTCGCGACACCCGGTACGCCTTCCAGGAGCACGTGGCCGTTCACCGCGAGCGCGGCGAGCACGAGGTCGACGACGTCGTCCTGCCCGACCACGACCTTGCGAACTTCGGAAGCGACCCGCACACGCAGCTCTCTCAAGCCCTCACCATCCCACTCGTATCGGTGCTGCGGGCGCGAACGACCGCGCGGCCGGCGGCGAGGATGCGCGCGTCGGTGTCGAGGCGGACGAACATCGCGTCGATCTCGTCAACGGGCCACCCGAGTGAACGTGCCGCATCGCGCAATCCCGACTCGGGTGCGCGCGCATCCAGCCCGGCCCGGCGGGCGAGGTCGGCCTGAATCGCCTGTTGCAGGGGCGTGAGCGCTTCGGCGGGGCGCCGCGTGCGTGCGAGGGTGCTCGCGAGCGCGTCGATGTAGACGCGACGGGCCGGCTCGAGGGCACGCGCGTCGTCCTCCGCGGGCCCGAGCCGCCGGCCCGCCGCGACCATTGCGAGCAGCGCGGCGAGCGCGACCGCGATCAGCGCGACCTTCCAGCGGAACGGGATCGCGGCCAGGCCCGTCGTCGCGCCATAGCCGTGCACTCCTTCGGCGAAGATCACGGGACGTTCCGTGGCGCCGGCGAGCGACAACGAGAACGCGGCGTTGTCGGCACGGTCGAGGAGCTCGTTGTGCAACGGCGACGCGTCGGCGAGGAAGATCGCGGCACCCGAGCCCTGGTGCGCAGGCTGGAACGTCAACGCGCGACGGCCGCCCGCCTCCACCCAGCTTCCGGCGCCGACGGTCTCGACCGTCAGGGGCGGCCCACCGGCGAGGTCGGGCTCCGTCACGACGCGGTCGGCGACAGGGGTCCAGCCCGGGATGTCGGCCGGTGCGAGCTCGAGGAGCCATTCGGGCCGGCTGCCGCCCGCGACCAGATGACCACCCTCGAGCACGAAGCGACGGACGGTCGCGAGATCGGCGCGGTTGATGTCGCTCGGGTCGAGCAGGACGAGCGTCGCCGACGGATCGAGACGAGCGTCCGCGAGCGCGCCCCGTTGATGTGAGATCCGGTGGCCGTAGCGGGCGAGGAGCTCCTCGTATGCCGCAAGGCCCGTGTGCGCGGTTGACAACGACGACGACGCCGGACCGCTCGGCTCCGAACCGCGCGTCGCGGCGTCGAGGATGCCGAGCCCGACCTCGACCACGACGATCGCGACGACGGCGATGATCACGACGCGCGCACCCGGATGCAGCGCCCGCCAACGGTCGCGCACGGGTCGCGTCGTCGCGGCGGTGCTCAACGCGACCCGACTGACTGGAGGACCCGCGACCAACCGTCTCGCGTCGCGCGCGCCAGTGCGGTGTCGGCCGGTCGCCCGCCGTACGCGACGAGGTCGTGGTCGCGAGCGAGGTCGTCGAACACGGGCAGGTCGAGCCGGCGCGCGACCTGCCCCGACGTCGACGACGGCCCGAGCCTGATCACCCCGGCGGCGTCGAGGCGCAGGAGGCCGGCACGGAAGCGGAGCCGCACCGCGGTGGCGTAGTCGCCGTCGCGCTCGGCCCGTTCGGCGGCGCGCTCGAGCGCGCCCGGGTCGTCAGCATCCGAGAGTGCCCGCGTGCGATCTCGCGGCGGTCGCGTTCGTGCGCTCCGGCGCGTGCCGAGGATCCACGCGACCGCGGCCACCGCGACGATGACGACGGTGCCGAGCACGACCCGTCCTCCGACGGTCTGGAAGAAGTCACCGACCGGGCGCAGGGCCCGGCCGATCGGCTCGAGCTGCCGACCGATCCAGCGCAGCACGCCCGCGAATGGGCGCGGCACGTGAGAAGGTCGGAACCGGCGTTCGCCGAGGATGGAGCGCGCGTCGCGCCGGGCCGCGTCGGGCGGGACCGGGCCCGCGGCCAGGATCACGCTGATCACGTGCCGCCCTCGTCTCCACGTGCGTCACGCGGCGGGGGCTGGGAGCCGCCGGTGTCCCACCCCGGCGGCGGCGCGGGCCGGAACGGTGGCGGCAACGGGTTCGGGGTCCGCGGGGCCGGAGCGTCCGCCGGCGGTGTGCCCCACTGCGGCGGTGGCGGTGGTTGGACCCATGGCTGGCCCCATTGCCGGCCCGACGGGTACCCGGCGGTCGTGGGCTCGCTCCAGGGCTGGGCGCCCGGACCCCAACCCGGCTGCGGGTTCCACGGCATCGCGGCTGGGAACCCACCCTGCGGTTCGGGCACACCCATCCGCCAGGCCATCAGCTGCAGGTCGAAGCCCTCCTTGCGCACGCGCAGGTCGAAGTAGAGCACGGTAACGACCGCGGCGATGAACGGCGTCGTGATGAGCGAGCCGATCGCGCCGGTGATGCCGCTCAACACGGCGGCAACGGTGTGGTTACCGCCGGCGATCGCGACGGGAACGAGCACGAAGCCGAAGATGCCCGACACGAACATCGCGAGGACGTTGGCGACGAGCAACGTGCCGGCGACGGGCCACCATCGACCCTTCACGAGGTTGAACGAGCGTGTGAGGGCCTTGAAGCCGCCGGTTCCCTCGATGAGCAACACCGGCACGGCGACGGACCACGCCGCGTACAGCCAGATGCCCGGCACGATGCACGCGGCGAACGCGATCACGAGCAGCAGCCCGTGCAGGACGATGAGCCCGAGCAGTCGCCAGAACTTCGAGAAGCCGAAGCGTAACGACGCCCGCCAGTCGGAATCCGTCCCGAGATAGGTGTCGCCAACGGTCTTGAAGCACGCGGCCTGTGCGAGGGTGCTCGACATCACGCTCGCAACGAGCAGCACGAGCAGACCCGCCATCGTCGTCGCGAATGCGGAGCCGTTGAAACGAACCGTCCCGGTCGTGGAGTCGGTCGTCGTCGTCGACGACGGCAGCGACAACCGCACGAGCACATTGAGCACCTGCACCGGGACCACGACGACGGCGACCGCCTTGACCATCGTCGAGAACTTCTGCCGGTAGACGCGGATCGCGACGTCGAGGATCTCGCCGACACGAAGCGGCCGGAGCTGTGCCGGGTCCACCGGCGAACGCTAACCCGCGTCCGAACGTCCGATGCTCAACCCGTTGCCCGGTGCTCGCCGCCCCGGGATCGCGTGCGCGCGTGGGTCAGAGGGTGCGCACGATCGCTGCGTCCCCCTGGCCTCCGCCGCCACACAGGGCCGCGGCGCCCGTCCCTCCGCCACGCCGGCGAAGTTCGTTGACGAGCGTGAGCACGACCCGAGCGCCGGACATGCCGATCGGGTGGCCGAGAGAGATCGCGCCGCCGTTGACGTTCACCACGTCGTCGGAGATCCCGAGATCCTGCATCGACGCGATCCCGACCGCCGCGAACGCTTCGTTGAGCTCGAACAGGTCGATGTCGGCGGTGGACATGCCGGCACGCTGGAGTGCCTGCTTGATCGCGCCCGACGGCTGGTGCAGCAGCGAGGGGTCGGGGCCGGCGACCATGCCGAACGACACGAGCTCGGCGAGCGGCGCGATGCCGAGTTGCTCCGCCTTCTGCCGGCTCGTGACGATCACCGCGGCCGCGCCGTCGGAGATCTGCGAGGCGTTCCCGGCCGTGATCGTGCCGTCCTTCGCGAACGCCGGGCGCAGCCCGCCGAGCGACTCGGCGGTCGTGCCGGGCCGAATGCCCTCGTCGGTCTCGACGAGCACCGGGTCACCCTTTCGCTGCGGCACGGGGACGGCGACGATCTCTTCGGCGAAGCGACCTTCCTTCGTGGCGGCTGCGGCCCGTTCGTGACTCTTCGCCGCGGCCTCGTCCTGTGCCTCGCGGCTGATGCCTCCGATCTTGCCGCAGTACTGCTCGGTGCCCGCCCCCATGTGGATTGCGTCGAACGCGCACCACAGACCGTCGTTGATCATCGCGTCGACGAGCTCACCGTTGCCCATGCGGTATCCGGCCCGCGCGTTCGGCAGGAGATAGGGCGCGTTGGTCATCGACTCCATGCCGCCCGCGACGACGATCTCCGCCTCGCCGGCCTGGATCATCTGGTCGGCGAGGTAGATCGCGTTGATACCGGAAAGGCAGACCTTGTTGATCGTGATCGCCGGCACGTTCATCGGGATGCCGGCCTTCGCCGCCGCCTGCCGAGCGGTGATCTGGCCCTGGCCGGCCTGGAGCACCTGGCCCATGATCACGTAGTCGACCTGGTCGCCCTCGATGCCCGCCCGTTCCAGTGCGGCCGTGATCGCGACGCCGCCGAGGTCCATGGCGCTGAAGGACGCGAGCGCTCCCGAGAGCTTCCCGATCGGAGTTCTGGCCGAAGAGGCGATGACGGAACCGGGCATCGTGGACCTCCAGTGACGGCTGCCGGTTACCGGATGGTAGCCCCAGGGCCCCGCGGGGGCTCCGGGCCGGGCAGCACCTCCAAGCCGTCCGCCGCGCCCGCCGCCGCGGCGGCCGGCCGACGTTCCCGCACCACGGCCCCGTGCTCGCATCGACAGGGGGTGGCGGCATGGAGTGCGGAGCTTTGGCCCCGCTACCGTCGCGGCTCATGACGGAGATCGACGCAATCCGCGACGCAATACTCACCGATGCCCCGCCCGACGAGATCGCCGCGCTGTCCCTGCCGCAGTCGTTCCGGGGGGCGGTCGTGCGCGAAGACGAGCAGGACATGTTCGCCGGCATGCCGTCAGAGGAGAAGGACCCACGCAAGTCGACCCACATCGACGACGTGCCGTTGCCCGAGCTGGCTCCCGACGAGGCCTACGTCGCGGTCATGGCGAGCTCGATCAACTTCAACACCGTGTGGACGTCGATCTTCGAGCCCCTGCCGACCTTCCAGTTCCTGAAGCGTCTCGGCAAGGAGAGCGTGTGGGGCAAGCGCCACGACCAGCCGTACCACGTGATGGGCAGTGACGCCTCCGGTGTCGTGCTGCGGGTCGGGTCGGCCGTGCGGAACTGGAAGCCCGGTGATCGGGTCACGGTGCACTGCAACCACGTCGACGACCAGGACCCATCGGCCCACGACGACTCCATGCTCGCCGCGAACCAGCGGATCTGGGGCTTCGAGACCAACTTCGGCGGGCTCGCGGAGATCGCGCTGGTCAAGGCGAACCAGCTGATGCCGAAGCCGGCCCATCTCACCTGGGAGGAGGCGGCCGTCAACGCGCTGACCAACTCCACGAGCTACCGGATGATCGTCAGCCCCAACGGCGCGCAGATGACCCAGGGCCACACGGTCCTCGTATGGGGCGCGAGTGGCGGCATCGGCGCGTACGCGTGTCAGTACATCCTCAACGGGGGCGGCACACCCGTGGGCGTGGTCTCGTCACCGGAGCGGGCGGCGCTCGTGCGCGAGATGGGCGTCGAGCACGTCATCGACCGCAAGGCCGAGGGTTATCGCTTCTGGAAGGACGAGCACACCCAGGACCCGGCCGAGTGGCGCCGGTTCGGTAAGAAGATCCGTGAGCTCGTCGGTACCGACCCCGACATCGTCTTCGAGCACCCCGGCCGTCAGACCATGGGTGCGTCGGTGTTCGTGGCGAAGCGGGGCGGCCTCGTCATCACGTGCGCGGCGACGTCGGGCTACACGATCGAGTACGACAACCGCTACCTGTGGATGAACCTCAAGACCATCAAGGGTTGCCACTTCGCGAACTACCGCGAGGCGTGGGAGGCGAACCGCTTGATCGGCGAGGGGCGGATCCACCCCACGCTGTCGCGTACGTTCACGCTCGAGCAGACGGGCGACGCGGCCTACGAGGTGCACCACAATCTTCACGAGGGAAAGTTGGGGGTTCTCGCCCTCGCGCCCGAAGAGGGCCTCGGCGTGACGAACCCGCAGCTGCGCGAGCAATTGCTTCCCCAGATCACGCTCTTCCGCCGGCACCAGGGCTGACCCGATGGACATGCTGCTGACCGAGATCGACCACGTCGCCATCGCGGTGAACGACCTCGAGGCCGCGATCGCCTACTACCGCGACACCTACGGGTGCGACGTGGAGCATCGCGAGGTCGTCGAGAAGGACGGCGTCGAAGAGGCGCTGCTCCGTGTCGCCGACTCGTACATCCAGCTGCTCACGCCGTCGCGTGAAGACTCGACCGTGGCGAAGTTCCTCGCGAACAAGGGCGAGGGTCTGCACCACATCGGCTACCGGGTCGACTCGTGTGCGGAGGCGCTCGAGTCGGTCAAGGGGCACGGTCACCGCGTGCTGGACGAAGTGCCGCGGCCGGGGAGCCGGGGCACCACCGTCGCGTTCGTGCACCCGAAGACCGCGTTCGGCACCTTGATCGAGCTCGTGCAAGAGAATCCCGCGTAGCGCCGTGTCGGCCGTCGCACTCCACGACGGCCGCACGCTCGCGTACGAGCAGCGGGGCGACCCGGCGGGGTTCCCCGTCGTCGTGTTGCACGGTGCACCCGGGTCACGCCGCTTCGCTCCCGACGACGAGGTCGCCCGTGCGACCGGGGTTCGGCTCCTGACGTTCGACCGGCCCGGGTTCGGCCGGTCGACCCGGCGCCCCGGTCGTGCGTTGCTCGACACGGCATCCGACGTCGCGGCGCTGCTCGACGCCGTGCGTGTCGACCGGGTCGGCCTCGTCGGCGTGTCCGCGGGCGGTCCTCATGCGCTTGCCTGCGCGGCGTCGCGGGAGGTGGGCCCGCGGGTGGCGGCCCTCGCAGTCGTGAGCGCGCCCGGGCCGCTCGACGAGGTGCCCGGTGCCTGGGAGAGCCTCGGTGACCGGATGCGACCCACTGCGGAGATGGCCCGGCGTGATCCCTCGCGCTCCATCCGGGCGATCGAGCGCCACATGGCCCCGGCCGTGGCCAATCCCTCTGCCTACCTCCAGGGCGGGCCGCCGGCCGACCGTGCGCTGCAGGAGGACCCGGTGGTCCGGCCCCTGCTCCTCGGCGACCTCGCGGAGGCCTTCCGCCAGGGTGCCGCCGGCCTTGCCGACGACCTCGTCGCGTTCTGGCGTCCGTGGGGCTTCCGGATCGCCGACCTCCCGCCCGGTGCCCGGCTGTGGCACGGGGAGCAGGACGCACGTGCCGAGGCCGACGCGGCGTATCTCGCCGCGACGCTGCCGGGGTGCCGGGCGGTCACGTGGGCCGGCGCGGGTCACTACGCGGTCGTCACGCACTGGGACGAGGTCCTCGCGGCGGTCGTACGCGACGGCACGGACCAGCCCTCTGGCGACTGACCAACAGAAAACCTGTTGACAAAGCGCTCAAGTTTTCCGATAGTTTGTCGTGCAGGTATTGGAAGCGCTCCCGGTGGGGCGCCACTACGGGCCGCAGGACTTCTCCCGGCTCGATGCGCTGAGGAGGGCAACACGATGCTGATGCGCTATGACCCGTTCCGCGAGCTCGACCGGTTCACCGACCAGATCTTCGGGAACCAGACCCGCACGCCGTACATGCCGATGGACGCGATCCGTCACGGCAACGCGCTCGAGGTCCGTTTCGACGTGCCGGGTGTCGCGCCCGACTCGATCGAATGCACCGTCGAGCGAAACGTGCTCACGGTGAAGGCCGACCGGGCGTGGTGGCCCGCCGAGGGCGACGAAGTGCTCGCCCGCGAGCGGCCGCAGGGCACGTACAGCCGCCAGATCCTGCTCGGGGAGGCGCTCGACTCCGACAACATCGAAGCTCACTACGAGAACGGTGTCCTCACGGTGACGATCCCCGTGGCAGAGCGGGCGAAGCCCCGCAAGGTCGACGTACGGGGCGTCAGCCAGCCCCTCGAAGCAGGCACGTCGAGCTGATCGCTTCGTCCACCAGGCATACGGCCCCGCCATCCGGCGGGGCCGTCTCGCGAGAGCGCGAACGCGGGTCCTGCCGGGCACTCTGTCGTCGGAGTGGATCGAGCGCCCACAAGTACGCTTGCCCGTATGGCCGCCGAGGAGAGCGACATCAACAGCGCCGAAGCCGAGAACCCCCAGGGTGAGGGTGCGGCCGGTCCGGCGGTACCGCTGCCGACCGACCCGATCGAGCACCGGCTCGACGAGCTGGGAAAGTTGAAGGAGCAGGCGCTGCACGCGGGCAGCCCCGCGGCGATCGAGCGCCAGCACAAGCGGGGCAAGCTCACCGCGCGTGAGCGGCTCGAGCTCCTCCTCGACCCGGGCTCCTTCGTCGAGCTCGACATGCTGGCCCGTCACCGCGCCCACGGCTTCGGGATCGAGAACACCCGGCCGCTCACCGACGGGGTCATCACCGGATGGGGCACGATCGACGGCCGCAAGGTGTTCGTCTTCTCGCAGGACTTCACGGTCTTCGGTGGTGCGCTCGGCGAGGTCTTCGCCGAGAAGATCCACAAGGTGATGGACCTGGCCGAATCGGTCGGCGCGCCGATGATCGGCCTCAACGACGGCGCGGGTGCCCGCATCCAGGAAGGCGTCGTGTCGCTCGCCTCCTACGGCGGCATCTTCTTCCGCAACGTGAAGGCCTCGGGTGTGGTGCCGCAGATCAGCGTGATCCTCGGGCCCTGCGCAGGCGGTGCCGTCTACTCGCCCGCAATGACGGACTTCATCTTCATGACCAAGGGCACCTCCCACATGTTCATCACGGGGCCCGACGTCGTGAAGACGGTGACGGGTGAAGACGTCACGCAGGAGGAGCTCGGCGGCGCGATGACGCACGCGTCGAAGTCCGGCGTCGCGACGTTCGTGTACGACGACGAGCAGACCTGCCTGCAGCAGGTGCGCTACTTGCTGTCGTTCCTCCCGTCGAACAACCTCGAGGACGCTCCGTACTTCGAGCCGGAAGACGATCCCGACCGCCGGTGCGAGGGAATCCTCGAGCTCATTCCCGACGCCCCGAACAAGCCGTACGACATGAAGAAGGTCATTGCCGAGATCGTCGACGACGGCGAGTTCCTCGAGGTACAGCCCTACTGGGCGATGAACATCATTTGCGGATTCGGCCGGATCAACGGCCACGCGGTGGGCATCGTCGGCAATCAGCCGCAGGTCCTGGCGGGCTGTCTCGACATCGACGCGTCGGAGAAGGCGGGGCGCTTCGTCCGCACGTGCGATGCGTTCAACATCCCGCTCGTCACCTTCGTCGACGTACCCGGCTTCCTGCCCGGCACCGACCAGGAGTACGGCGGCATCATCCGGCACGGGGCGAAGCTGCTGTACGCGTACTGCGAGTCGACCGTGCCGCGAGTGCAGATCATCACCCGCAAGGGCTACGGCGGCGCGTACGTCGTCATGAACTCGAAGTCGATCGGCGCCGACCTCGCGTTCGCGTGGCCGTCGGGCGAGATCGCGGTGATGGGTCCGCAGGGTGCGGTCAACATCATCTTCCGCAAGGAGATCGAGGCCGCGGCCGACACGGAAGCCCGCCGCGGCGAGCTCATCGCCGAGTACACCGAACGCTTCGCCAACCCGTACAGCGCGGCGGAGCGCGGCTACGTCGACGACGTGATCGACCCGCGCGACACCCGCCGGGTACTCGTACGCTCGCTCGAGATGCTGCGGAGCAAGAAGGAGAAGCTGCCGCAACGCAAGCACGGGAACGTCCCCCTGTGAAGCCGGTGCTGCGCTCGATCTCGCCCGAAGCGACGCCCGAGGAGGTCGCCGCGGTCGTGGCCGCAATCGGTGCGCTCACCGCGGTGCCGGCGGCTGCCTCCGTCGCCGACGATCCCGACCGCCTCGACGGGTGGGTCCGCATGTCGCGGCTGTCGGCCCATCGCGCCGGCCTGCAGCGAGGTTCATGGCGGATGTACGGCCGCATCGGTCGACGCGCGCGCGCGTAGCCCGAACCATGGCCACCGTTCGCGACGCCGAGGTCATGACCGTCGGCCCGGACGAGGTGGTTGTCACGTTCGTCACCGACGCCGCCGTCGACATCGTGACGCGCGTGGGTGAACACGAGACGGTCACGCGGGGCCCGCATCACGTCGCGCGTGTCACGGGTCTCGAGCCGTCGACGTCGTACCCGATCGAAGTGGAGGACGCCCCCGCGGACGCGGAACACCTCCCCGCGCAGGTGACGACGCTCGAACGGCCTTCCGGCCGCCTCCTCGCCAGGATCGTCACGGTGAACGACGTGCACTTCGGCGAGATCGAATGTGGCCGCATCGGTGATGTCGATCCCGCCGAGCTCGGCCCGGTGTTGCGCGCCGGGCCCGGCGAACCGCCCTACCCGGAAGTGATGAACCGCGCCGCCATCGCCGAGATCGAGGCCATTGATCCGGACGCGGTCATCGTCAAGGGTGATCTGACCAACCTCGGCACCCACGAGGAATACGAGGCCTTCCTCGACGCGTACCGGGCGCTCGGGCCCCGCATGCACCACGTGCGGGGGAACCACGACGCGATGGTCGATCCGCACCTGGCGGTCGAGGAGACGCCCTATGCCGTCGCACTGCCCGGCGTGACACTGGCCGTCCTCGACACCGTGATTCCGGGCATCGAGCGCGGGCGCATCGGCGCGGAGCAACTCGCGTGGCTCGACGATCTCGCGGCCGAGTCGAGCAACCCTGTGCTGGTATTCGGTCACCACCATTGCTGGAACGTCGAGGGCAAGGAACGCAGCGCGGCGTACTTCGGGATCAACCCCGACGACAGCGACGCGCTCGTCGACCTCGTGGCTCGCCGGCAATCCATCGGCGGCTACTTCGCCGGACACACCCACCGCAACCGTGTGCGCCGGTTCCGACGTGCGCGCAATGTGCCGTTCGTCGAGATCGGTGCGACGAAGGACTATCCGGGCTGCTTTGCCGAGTACCGCATCCATGAGGGCGGCTACACCCAGATCGTGCGGCGCATCTCCGCCCCGGCCGCGCTCGCGTGGACGGAGCAGACGCGCTACATGTTCGCCGGCCTCTATCGCGACTACGCACTCGGTCCGCTGGAGTCCCGCGCCTTCCGACAGGCCTTCTGACCCCGCCGCTCCAGAGGGAGGCCTCGCGCGCCGAGTGGCAGCGAGATCACGTAAAGTTGGATATCCGCGACTGGTGGGTAAGTACCCCACCGACGAACATCCGCTGGCAGGCGGGTCCGGGAGCTCGAGGTGCACGAGGCAAGTGCTCATCAGCCGAACGCCTGCGACCGTGCCGCGTGCGCGGCTGCAGCGCGGCGGCAGTACCCACCGGCCCCGGGCGGTGTCCCGATCGGGAACGACTGACGTGCTGCACCGCCACCGCCGCAAAGACCCGGAGACCACCGGGGCCGTGACGCGCCTCCCCGTCGGGTTCGAGCCCGGCGTCGAGGACCACGAAGAACTCCGGCGCGAGGCGGAACGGTCGGCGCTGATCGTCGACATCGTCCAGGCGGTCAGCGCGTCGCTCGACGACGTTGCCGGCGCGGCCCAGACGCTCGCGACGAAGACCCGCGATGCCGTCGGCGATGCTGCCGTTGTCTCCTTGTTGTCCGACGACGGGGAACGGCTCGAGCCGGTCGGCATCGCGTTGCCGGACGGCATGGACGCCTCGGCGCTGCGCCAAGTATCCGACGCGCTCGCCGCGGACCTCGACGCGGGCTGGGCCAACCGTGTGCTGCGTGGTGGCAAGACCGTGTTCCTACCCCGGGCCGATGCGGGTGTCGTCGCCGCGAACGTCGACCCGCGCCACCGCGACCTCGTCGGCCGGTACCCGATCGGTTCGTTGCTGATCGTCCCGCTCGCCGCGCGACGAGAGACGTTCGGTTCGCTGGCGGTCGCACGCCAGTCCTCGTCTCTCCCGTACACACAGGACGACTTCCAGCTCGTGTGTGACATCGTCGAACGCGTCGGGCTCGCGATCGACAACGCGCGCATGTACGCGGCCCGCCTCGACGCGATGCGCCAGGTTCGCCGGCTGCAGGAGATCACCGACATCGGGCTCGCCCGTCTCGGGTTGCAGGATCTTCTGCACGCGATGCTCCAGCGGCTCGTGCACGTCACCGAGGCTGACGTCGCGCGCATTCGCCTGCTCGACGACGACGGGACCTCGCTCGTGGTCGGTGCGACCGTCGGCTACGTCGACGACGTCGACGACGTGCCGGTCCCGGTGGGCGAGGGGTTCGCCGGTCGGGTCGCGCAGACCCGCGCGCCGGTGATCCTCGGCGATGTCGAGCCCGGCATGCTCGTCAGCCCGGTGCTCCGGGCCATGGGGCTACGCAGTCTCGTCGGCGTGCCTCTGTTGTCGGGCGGGCACCTCGTCGGCGTGCTCCACGTCGGCAGCGTTCAACCCGACCGGTTCGGCGAAGCCGATGTCGACCTCCTCCAGCTCGCGGCCGACCGCATCGCGATCGCCACGGAGCGGGCCCAGGCCGAGGAGCGCGATCGGCAGCAGCGAGAACACGAACGCTTCCTCGCGGATTTCGAAAGTCGGGCGGAAGCATCCGATTTCGAAACCATGGCCGAGCTCATCCCGCGTCTTCTTGTTCCCGAGATCGCCGACTGGTGCGCGGTGTACAGCATCGACGAGTCGGGTGCGGCCCGGATCGGACTCGCCCATCACGACACCACGATGTTGGTGAAGCTCTACGAGCTGTACTGGAGGTATGTGGTCAGCGAGGGCGGCGACCTACCTGACGACAACGTCGTCGCGGGGAAGTCGTTCTGCTTCCGCAACATCGACCCGGCCGAGATCGAGGAGCTGGCCGAGGACGCGCGCCACGCGATGCTGCTGCGTGAGCTCGACCCCCGCTCGTCCATCGTCATCCCGTTGACGAGCCGGGGACGCACGTTCGGGGCCCTCACGCTCGTGACGACGGGACAGTCGAATCGGCGCTTCGGCGAGAGCGACCTCACGTTCGCGCGCGGAATCGGCGAACGCGCGTCCCACGCGCTCGCCCTGGCGGGTGAGCACGCGGGACGTCTCGCAACGCAGGAGGCGCTGCGTCAGAGCGAGGAGCGGTTCCGTGTCGCGTTCGAGGACGCACCGATCGGTATGGCCCTCGTCGATCTCGGCGAACGGCACGCCGGTCGCATCGTCCACGTCAACAAGGAGTTCTCGAACCTGACGGGCTACTCGGAAGCGGAGCTCGTCACCAAGACTCCCGCGGACCTCACCGACGATGCGGAACGCGAGGATGAGATACGAGCGCTCGAGCGCATGGTCCGGGGCGAGTCACCGTCGCATCAACGCGAGGGGCCGATCCGTCACGCGCACGGCCAGGAGGTGTGGGTCCACCTCACGATGCGGGCGGTGCAGGGCGAGCGGGGGGAGCCCCAGTACGCCATCCTGCAGATGGCCGACATCACCGCGCGTCGCGCCGCGGAAGACCGTCTGGTGTTCCAGGCCCTGCACGACCCGCTCACGGGGTTGTCGAACCGGCGAGTGCTCATGGACCGGCTGCAGCACGAGCTCGACGACCTGAGCCGGCGCAACACCGCGGTCGGTGTCTTCTATCTCGACCTCGACCGTTTCAAGCGCATCAACGACGACCTCGGCCACGAGGCCGGCGACCAGTTGCTCATCGAGGTCAGCCGGCGCATCAACACCGTCATGCGGCCACCCGACACGGTCGCCCGTCTCGGCGGCGACGAGTTCGTGGTCGTGTGCGGCGGGCTCGTCGACGAGACCGACGGCATCGGGATCGCCGAGCGGCTGCTCGAGGCGATCTCGAAGCCGGTGAGCCTCATGGGCCGCGACGTGGTCGTGTCGCCCAGCATCGGCGTTGCGTTCACACGCTCGACCGACGACGATCCCGTCGAGCTCCTCCGGCGGGCCGACACCGCGATGTACCGAGCAAAGGGCAGCGGCCGCGCGTGCTACGAGCTCTACGACGAGAGCCTTCGTCGGCAGGCCAAGGCGCGCGTCGAGATGGAGGCGGATCTTCGCGACGCACTCACGTACGGAAGGTTCCGGCTGCACTACCAGCCGATCATCGACCTCGAGCGTGGACACATCGTCGGCGTGGAGGCACTGCTCCGGCTCCAACACCCGACGCGCGGCCTCGTCGGGCCCGACGAATTCATCGACGTCGCCGAGGAGAGCGGCCTGATCAGCGCGATCGGGAAGTGGGTGATCGAAGAGGCGTGCCGCCAACAGGCGGAGTGGCAGAAGATGCTGCCGCAACCGCTGCACATGGCCGTCAACGTCTCGGGCCGCCAGGTCGCGCAGCCCGCGCTCGCCGGCATCGTCGACGCCGCGGTCGAGTCGGCCGGGATGCTGCCCGAGCTGTTGACGCTCGAGATGACCGAGACGGTCTTCATCGACGCGTTGCATTCGGTCACGGACAACCTCCGCGCGCTGAAGGAAGCAGGTGTGCGTCTCGGGATCGACGACTTCGGCACCGGCTACTCCTCGCTGACGTACCTTCGGAACTTCCCGATCGACGTGGTGAAGGTCGATCGCTCGTTCGTACGAGAGCTCGACGAGCGCCCGCAGGACCAGGCGATCGTCAGCGCGGTCGTCGAGCTCGGGCACACCCTCGATCTCACGACCATCGCCGAGGGCGTCGAGACGGAACGGCAGCTCGAGCTGCTTCGGGTGCTCGGCTGCGACCTGGCTCAGGGGTATCACTTCGCCCGGCCGCGGCCGCCCGACGAGATCACCGAGCTGATCCTGGCGGCACCGGCCTGGTAGGCGTGCACGGTGCACGCGTTCTCGCAGCCCGGCGGCGGCGGACCTACCCTCGCGTGTGATGCGCGAGGCAATGCGCGCCGACGACTTCGCCCGCCTTGTCCACACCACCCTCGAGCGCGTCATGCAGCTCGTGCGGCTCGGCCTGCTCGATCCCGACGGCGACGCGCTGTTCGACGACGTCGACCTGGTGCGTTACGACTTGATCCGCCACCACCTCGACCACGGCTCCACGATCGACGAGCTCATCGCTGCCGTCCAGGACGGCCGCTTCGCGACGATGTTCGGCGACCGCCTGTTCGGGCGGGGCAGTCCGATGTCGGTGGAGGACGCCGCCGCGCGAGGCGGCGTGGAGCCCGAGCAGTTCCGTGCCCTGTTGGTCGCGCTCGGGCTTCCGAAGGAGGTGCTCGACGAGCGCGACATCCCGGTCAGCGACTCGCTCCGGACGATCCTCGAGGCGGGGCTCCCGTGGGAGGCGGTGCTCGAGACCGCACGCGTGCTCGGGGATTCCCTGCGGCGGATCGCGGACGCCGAGATCCGGGTGGTGCACGTGCACGTGCACGAGCGGATGCTCGCCGAGGGTGCTTCGGAGAAGGAGATCGGCCGGCAGACCTTCACGATCCAGGAGAGCGCCGGCCCGCTCCTCGACCCGATGATCCGTTGGATCCACGAGGAGCATCTCCTGCAGGCGTCCATCGAGGACGCGTTCCTTCACGCGTTGGCCGCGCGGAGGAGCTCGACCGAGCTCGGTTCGGTCGAGACGACGATCCTGTTCGCCGATGTGGCGGGCTTTACGGAGCTTGTCGAGTCGGAGGGCGACGCGGTGGCCGCGTCGGTGCTCGAGCGCCTCGACGCCGTGATCCGCACGCTCGCGCTCCGGCACGAGGGCAAGCTCGTGAAGCAGATCGGTGACGGTTTCATGCTCGCGTTTCGTGAGCCCGCGTCTGCCGTGCGGTTCGCGATCGCGCTGCAGGACGTCGCCACGTCGGGCGGCCTCCCGCCGTTGCGGATCGGTATCAACCACGGCACGACATTGCATCGCGGCGGCGAATTCGTCGGCAGCGCCGTCAACATCGCGTCGCGCGTCACCGGTGCCGCGATGCCCCGACAGATCCTGCTCACCGAGAGCGTCGCGGCCTCCGACCACGGTGCCGAGCTCGAACAGGTCGGCGTGCGGCTCCTCCGCGGGGTCGACGCGCCGTTGCCGTTGTGGCGGGTCGCCCGGCATGCGAACGCGACGGATCCGGTCTGCGGCGCGCTCGTGCAGGGTACGCCCGCGGCGCGGTTGACCCGCGATGGTGAAGACCTGGTCTTCTGCTCCGACGAGTGCCTGCGCCAGTTCGTCAGTGCGCCGGCCGGCTCGCCGGCCCATTGACCGAACGGCCCCTGCCACGCCCGGTTCCTATCCTGGCGGCGTGCAGGCGCTCGAAGGGTTGAAGGTCGTCGACCTCGCGACCGTGCTCGCAGGTCCGGGCCTGGCCCGGCACCTGGCCGATTTCGGTGCCGAGGTCATCAAGGTCGAGCGGCCCGAGGGTGACACGACGCGCGGCATGGGATGGCGCGACCCTCGCGACGACGAAAGTCTGATGTGGAAGATCGTCGGGCGTGGCAAGCGCACGGTCGTGCTCGATCTCAAGTCGCGTACGGGCGTCGACGCGATGGTGCGGCTGTCGGAGTGGGCCGACGTGCTCGTCGAGAACATGCGCCCGGGCACGATGGAACGCCTCGGTCTCGGCCCCGAAATCCTGCGAGCGCAGAACCCAGGGTTGGTGTTCGTGCGCGTGAGCGGCTTCGGTCAGGACGGGCCGTACGCGCGCCGGCCCGGATTCGCCACCATCGCGGAGGCGATGAGCGGTCTCGCGGCGCTCAGCGGCGAGCCCGACGGCGCGCCACTGCTCCCGCCCATCGCGCTGACCGACGAGATCACCGCGCTCGCGGGCGCGTTCGCGACGCTCGCGGCGTTGCGCAACCGCGACCGCACGGGTGAGGGTCAGGTCGTCGACATCAGCCTGTTCGACACGATGCTCCAGATGATGGGGCCCTTGCCGGCTGCGTTCGCCGCGCACGGCTACCTGCAGCCCCGCCTGGGATCGGGCATCCCGTACAGCACGCCGCGGGGCACGTACCGCTGCGCGGACGGGGTGTGGGTCGCCGTGTCTGCGTCGAGCGAATCGGTGGCCCGCCGGGTTCTCGAGCTGTTCGGCATCGCGGACGACACGCGGTTCACGACGTTCGCGGATCGGATGGCCCATCGTGATTCGCTCGAAGCGGCGGCGGTCGAGTGGATCGGGGCGCGACCCTCCGACGAGGTGCTCGCGGCCTTCGAACGGGTCGAGGCGGCGATCGCGCCGGTGTACTCGATGGCCGACGTGGTGGCCGACCCTCACGTGAAGGAGCGCGGCTCGCTGGTCGACGTCGACGGCGTGCTGATGCAGGGCCCGGTTGCGCGGCTGTCGGGTACGCCCGCGAACATCCGCCACGCCGGCCGCCCTCTCGGTGCCGACACCGACGCCGTCCTCCGCGAGCTCGGGCTCGTCGCAGACGAGAGCGGCGAAGGGCAGGAAGCCGATGGCTCCCTCGCCGGATCCTCCCGGGCGTCCGCCCAGGACCCGGCTGCGTCCGCACGCGAGGCCGATGGCTCCCTCGCCGGATCCTCCCGGGCATCCGCCCAGGACCCGGCTGCGTCCGCACGCGAACCGCCCCGAGGAGGGTCGGAGTAGAGAACGCCGGTCTTCCGGCCGGCCCCAACGACCTCCTCGGGGCGGAGTGCCGACATTCTGACCGATTGTCCCCAGGTTTTCCAGAGGGACCTGTGGACGCGGTGTGGATATCCCGGCCCGGCAGTGGATAGTGGACGGCCGTTTGGTTGCAGAGCGGTCTCCCCGTGGCTCGAGGGGCCGCGACGCGCTACGAATGGTGCGAAACGGGTCCGCCGGCGTGTGACGCCGTCAGGGAGAGCCCGTTCGCCCCGGGGGGAGGTCACGTGACCGCGACCAACGAAGACATCGCCCGCGCCGTGGCCGGTCGTACGGTGCCCGCCGCGTTCGCCGCGACGGTGGCATCACGGCCCGACGCCCCGGCCCTGCGATGGCGTGACGGCGAGGAGTGGCGCTCGCTGACCTGGGCCCAGTACGCGGCCCAGTCCTCGGCACTGGCCGGCACGTTCGGGGAACTGGAGATCGGGCCCGGTTCGCGCGTCGTGCTGTTGCTACGCAACCGTCCCGAGTTCCATGTCGCCGACGTCGCCGCGCAGTTGCGGCGGGCCACGCCGATCTCGATCTACAACTCGTCGGCTCCCGACCAGATCGAGTACCTCGTGCGGCACTCGCACGCGACCGTCGCGGTGGTCGAGGCGCTCTACCTCGACGGCTTCCTCGCGTCGGGCGTGTTCCCGGACCAGGTGCACCACATCGTCGTCGTCGACGATGTGCCGGCGGGCGACGGGCGCATCCCGTGGAACGACGCGCTCGCCGCCGATCCGATCGACCTCGATGAAGCTGCGCGCGCGGTCGAGCCGTCCGACATCGCGACGGTGATCTACACGTCGGGCACGACGGGGCCGCCGAAGGGTGTCGTGCTCGACCAGGCGAACGTGACGTGGACCGTCGAAAGCCTGTTCCGAGCGATGGGCGACCATGACCCGAGCGGCAGCCGCGTCGTGTCGTACTTGCCGATGGCGCATGTCGCCGAGCGGATGACGTCGCACTACCAGGGCATCGCCGTCGGCTATGAAGTCACGACGTGTCCCGAGGCCGGACGGGTCGCGGCGTACCTGCCCGATGTCCGCCCGCAGATCTTCTTCGCCGTGCCTCGCGTGTGGGAGAAGATCCACGCAGGTGTGCAGGCCGTGCTGTCGTCGTCGGCACCCGACCAGCAGCAGCGGTTCGCGGACGCGCTCGAGCTCGGCCGGCGCGTCGACGACGCACGCTCGGCGAGCAAGGAGTTGCCGTCCGACATCGTGGCGGCCGCCGAAGACGCCGAGGCGGCAACACTGCGTCCCGTCAGGCAGATGCTCGGCCTCGACGATCTCCTCACGGCGGTGTCGGGAGCCGCGCCGCTGTCGCGCGACGTGCTGACGTTCTTTCGCAGCCTCGGCGTGCCGCTGTCCGAGATCTACGGCCTGTCGGAGTCCTCGGGCCCGCTGACATGGGAGCCGTTCCGCGTGCGGATCGGCACGGTCGGCCCCGCGATACCCGGCTTGGAGGTGCGGCTCGCCGAGGACGGCGAGGTGGTGTGCCGTGGAGGCAACGTCTTTCGCGGCTACCTGAATGATCCCGACAAGACCGCGGACGCGATCGACTCCGGCGGGTGGTTGCACACCGGCGACATCGGGGTGCTCGATGACGACGGCTATCTCCGCATCGTCGACCGCAAGAAGGAGCTCATCATCACCGCGGGGGGCAAGAACGTCTCGCCCGCGAACCTCGAAGCGGCTCTGAAGTCAATTCCGCTCGTCGGCCAGGCGTGCGTCCTCGGTGACAACAAGCCGTTCATCTCGGCGCTGCTGGTGCTCGACGGTGAGGTAGCGCCGCCGTGGGCGAAGGCACACGGAATCGATGACCTCTCGCTCCCGGCGCTCGCCGCGAACCCCGACGTGCTCGGGGAGGTACAACGCGGTGTCGACGAAGCGATGCGGCACTTCAACCAGGCCGAACGGGTGAAGAAGTTCGTGGTGCTGGGTGACGAATGGCTTCCCGACTCGGAGGAGCTCACTCCGACGATGAAGCTGAAGCGTCGCAGCATTCACGCGAAGTATGCAGCGGAGATCGCGTCGCTGTATTCACGAAGCTGACCCAGCGCCGCTGCGTACGGCGCGTCATTCGGCGCGCGCAACCTCGACGTTGTCACGACCTCGGGAACGGGCTGACGCCAGCGCCTGACCGGCCATGGCGACGAGCTCGGGCGCGCCGAGCGCGTGGGACGGGTAGCAGGCGATTCCCGCCGAGACCGTGAGCGACTCGCCGACGAGGCTGCCGTGCAGGCTGCCCCGCAGGCGTTCCGCGGCCCAGACCGCCCCGGACTCGGCGGTGTCCTCGAGCACGACGCCGGCGAGCAGGTCGCCGAGCCGGCATGCGATGTCGCACTCGCGCAGCGTCCGCCGCACGATGTCGCCGAGCACGGTGAGGGCCTGCTCGCGCGCCTGCGCGTTCGCGCGGTCGAGGCCGTCGAGCTCGATCAACACGACCGACACCGGCTGCAACTGCCGGCGGGCCGCGGCGACCCGCTGGTGGACGGTCGCGGCGAAGAACCGCTCGTCGAGGAGCCCGGTCGCCTCGTCGAACACCTTCTCTGCCGGCGGCGCGGCGGCGGTCAGCTGCGCCGAGCGGCGCGTCGTCTCCTCGGCGAAGACAGCCGAGAGAGCGTCGAGCTCGCGGCGGGACCGCCGCAGGTCCGCGCCCACGGTCGTCAGCTGTTCCTGCGACGTCCGTAGCCGGCCCGCGAGCGCGGCGGCCGCGAGGCCGCTTACGAGCGCGCCCACGCCTGCGACGACACCGAGCACGGCGAGGTTCATGACGAGCGCGGCGACGCCGGCCGCGAGCGCGGCGACGGCCGCGCAGACGGAAACCACGAGACGGCGATCCATCACGTTCGTTCCATCGGCCGTGAGCCCGGCGGAATTGACGGCTTCCGCCGGTTTTCTTCACGGTCGACGGAGCCGAAGCTCGCCCGACGATGGTCGATGGCGAGCTCGGCGAGGTCTCGCACGATGTCGACGAGACGAAAGTCCTTCGGCGTGTAGACCCGGGCCACGCCCGCGCCCGTCAGGCGGTCCTGGTCGGCCTCGGGGATGATCCCGCCCACGACCACCGGCGCGTCGACGCCCGCGTCGCGCAACAGCCGCATGGTCTCGGGCACGAGCTCCAGGTGGGAGCCCGACAACACCGAGAGCCCCACCACGTCGACGTCTTCGTCCCGCGCCGCTGCCGCGATCTGTGCCGGTGTGAGGCGGATGCCCTGGTACACGACCTCCATACCCGCGTCGCGCGCCGCCACCGCGATCTGCTCCGCGCCGTTCGAGTGGCCGTCGAGCCCCGGCTTGCCGACGAGGAGACGCACCGGGCCGCCGAGCTCCGACGCCGCCGACTGCACCTGCTCGCGCACCGGCACCATGTCATCGACGGGCGCGGCGGCCACCGACCCGACCCCGGTGGGTGCGCGGTACTCGCCGAAGACCTCTCGGAGCGCGCCGGCCCACTCGCCGACCGTTCCGCCGGCACGCGCGAGCTCCAACGTTGCCGGGAACAGGTTGTCGCGGCCGGCCGCGACCTCACGGACTCGGTCGAGCGCACGCGCAACCGCATCGCTGTCGCGCTGCTCGCGCCAGCGCGCGAGCGACTCGATCTGCTCTGCTTCCGCGCGTGCGTCGGGTGTGAGGATCGCTGCTTCGCCGTCGAGGCTGGCGACCAGCGGAGACGGTTCGGTCTCCGTGAACGTGTTGACGCCCACTACGGGGATGTCGCCGCTTTCGATGCGGCGGACCCGCTCCGCGTTCGACTGCACGAGCCGGCCCTTCACCTCGTCGATCATGGCGAACGCGCCACCACCGTCGAGCACCCACTGCAGCTCGGCCGTCGCGGCTTCCTCGAGCTGCGCGACCTTCGCCTCGACGACCTTCGACCCGTCGAACAGATCGCCGTACTCGAGCAGGTCCGACTCGTTCGCGAGTACCTGCTGCATCCGGAGCGACCACTGCTGGTCCCACGGTCGGGGCAGTCCGAGGGCCTCGTTCCAGCATGGCAGCTGAATCGCGCGGGCCCGCGCGTCGCGCGACAACGTGACTCCGAGCATCTCGAGCACGATGCGCTGCACGTTGTTCTCGGGCTGGCTCTCGGTGAGTCCGAGCGAGTTCACCTGCACGCCGTAACGGAAGCGGCGCTTCTTCTCGTCCTCGACGCCGTACCGCTCGAGACAGATGCGGTCCCACATGCGCGTGAACGCCCGCATCTTGCACATCTCCTCGACGAACCGGATGCCGGAGTCGATGAAGAACGAGATGCGCCCGACCACGTCGGGAAACTCGTCGGGCGGCACCTGACCGGACTCGCGCACCGCGTCGAGCACCGCGACCGCGGTTGCGAGCCCGTAGGCCAGCTCCTGCACCGGCGTCGCGCCCGCCTCTTGGAGGTGATACGGGCAGACGTTGATCGGGTTCCACTTCGGGATGTTCTTGACCGCGTACGCGACGAGGTCGACGGTGAGTCGCTTCGACGGTTCGGGGCCGAAGATGTACGTGCCTCGCGACAGGTACTCCTTCACGATGTCGTTCTGCGTCGTGCCCTGGAGCACCGCAGGGTCGACGCCTTCCTCCTCGGCCATGGCGACGTACATCGCCAGCAACCACATCGCGGTCGCGTTGATGGTCATCGAGGTGTTCATCTCGCCCAGCGGGATCTGCTCGAACAGCACGTGCATCTCGCCGAGATGGGGCACCGGCACGCCGACCTTGCCGACCTCGCCCCGCGCGAGCGGATCGTCGGGGTCGTAGCCGGTCTGGGTGGGCAGGTCGAAGGCGACCGAGAGCCCGGTCTGGCCCTTCGCGAGGTTGGAGCGGTACAGCCGGTTGGACGCCCGGGCCGAGGAGTGACCCGAGTACGTCCTCATCAGCCAGGGCCGGTCGCGACTCGTCATGACCCCATTCTCCACCCGAGGCCGACGCGGCAGCACACGGGTCTACTTCTTGGCGTAGTCGTAGAACCCTTGGCGGGTCTTCCGGCCGAGCTTCTCCGCGCTCACCATGCGCTTGAGCAATGGCGCGGGCGCGTAGTTGGGGTCGCGGAACTCCGCGTACAGCGCCTCGAGGATCGCGAGGCTCGTGTCGAGCCCGACGAGGTCGAGCAGCTCGAGCGGGCCCATCGGGAAGTTGCAGCCGCCCTTCATCGCGGCGTCGATGTCGTCGCGGGTTGCGACGCCGGCGTCGAGCAGCTTCACCGCGTTGTTCAGGTACGGGAACAACAGCGCGTTCACGATGAAGCCGGCCTGGTCCCTCACGAGCACGGGTGTCTTGCCACAGGCTTCGGCGAAGGCGCGGGCCGTGTCGACGGTGTCGTCGCCGGTCGTGATGGCGCGCACGATCTCGACGAGCGGCATCGCCGGCGCGGGATTGAAGAAGTGGATGCCACAGACGAGGTTGGGGCGGCCGGTCTCCATCGCGAGCTCGACGACCGGCAGGGTCGACGTGTTCGTGGCGAGGATCGCGCCATCGCGACAGATCCGGTCGAGCTCGTTGAAGAGGTGCTTCTTCGTGGGGAGGTCCTCGACGACGGACTCGATCACGAGGTCGCACTCCGCCAGCTCACCGAGGTCCGACACGGCGCGGACGCGTGCGAGCGTGGCGTCGCGGTCGGCCTCGGCGAGGCGGCCCTTTTCCACCTGGCGGCCGAGCGACTTCTCGAGGCCGGCCACCATGGCGTCGGCGCTCGACTGCTGCCGGCTCCGCAGGACGACCTCGAACCCCGCCTTGGACGCCACCTCCGCGACACCCGCGCCCATGATCCCGGACCCGACGATCCCGACCCGCTTGATCTCCATCGACGGTCTCCCCTCGGTGACGGAAAGACGAAGGTTACCGACGGGTAGCTACCACTGCCCAAACCATGCGCAGGTCCCACGATGGGTCGAACCGGCGCACGTGGCCGAGTGGATAGGCTCCCCGAGCCATGGCGGCGAAGCGCACAGCCGGAACGCTGGCCCTCGTCGGCGGGGGCGAGTTCGACGCCGCGTGCTCCGGGTTCGACGCCGAGCTCCTCGCCGCGAGCGGTGGCACGCAGGTCGTGGTCCTGCCGACCGCGGCCGCGTTCGAGCACGCCGATCGTGTGGCCGAGCGTGCGGCCGAGCACTTCGACGGGCTCGGGGCCTCCGTGACGCCGCTCATGGTGTTGCACCGGTCCGAGGCCGAGGACGCCGGCAACGTCGAGACGGTGCGTGACGCCACGTTCGTCTACCTCGCCGACGGGTCGCCGCTTCACCTGCGCTCGGTGCTGAAGGGATCGGCGCTCTACGACGCCCTGCTCGCGGCGTACGAGCGTGGCGCGGTGGTCGCGGCGTCGGGCGCGGGCGCGACGTTGCTCTGCGACCCGATGGTCGATCCGCGCGGCGGCGCGTACACGGTTGGGCTGGGCCTGCTCACCGACCTCGCGGTGTTCCCGTATCACGGCACCGCGGCCGACCATCTCCGCGAGCGCTCGGTCGATCTGCTGCCGCCGTCAGCGGTGCTCGCCGGGATCGACGAGCACACCGCGCTCGTGCGCGACCCCGACGGGAACTGGACGGTCGACGGCGAGGGTGTCGTGACCGTCTACGGCGACGGCGAGCGACACGAGTTCCGTCCAGGCGACCACGTTTCCCTCGCCCGGTGACCGGCCCGAGCGTTACGACTCGGTGATCGTCACCGACTTGATCGTGACGACCTTGGTCGGCTGCCCCGTGCCCGACGTGTCGTTGGCAGGAGCGAACGAGGCGATCTTGGTCGCGACGTCCATCCCCGCGGTGACCTTGCCGAAGCGCGCGTAGTCGTTCGGCAACGTCGTGCCGTTCTGGCCGGTGACGATGAAGTACTGCGAGCCCATCGTGCCGGCCGGCTCGTTCCCGCTCTTCGCCGCGGCGAGCGAGCCCAAGGGATAGCTGTCCTTCGGAACCTCGCCCTGCACGCTGTATCCCGGGCCGCCCGTGCCGTCGCCCTTGGGGTCACCGTCCTGAACGACGAAGTCGGCCACGATCCGGTGGAACCACTCGCCGTCGTAGAAGTGCTGGCGGGCCAGGAACACGAAGTTGTTCGTCGCGACCGGTGCGTTCTTCGCGTCGAGGGTGATCGTGATCTTGCCGCAGCTGGTCTCGAGCACGGCGGTGTAGGTCTTGGCCGCGTTGATCGTCATCGGCGGTGCGGTCGTGAACGTGGTGGTCTTCGGTGCCGGCTTGTTGACGTTCTCACAGCCCGCAGCCGAGACGGGCGCCGTCGTCGCGGCCGGCGCCGCGGTGGTGGCGGTGGTTGCCGCGGTCTTCTTCTTGGTGCTGCCGCCGCCCGTGAACGTGTTGATCAGCAGCACCACGCCGACGATCAGCACGGCGGCGATGATCGCGTTGCGGGCGGCCTTCGTGCGCTGCCGTCGCTTGGCGAGCGCGAGCTCGCGGGCCCGTGCGAGCTCCCGGTTCTGACGCTGACGTTCCCTCTTGGTGGCCTTGGACACGGGGCGGGAGTCTACGACGCGCCGCCGTCGGTCCCGGCGGCGGGAAAGCGAGCCGGGCCGCAGCGGGCCCGCCGGTAGAATCGCCCGTCGTGGCTCCCTTCGGCGCGTCGAGGCGCGCATGTTGATCGTCCAGAAGTACGGCGGCACCTCGGTCGCCGACCCCGACCGCATCCGGGCCGTGGCGGAGCACATCGTGCGGTCCCGCCACAACGGCGACGACGTCGTCGTGGTCGTCTCGGCGATGGGCAAGACCACCGACGATCTCGTCCGGCTGGCCAACGATGTGTCACAGAGCCCGGCGCTGCGCGAGCTCGACATGCTGCTCACGGCGGGGGAGAGGATCTCCATCGCCCTGCTGTGCATGGCGATCATCGACCACGGCGAGCCGGCCGTCTCGTTCACGGGCTCACAGGCCGGCATCGTCACCGACACGACGCACGGCAAGGCGAAGATCATCGAGGTGAAGGGCGACCGCATCCGCGAGGCGATCGCCGGCGGGAGCGTGGCGGTCGTAGCCGGCTTCCAGGGGGTGTCGACCACACGCGACATCACGACCCTCGGACGGGGCGGTTCCGACACCACTGCGGTCGCGCTCGCGGCCGCGCTCCATGCCGATGCGTGCGAGATCTACACCGACGTGGCGGGCGTGTACACGGCCGACCCCCGCATCGAGCCCGCAGCCCGGCGGCTGGCGCGTGTGTCGTACGAGGAGATGCTCGAGGCCGCCGCGAGCGGAGGCAAGGTTCTCGCGCTGCGGTCCGTGGAGTTCGCCCGGCGTTACCGCGTCCCCGTGCACGTGCGGTCGAGCTTCACGTGGGAACCCGGCACGTGGGTTCGAGAGGAAGAACCGATGATGGAACAGGCGATCATCTCGACCGTCACGCACGACGTGTCGGAGGCGAAGGTCACGATCGAGCAGGTACCCGATCGTCCCGGCATCGCCGCGAAGCTGTTTCGCTCGCTCGCGGAGGAGGCCGTGAACGTCGACATGATCGTGCAGAACGTGTCGGCCGGCGGCCACACCGACATCTCCTTCACCGTCCCGAAGGACGATCTCCCACGCACGTTGAAGGTCATGGAGACGATCGTCGCGGAGACCGAGGCGAGCGGCTTCCGTCACGACACCGGCATCGGGCGCGTCTCGCTCATCGGTGCGGGCATGAAGAGCAACCCGGGTGTCGCCGCCCAGATGTTCGAGGTGCTCGCGAACGAGGGCGTCAACATCGAGATGATCAGCACCTCGTCGATCCGGATCTCGTGCGTCGTGCAGGCCGACGACGTGGAGCGCGCCGTGCGCGCACTGCACAAGGCGTTCGCGCTCGAGGAGGCGTCGTGAGCTCCTCTTCTGTGGACGTCGGCGTCGTCGGGGCGACGGGTCTCGTCGGTCAGGAGATGTTGCGCGTCCTCGAGGAGCGCCGTTTCCCGGTCGGGCGGCTGCGCGCCTACGCGTCACCCCGCTCGGAAGGGCGCCGGCTTCCCTTCGCCGGTGGCGAGGTGCCGTGCGAGGTGTTGCGCGACGGCTGCTTCGACGGTCTCGACCTCGTGATCGTCGACGTCGACGATCCCTTGTCGATCGAGTGGGCGCCGGCCGCGGCGGCGGCAGGCGCGAAGGTCGTCGACAACTCGGCCGCGTTCCGCATGGACCCCGATGTGCCGCTCGTCGTGGCCGAGGTCAATCCCGACGACATGCGCACACTGCCGCGTGGGATCGCGTCGTGCCCCAACTGCACCACGATGGTGCTCGTCACGGCGCTCGCACCGTTGCACCGTGCCGCCGCCATCGACCGCATGGTGGTCTCGACGTACCAGTCCGTCTCGGGCGCGGGCCAGCCCGGCATGCACGAGCTCGACGAGCAGTGGACCAAGTACGACGGCCAGTCGGAGCGGCTGCGCCGCGCCGGCGCCCTCGGTGACGTGCTCGAGGCGGGTGCCGTGTGGCCGAAGCCGATCGCCGGCAACGTCATCCCGCTCGCCGGCTCCGTCAAGGAAGCCGGGTACACGTCGGAAGAGTGGAAGCTCGTGCGGGAGAGCCGAAAGATCCTGCACGCCGACGACATGCGGGTGACGGCGACGTGCGTCCGCGTGCCGGTGTACGTCGGTCACGCGATGACCGCGAACCTCGCGTTCCGCCGGCCGGTCTCGCGCGACGAAGCGGTCGACCTGCTGCGCGAGGCACCCGGCGTTCGTCTCGTCGACGTCGGTGCGGGCGCGCCGACGCCGCTCGAGTCGGCCGGTATCGATCCCGTGTTGGTCGGGCGGGTGCGTGAGGATCCGTCGCAGCCCGGCGCTATCGACCTGTGGGTCACGGGCGACAACCTGCGCAAGGGCGCCGCGCTCAACGCGGTGCAGATGGCGGAGCTGCTCCTCGCACAGTGAGCGAGCAATGCGCGGGAGCCCCGGGCTGTGAACACCCGGGGCATCCCTGCCTGTTCAGTCTTGCTCAGCCCCACTTCACCCCGGCACCGAGGACGGCGGCCAGGGCGGCGAACGAGGCGATCGCAGTGCTGAGCTGCATGACACGACGCTTCATTGCGTTGGTCTCCTTCAAGTACGCGGCGCTGGGGTTGGCCGCAGGAGTCCTATCGGCAGGCGTGAGCCGATCGGCATAGGTCTCGAGGCCTATTTCTCGAAAGCGCTCTTCGCGCGCCGAAGCAGGCCTCGGCTCACGCTGTACCCACGCGCGGTGCGGTTGCGTATCGACGCTGCCGGTGATGGCATGTGCGGCCAATGGGGGGTCAGGCGCCGGCGAGCACCGAGGGCGCATCGGGGGGCGGCGACGCGCACGTCGTCGAGATCCGTGAAGAGGGGCGGCCGCCGCGGCGCGTCACGGTGACCACGCGCGTTGTCATCGGGCGCGAGTGCGAGGGCGTCGTCGTCGACGATCCCAGGGTCTCGCGCCGTCACCTCGCCTTGGACGTCGGTCCGACCGGGCTCACGGTCACGGACCTCGAGAGCTTGAACGGGACGTCCGTCAACGATGTTCCGATCGACGGCTGCGTCCCGCTCGGTGCCGGTGACCGCGTCCGCCTCGGCCGTGTCGAGATCGCGGTCCTCGCGGGGCCGGTTCACCAGGCGGCGCCCGTGCGCCTTGCCGAACTGCAGGCGCGGCCCGTCGACGGCGCCGTCATTCGGTTCCAGCCGGGTACGGCCGGGGAGCGAGCGGTGCCGGCGATGGTTGCCGCGATCAGGCGCGCACGCGGCCGTCTCGCGGGGCTCGGAGTCGACATGCAGGCCGTCGCGCCGCAGCTCTGCCTCGTCGACCCGTTTCCCGACCCGCGAACCGGCGAGATGGTGACGGCCGGAAGCGTCGTCGACGCCGAGCGGCGCGAGATCTGGATGGCTGTGACCGCCGAGGCGCCGCCCGAGGCGCCCGAGCGAGCACTGGCGCTCTTGCTCGGCGCCGCGCTCCCCGCCGCGAGCGAGATCGGGTTCCTCCTCGAGGGCTACGGCCTTGCCGTGTCCGACGGGCCGATCCCGGACGACGAGCTCGCCGCTGTCGATCTTCCGACGCTCGAGGACGCAGACGGCGAGCTCCGCACCGCGATGCTTCAGTCATTCGTCTCGTTCCTTATCGAGCGCGACGGCCATGACGCGTTCCGCCGCCTCGTGTGGAGCGCGCGCCCGGGCGCCCTCGACGTCGCGGTCCACGAGGTGTACGGGCAGAACCTGTCCGCGCTCGAGGAGGCGTGGCGCGATGCGCTCGGCGAGCGGCAGCCGAAGGTGAAACTGACACAGTTCCTACGGCTCACGGCGCGGTATCTGCGGCCGCACATGCGCCGGGAGGCCGAGATCTTCGTCTACATGGTCCTCGCGCTCGGGTTCACCACCGTGTTCCCGTTCGCGATGCGACGCCTGTTCGACAGCGCCATCCCGCGCCACAGCTTCGGCCAAGTGGTGCAGATCGTCGGTGCGCTCGGCATTGCGTTCCTCGTCTCGTTGCTCGCCGGGCTCCGGCGCTCGTATCTCTCGGCCTATGTGAGCAGCGCCGTGACACGCGATCTGAGAGTCGACATGTTCGCACGGTTGCAGGCCCTTTCGACCGGGTGGTTCGGCCGTCAGCAGGAGGGGGACGTGCTCTCCCGGTTGTTCTCGGACGTCGGACAGCTGGAGGCGGGCATCTCCCTCACCATCCGTGAGGGCGTCTTTCAGGTGTTGACCGTTGCGGTCTCAGCAGTCGTGCTGGTCACGCTCGATCCGATCCTCGGCCTCGTCGTGATCATCGGCGCACCGCTCGTCGGTCTCGTCTACCGCGCGATGGCGTCGGGCGCGCAACGTCGGAGTCTCGCCGTGCAGGAGGAGCTCGGCTCGACGTACACCGTTGCTTCCGAGAACTACGGCGCGCAGGCGGTCGTCAAAGCGTTCGGCCTGGAACGACGCGAGCAGGATCGGTTCGGTCGCGCGTCCGAACGTCTCTTCGGCCGCGAGATCAAGCTACAACTCTTCGGTGCCATGTTCAGTCTCTCCGTCAACATGATCGTGACCGTGTTGCAGCTCATCGTGCTCGGGCTGGGTTCGTGGTTGATCCTGCACGGGCGACTGACGGTCGGGGGGCTCGTGGCGTTCACGACGATGATGGGACAGGTGCTGAGCCCCGTGGCCGCGCTCACGAGCCTCGGTCAGCAGGTGCAGGCCACGACCGGTTCGCTCATGCGTATCAACGAAGTACTCGACGCGCAGCGCGAGATCGACGATCTCTCCGACGCTTTTGATCTCGCGCCCCTCGAGCGCGAGATCCAACTCGACCATGTCGACTTCTCGTACACCGCGGACCGTGCGACCCTCGAAGGCATCACGTGCACGATTCCGGCTGGGAGCCGCGTCGCGTTCGTCGGTCCGACCGGCGCCGGGAAGTCGTCCGTCCTCCAACTCATCATGCGGTTCTACGACGTCAACGCCGGTGCCGTTCTGTTCGACGGCCACAACGTGCGCAAGGTGACGCTCGCGTCGCTGCGCGGCCAGCTGGGCGTCGTGTTCCAAGACACGTTCCTCTTCGACACGACCATTCGGGAGAACATCGCGCTCGGCAAGCCGGACGCCACCGACGCGGAGATCGAGGCCGCCTCGCGTGCGGCGGAGCTTCACGAGTTCGTCGAGACGTTGCCCCGCGGGTACGGCACGCTCGTGGGCGAGCGAGGGAACCGGCTGTCTGGTGGCCAACGGCAACGGCTGGCGCTGGCGCGCGCGCTCCTTCGCGGCCCGTCTGTGCTGTTGCTCGACGAGGCGACCTCGGCACTCGACCCCCGAACCGAGCGACGCATCAGCGCGACGCTCGAGCGCGTAGGGGAGGGACGCACCACGATCGCCGTGACACACCGGCTGACGTCCATCACGGAGTACGACGTGATCTTCGTGATGTCCGACGGTCACCTCGTGGAACGCGGCACGCACGCCGAGCTCCTCGCGCTCGGGGGTGTGTACGCCGAGCTCTGGAGCGAGCAGACGGGTGGCATCACGCCGACGGATACGCCGTTCGATGCCGTCGCCGCTCTATCGGCCGTGCACTTCTTCTTTGGCTTGGGCCGTGACGATCTCGTGGATGTCGCGACGCGATTGCGCGCGGTCGACCTGGCGGCGGGTGCACGCTTCGCCGACAACACGGGCGCCTTGGCGTTCGTGCGAAGAGGTCGTCCCCGTGTACTTGCACCCGGTCTCGACGGGCAACTCGTGGCGGCCGCGAAGTTGCGGCCCGGCGACGCGTTCGGCGTGGCGGCGGTGCTCGGCGCAGAGACTGGTGCCGTCCTCTGCGCCGACGAGCCCGTCGAGCTGTTGCTTCTCGACGCCGAGGATCTTGCCGCACTCGCGGCCCGCCACCCGACTGTCGCCGCCGCGCTCATGGGAGAGGACCACCGCGTCGCACCGAGCGGCGGCCAAAGGCTCAGCAGGGCCAGCCTCGTGATGCGGTCCAGCCGCGTGCAAGCGTCAGCCGGCGAGCGTGCTACGCCGGCCGGGCCGCGCGTGAGTGGAGCTTTCACGGCGGTGGTGCCATGACGGACGAGGTCGCACCGGTTGTGCAGGCGCTCGTGGAGGCCGCGGTTCACGCGACGGGTGGCACCGACGGCTGGATCCTTGTCCGTCGCGACGAAGTTCTCGAAGTTGTCGCGGCCGCGGGACCGGCAGCGGCCGCGGCGGTGGGCGCCAGGATTCCGGCGGGCGTTGGCACTGCCGGGTTCGTGCTCGAGTCGGACCAACCGATCGCCATCGCGCCGGACGCCGACGATGAGCGCGCGTCGACCGGCATGGCGGCGGTCATCGGCCGCCGGCCGGCGAGCGTGCTGTGCATCCCGTGCGACTCCGACTCGGGTGCCGTCGGCGTTCTCGAGATCGTCGACAAGCTCGGATCCGAGAAGTTCAGCTTCGACGACGTCGAGCTCGCGACGATGTTGGCGGGCATCGCGGGTGTCGCGCTCGCGGCTCTCCCCTCGGCCCGTGCTGGCGTGCCTCTGCCGAACGAGCTAGCCGGCGAGTTACGCCGCCTGGCTGATTCCGACCCTGGACGGTACGCGACCGTCGCGACGCTCCTTGCCGCTCTCCTCGCCAGTGGGTGACTCCGACCGACCCGCATACAGTCGTGACTCGTTGTCCCTGCGCCTCCCGGGGACCCTGTCGCTCGACGACCTGACACCCGAATGGGCATGGGGTGGCGCGACAGGTCGGGGGGTTCGGGTCGCGATCGTCGACAGCGGGATCGAGGCCGACCATCCCGACCTGCACGGCTGCGTCGACGTTGACCGCGGCATCTTCGTCACGATCGACTCAGCAGGCGACGTCGTGGAGGCCCGCGGCCCCCACGACGACGCCTTCGGCCACGGCACCGCATGCGCGGGGATCGTGCACTCGCTCGCACCGGACGCCCGCCTCACGAGCGTGAAGGTCATCGGCGGCGGGCTCGGTGGTAAGGCGGCCGCGTTCCTTCGCGGCCTCGCTTGGGCGGTCGATGAGGGCTTCGACGTCATCAACCTCTCGCTTGGAACCACGAAACGCGAGTGGGCACTTCCGTTTTACGAGATCTGCGACGAGGGGTACTTCCGCAACTCGCTCATCGTGACCGCGGCCAACAACATCGTGCGGCCGAGCTTTCCGTCGCTCTTCGCGTCGGTGACGAGCGTCGCGTGCAACATGTCGCGCGACCCGTTCCGGTTCCACTACAACCCCGAGCCTCCGACGGAGTTCCTCGCTCCCGGCATCGACGTCGACGTCGCGTGGCGGGGCGGCTCGCGGATGTCGAGCACGGGCAACTCGTTCGCGGCTCCCCACATCGCGGGCATCGCCGCGCTGATCCGCTCGAAGCACCCGGAGCTCCGGCCCTTCCAGCTGAAGACGGTGCTGTGGGCGACCGCTGCGAACGTCGTCGAAGCCCCGAGGATGGCGGGCCGCCTCAGCCGTACGATGCAGCGGGTGGCGTCCGCCCGGGCGAGCGCCGCGCTCTCCCAGCTCGGGCCCGCGGCACCTTGACGCAACCGTGCGCGTCTGATGTTGTCCGGAGAAGCGTGGACCGGGACGCTGTCGAGCGCTTGCTCGCGAAGCTGCGGCGATTCGTCGCCGAGGACCTCGACGACGAGGAGCGGGTGGTGCTCGCCGCACTGCTCGCCCCCGCCGTCGCGGCCGCGTACGGCGGCGACGAGCTTGCCGGCTTTGGCGTCACGGCGCTCGCGCCGCTCCCGGACCTGCTCGCGGACGCAATGCAACGCGCCGCGCTCCGCGTTGTCGGCTTGGAGAGCCCGGGCGATTAGGCGGCGCGGGTATCGGATCAGCCGGTCGCGGTGCCGGCCCCGAAGAGTTCGACGTCGGCGTTGACGACGCGGGCGCAGGTCGGGCACGACGAGGCGTGTGCCCCTGCCTGTGCCAGCCGCCCCTGCTGGTACGCCGAGCGGAACACGGGGCACGCAGCCCCCTGGTTCTCGGTCAGGAGCGTCAATGCGATCGCACTGCGCAGCCGCCGCCGCGCGCGGTGCAGGACGACCTTCGCGGCACCCGGGGTGATGCCGATCGCTTGTGCGACCTCTGCGGGTGAATATCCCAATTGTGTCACGAGCGCGAGCACGGTGGCATCACGCGCCGACAGGCTGGCGATGCACCCTCGCACCCGCTGGACGAGATAGTCGAGCTCCGCGAGCTCCGCGGGGGTGGGATCGCGGTCCGGCGGTCCCTCGTCGGCCTCGGCGTCGTACGAGCGTGAACGCGGGTCGGTTCGTGCGGCGTCGATCGCGGCATGACGGGCGATCGCGAGGATCCACGGCCGGAAGCGATCCGGGTCGCGCAGTGCCGGAAGGGCCTTGATCGCACGCGCGAAGACCTCTTGTGTGAGGTCTGCAGCTGCTTCACGGTCGCGCACGGATGCCGACAGCACCCGGTGGACCGCCGCGACGTGGCGTCGGTACAAGACCGCGAACGCGTCCGCATCGCCGACGACGGCCGCGCGGACGAGGTCAGCGTCCGTGCCCCGGGTTGACCCCACGGGCGTGAGCCTACGGCGCGACGTTCGTCCCGCGAAAGATGGCTGCGACTTGTAACCGGCGGGACCTCGCGGCGTCTTGCATCCATGACAAGAGGTGTGACTCATGAACGACGCCGAAGCAGGTTCGAGTTGGATCCTCGAGCCGCCGGGCCCCGATATCGCCTTGATCAGCGTTGAGTTCTCCGAGCACGCGGAGCTCAGCCCCGCGCTGCGCGCCGCATTGGAGGACCTGATCCGGGCGATCCAAGAAGTGCCGAGCGACGAGACGCCGCCCGAGGTCGAAGCGTTCCGGCAAGGGGCCACCTGCGACACCAACGTGCGCTGCAACCCGCAGACGTGGACGCCGTGCCTCGCGAAGCAGATCGAGAGCTGTCGGATCGAGAAATGCCCCACGTGGCTGGTCGTCCAGTGAGCGCCCGTGGGCGTCGAGCATCGGCTTTCCCGCACATGGGTGGTGGCGAATGAACGACCAGGGAGATTCCGGCTGGGTCGTCGAGCCGGCGGCGCCCGACGCGGCATTGATCAGCGTTGACATCTCGAACGCCGACGAGCTCACCCCGGAGCTGCGAGCAGCGGTCGAGGGGCTCGTGCGCGCGCTCGAGGAGCTGCCTGCCGGCGTCGAGCAGGCGGAGGTCGAGGCGTTCAGGAAATGCGGCAAGCAGACCCAGTGCGCGCCGCGCACGGAGTCTCCGTGCCTCGACAAGTACATCATCGACTGCCGGATCATCGCGTGCCCGACCTGGACCGGCATGTGAGCGAGTTGGAGGACTGAACGATGAGCGACGGCGCGGGATCAGGCGACCAGAGCGGCTGGGTGGTCGAGCCCCCCGAGGTCCACATCGGCGTCGCCGTCGGTCCCGACGCGGCGCTGACGCCTGCTATTCGTGCCGCCCTCGACGAACTCGTGCGCGCGGTGGAGGAGGACGCGAACCCGGAGGTGGAGACCTTCTCGAAGCGATGTCCCACGAAGTGCAGCGCGCCGGGATACGGGGTCTGCAACCCGCAAAGCGATTGCGCCCCGAAGATCTGGTTCCCGTGCGCGTCGAAAGAGATCTGCTCGATCATCAACCCGGGCATCGGGTGAAAGGCCGGCTCACGTGAAGCAGTCGCGGTACAACGTCTGGGTCGGGCACGGCGACAGTCGCTACGTCTACAACGGCAACAGCGGCGCGCTCCTACGGATCGCGGAACGCGACTACGACGGGCTCCGGCGCTTCCTCGACGACGAGCCCGACCCGGACGTCCGACCCGCCTTGCTCGCCGACATGGCGAAAGGACGCATGCTGGTCTCGGACGACTACGACGAGCTGAAGGCGCTCGAGACGCTCTACGACCTGACGCGCTACGACACCTCGCAGTTCGGGTTGACGATCGTCACCAGTCTGGGCTGCAACTTCGATTGTCCGTACTGTTTCGAGGACAAGCACCCGTCGATCATGGGTGACGACGTGCAGGCCGGCATCCTTGCGATCCTCGACGACCAGCTGCCGCGGATCAGGCAGTTCGGTGTCACGTGGTTCGGTGGCGAGCCTCTCATCGGCAAGCGTGCACTGCTCGCCCTGTCGGACGCGTTCATCGACAGGTGTGATCGCGCTGAGGTCGGGTACTCGGCGACGATCACGACGAACGGGTATCTCCTCGACGAGGAGACGTGCGAACAGCTTCGTGACCGGCGAGTGCAGCACGTGCAGGTGTGCCTCGACGGTCCCCCCGACGTGCACGACCGCATGCGACCGCTCGCGAACGGCAAGGGGACGTTCTGGCAGATCGTGCAGAACCTCCATCACGCGGTCGAGTACCTGCGAATCTCGATTCGCATGAACGTCGATGCAGGGAACTACCCGCGGGCCGAGGAACTGTTGCGGATCCTGTCCGCTGAGGGCCTGGCGGGAAAGCTGACGGTGAACCTCGGCCAGATCGTCGGCGTCGACGACGGCAACCTTTCCCCGTCGGCCTCGTACATGGGTGCGTGCTTCACTTCGAGTGAGTTCGCCAAGGCGGAAACCGAGTTCACCGAGCTCATCATGCGCTATGGCTTCGGAGGGCCGAGTGTGCCGCAGCGAACCGGCGCCCCATGCACCGCGGTGCGCGCCAACGAGCTCGTTGTCGGAAGCGATGGCGAGCTCTACAAATGCTGGGACTCGGTCGGCAATCCCAACGAGGTCATCGGCCACGTGTCCGATTATCAGAACACGAACGGCCGTCTGCAGCGCTGGCTGAGGTACAACCCCTTCACGAACGAGGAGTGTTGTAACTGTGTCGCCCTGCCGGTGTGCATGGGCGGCTGCGCCCATCACGGCATGGATGTGATCCAGCACGAGAACCGCTGCGACACATTCCGGTACAACCACCATGACCGGGTGCTCGCCTTCGTCGAAGCCGCAGCCGCCGCGGGGATGGAGGGCGTCGTCCAGACGAGGGAGCTCGCGCGGGCAGTCGACCGCCGATAGCGAGCCGCTGAGCGCGCACCGGCTGGGGAACGCCCGGACGACGCGGCGACCGAAAGCTACGCTGCTGCCGTGGTGGACTACGACCGGGTCGTAGCTGCGCTGCCGGCGTACGAGATAGGTAGCGAGCTCGGTCGGGGGGCGTATGGAGTCGTGCTGGCAGGGCGTCACCGCCAGCTGGGGCGACTCGTCGCGATCAAACAGCTGCCGCGTGCATTCGGCGCCGATCCCGCGGTGCGGGCACGCTTCATCGCCGAGGCGCGTGTGCTCGCGACACTCGACCATCCGCACATCGTCGCGATCTACGACTTCGTCGATTACGAAGGTGTTTGCCTGCTCGTCATGGAGCGCCTCACCGGCGGCACCGTGTGGAGCCGGTTCCACGCCGGCGGCTTCACGCCGGACGTGTCGTGCGCAATCCTGCTCGCGGTCTGTGCGGGGCTTCATCACGCGCACCGACACGGCGTGCTGCACCGCGACGTGAAGCCGGAGAACCTGATGTTCACCGGCGACGGAACGCTCAAGGTCACCGATCTCGGCATTGCGAAAGTGGTGGGCGGTGCGTCGACGTTGGCGACGCGCGCTGGTGAAGTGCTCGGCACGCCGGCCTACATCGCGCCCGAGCAAGCCCGCGGCGGTGATCTCACGCCCGCAACCGACGTGTACCAGGCCGGCACGCTGCTGTACGAGCTCCTCGCCGGCCGGCTGCCGTTCCCCGCCGACACCGATCCCGCGACGATCCTGTACCGGCACGTGCACGAGGCTCCGCCCCCGCTGTTGGAGGTCGCGCACCATGTGCCGGCGCAGCTGGCGATGGTGGCCGATCGCGCGATCTCCACGTCACCGTCCGACCGTTACCAGAGCGCGGAGGAGTTCGGCGTCGCGATCGCGGGATCCGCTGCGGCAACGTGGGGACGCGGTTGGCTGGCGCGCTCCAACGTGCCGATCTCCGCGAGCGGCTCCATCTTGGCCGCCGCGCTCGGCGAGCTCTCACCCTCGATGCAACTCGGTGCGGCCATGACCGTCGAGGCCGCTCCACCGCGCGGCAATCCCCCGGAGGCGGTCGCCGGTGAGTTCCTTCCGGTCCAAGTGGTCCACCCCGAACTGCGCGACAGCGGCCCGCAGTCCGGCGCAGCTGCCGTTGGCGGCGGCGGGCGCGTTCCTGCTCCGCCGACACTGAACACGAGCCGGCCCGCGACGGTCTCCGTCGATCTCGGGTCGGATGCGGGCCCGGACGGAGCCGAACAGCCCGCGCCACGCGTCGAGCGGGCTCAGACCCTCGTCGATCAGCCCGCGGCGGCATCGCCGAGTGGAGGATCTCCGCCCGCACCGCCAGCGGCCGAGTCCGCGCCCGCACCGTCGGAGCCGGCGCCGCCACCGGGCCCTCCGATATCTCCCGTTGCTGCCGAGCGTCGCAGGTCCCGCACACGCAGCCGGCGGCGCGGTCTCGTCGTGCCCGTGGCGGCTGCGATCGTCGTCGTGGTCGCGCTCGTCGCGGTTGCGGTGGCCGTGCTCGGCGGTGGCGGCAAGAGCAAGCCGGGTCGTGCGGCTCCGGCCGCCCCGCCCACGCAACTCACCGCCTCGGCCTGGCGCGCGTTGCCGAGTGCGCCGACGGCGCGTCAGCAGTTGGCGTCGGTGGTGTGGCAGGGGTCGGTGTGGTTGTTTGGCGGGCTGACGGATTCGGGGGCGACGACGAAGGTCGAGGGGTATGACCCGACGATCTCGACGTGGCAGTCGGGTCCGGATCTTCCGGTGCCGCTGCATCACGACATGGCGGTGGTGTACCGGGGCGAGATGGTCGTGATCGGCGGGTGGATCCCGAACGGTCCGGTGTTGGATTCGGTCGCGTCGAATCGTGTGTTCGCGTTGCGCAACGGGGCGTGGGTGGAGTTGCCGGGGTTGTTGCATCCGCGTGCGGCGGGCGCGGCTGCGGTGGTGGGCGACAAGATCGTGGTGTCGGGTGGGCAGGCTGATCATCGCTTGGTTGCGCAGACCGAGGTGTTCGACGGGTCGCGTTGGTCTGATGTGGCGCCGATGCCGACGTTGCGTGATCACTTGGCGGGGGTGTCGGACGGCCGGTATTTCTACGCCGTTGGTGGGCGGGCGTTGTCGGCGGACAAGAACCTGGGTGCGGTGGAGCGTTATGACCCGGCCGCGAATCAGTGGGTGCAGTTGCCGGCGTTGCCGACGCCGCGGGGTGGTCTGGGTGCGGCGATCGTGGGGAAGCGGTTGGTGACGGTTGGTGGTGAGAAGCCGACAGGTGTGTTCGACACGGTGGAGGCGTTGGATCTCGGGTCCAACACCTGGTCGACGTTGCCGCCGATGAAGACACCCCGCCACGGCCTCGTCGTCGTGTCGG